>DULO01000047.1 GCA_012840345.1 Candidatus Fermentithermobacillaceae bacterium
GGCCTAGAACAACCCGATTATCCGGCCCTTTTCATCGATATCCATGTGAGCGCCGGCGGGATCCGATGGAAGACCCGGCATGGTCCGCATCTCGCCCAACAGCGGATACAGGAAGCCGGCTCCCATGGACGCGCGGACTTCCCTAACCGTGACGCGGAAGCCCCTCGGCCGTCCCTTCAAGTTGGGATCGGCGGAGAGAGACAGGTGCGTTTTGGCCATGCAGATGGGCAACTTGTCAAAGCCCAGCCTGGTGTAGCGTCTGATTTGACGCTCGGCCAAGGGAGTGTAGTCTACCCCATCCGCTCCGTAGACCTTAGTGGCGATGGTTTCGATCTTTTCCTTGATGGATAGGTCCAGCGGATACAGGTGATGGAAGTTGCTGGGCTCCTCTTCAAGGACCTTGATCAGGGCGTTGGCCAGGTCGATACCGCCGGCTCCGCCTTCCGCCCATACCCTGGAGACTACCGCCGCGGAGGCGCCCTTCTTCATTGCTCTGTCGAGCACGTACTGGACTTCTTTGTCCGAATCGGTCGGGAAGTGGTTCAGGGCAACGACCACGGGAACTCCGTGCATGAGTACGTTCTCGATATGCTTGTCAAGGTTCTCGCAGCCCCTATCCAGAGCTTCCATGTTTTCCTTAGACAGCGCCGCGGTATCCAGAGGCTTGCCAGGCACCACACGAATGGCTCCGCCGTGCATCTTCAGCGCCCTGATGGTGGCGACGACAACCGCCGCGTCTATCTTGAGCCCGCTGTAACGGCACTTAATATTGAACATCTTCTCAGCGCCGATGTCCGCGCCGAATCCGGCTTCCGTGAGGGTGTAGTCAGCCAACCTGGTGGCCATCATATCGGCCAAAATGGAGGAGTTACCGTGAGCGATATTGGCGAACGGACCGGCGTGGACAAACACCGGGGTGTTCTCCAGCGTCTGAATGATGTTCGGTTTGATGGCATCCTTGAGCAGGACCGCCATGGCGCCCGCGCACCTTAGGTCGCCGGCGGTGACAGCCTTCCCGTCGTATGTATACCCGACGACGATGCGCTCCAGCCTCTCCCTGAGGTCCTTCAACCCGGTGGTCAGGGCCAGGATCGCCATAACCTCGGAAGCGACCGCGATGTCAAAACCGGTCTCGCGCACAATGCCGTTCTCGGAGCCGCCCAATCCGATAACCACTTTGCGCAAGGCACGATCTGAGACGTCAACGACTCTGGGCCAGGTGATGGTCAATGGATCGATGTTGAGGGGGTTTCCATGAAGCAAGCTGGCGTCCAAGAATGCGGCAAGCAAGTTGTGAGCCAACGCCACCGCGTGGGTGTCTCCCGTGAAGTGGAGGTTGAAGTCCTCCATTGGTACGCACTGAGCGTAGCCGCCGCCGGCCGCGCCTCCTTTGATACCGAAGACGGGTCCCAAAGACGGCTGTCTAATGGTGTTGATGACCTTCTTGCCAAGCCTTCCCATAGCTTGGCCAAGTCCGATGCATGTGGTGGTCTTGCCTTCTCCCAGGGGCGTGGGGGTGATCGCGGTGACTACGACATACTTGCCCTGAGGACGGTCCTTGATCTGCTCGAGAAGGTCCAGCGAAATCTTGGCTTTGTACTTACCGTAGTTCTCAACGAAGTCATCGGGTATGCCCAAAGCGTCTGTGATTTGATTGATGGGCAGCATCTTCGCTTCTTGGGCTATCTCGATATCGGACTTCAAGACGAAACTCCCCCTTCTTAATTCGTCGATGCGCCAACCGACCATCTATGCCCCAAACAGCCTAAATAGGGTCTGGCCCTTGTACGGGTTATCCACACGATGGGCCGGCTAGCAACACTTACTAGAATATCACAAAAAGCCCGACAGTCTACTGGGCAGTTCCTCTGCACGATTGATACAGCGTGACAGCTAAAAAGCCCAACAATATGAACAGGAGGTCCTGACGGCCGAACCCTTTCTTTACTTCCTTCTTTTGAGGAGGCGGCTCATTGGCCATCTGCTCAGCCCGCCACTCCTCATATTCCCGAAACCGCGGCTCCAGGGCCTTTTCCAGGTCTTCTTCCCTAGGCCCCCGGTAGCGCCTGCGCTCATCTTGACTCACGCGATCACCCCTCTACGTTGACTGGGAAAACCATACTGGGCGCGCATTCAAACTCCAACGCCCAAGAGACTCATCTAACCTAAGCGCCTTTCACAATCCTGCCGCCGCTTACGACAATCTTTCCCGCCTTCACAACGGTGTCCACCAGGGAGGTTCCAAAACGATAGGCAATTTCCCTGTAGTCTTCCGCCTCAAACACGACCGCGTCGGCCTGGAAACCTGGGGACAATCCTCCCGCTTTCCCCCCTAGGCCGCTGGCCCATGCAGCATTCCACGTGGCCGCCGTGAAAGCCTCTTCCGGAGTGAGGCGGAGCATCGAACAAGCCAGGGTCATGCAAAGAGGCATGGACATGGCGGTAGACGTCCCCGGGTTAAAGTCGGTCCCGAGGGCGACCGCGGCTCCCGCGTCTATGAGGGCGCGGCCTGGAGCTCCGGGACACTCGCCGAGGAAAACGGATGTAGCGGGAAGCAGCACGGCGGTGGTTTCGCTCTCGGCCAGCGCCCGGATTCCCTGCTCCGATACCTTTATCAAGTGGTCGCATGAGACAGCGCCCAGCTCGCATGCCAGTTCAGTAGCGCCGGTCCACTTAATCTCGTCGGCGTGGACCTTGAGACAAAAGCCGAGTTCCTTGGCTGACAGGAGGATGCGGCGGGTCTCGTCGATAGTGAAGGCGCCTTCATCGCAAAAAACATCCACGAACTCCGCCAGCTCTTGGCCCTTGACTACAGGCAGCATCTCAATTACCTGGCTGATGTACGTCTCCCTGTGAGCGGTACGCGGAATCGCGTGGGCGCCGAGAAACGTGGATACCACGTCAACCGGATGGCGTTCGTCACAGTAACGCGCCACCCGAAGCTGCTTCAACTCGGTTTCGAGATCGAGCCCGTAACCGCTCTTTGCCTCGCATGACGTCGTCCCACACAGGAGCATCTGATCGAGAAAGCCCAAGGCCCGGCTGCAAAGCTCCTCGAAAGATGCCTCGCGGGTCGCCCTTACCGTGCTCAGGATTCCGCCGCCGGCAGCCGCTATTTCGAGATAGCTGCGCCCTTCCGAACGCATGCCGTACTCGGCCGCCCTCCAACCCGCGAACACCAGGTGCGTATGGGCGTCGACAAATCCGGGAGCGACCACCCTTCCGCCGGCGTCCAGCACATTAGAGTCGTCTACCGCCACCTCGGCTTCCACTTCCTCGGCCCGCCCCGCCGCTATCACCTTGCCATTCTTGCAAGCCAACGCCGCTCCCGAAATCACACCCAACTCTCGAGCGTCACGCCCACGCTTGGGCCCGCGAGGCCGTACGCGCGCCGGCTCCATGGTCAGGAGCTGACCGATGTTGGTAATTAGGAGGTCCGCTTCTTTCGCGTGAGCCACGAGTCAATCACCCCATCTCTCAAACCCAACTCTCAATGACTCAGAGACTCGTGATGCCGCCATACCTCAACGCACAGCCACTACCTCAGTACACGTCTGCTGCCTGAGCGCACCGCTATGGCCTCCGGACACCACTGCTACCTCAGCTCTCCCGTCACCTGCTCCACCATGCGGACCAGTTCGCCCGACATTACGAGTTCACGCGCTGCCGCGATGTCGGGAGCCATCTCCCTGTCCTGAGAGACGAACTCTACTTTTGACCTCAAGAGCTTCAATGCCGCGGCGGCTGCCGGCGACAGTCGATGAGCCTCTCCCCGCAGGTCCAGAGCCTGCGCGGAGGCGAAGTACTCGATGGCCAACACGCCTGCCACATTCGCGGCTATATCCCTCGCCTGTCGCGCCGCTATGGTCGACATGCTTACGTGATCTTCCTGGTCGGCCGAAGTCGGGATGGTATCGACTCCCGCGGGATGGGCCAAGACCTTGCATTCAGACGCCAGGGCCGCGGCGGTGTACTGGGCCAACATGAGCCCCGAGTTCAGGCCGCCTTCCGGAGTAAGAAACAACGGCAAACCCTCAGTGCCGCTCATGAGCCTGGCTACGCGCCTCTCAGACATATTGGCAAGGGAACAGAGGGCCAATCCCAAGTAATCGGAGGCTACCGCCAGAGGCTGCCCATGGAAGTTCCCTCCGGACACAACGTGTCCGTCTGGAAACACCAGAGGATTGTCGGTGGCGGAACCGGTCTCGATCTCCACGACCGACTTGACATGCTCCAAGGCTTGCCGGACCGCTCCGTGAACTTGCGGTATGCACCGGATCGTGTATGGGTCCTGAACCCGGATTTCGCCCGGGCGAGTGGTGAACCCGGATCCCGCAAGCAGGGCACGAAGGTTCCAGGCAACGTCTTGCGCGCCGGTGTGAGGGCGGACGCCGACCAACCTCTCGTCGTACGCGTCCGGTATGCAGCGCAGGGCTTGTCCTGTCAGACTGGCCACTATGTCCGCGGTCTTGGCGAGCAGACTTCCGTCATAGGCAGCGAGAGCAAGTACCGCCGCGGTCATCTGGACCCCGTTTGTCAGGGCAAGTCCCTCTTTCGCCTCCAAGGTGATGGGTTCTAGCCCCGCGGCCCGCAAGGCCTCCTCTCCACGAAAAGGGCCTTTCGCTCCGAAATCGCACCAGGCCTCTCCCCCGCCGAGGAGCACCAGCGATATATGCGCCAGGGGAGCCAAATCGCCGCTGGCTCCGACCGATCCTTTTCTCGGCACCACAGGAGTAACGCCCCTGTTGAGAAGCTCCACCAGCATCCGGATTACTTCCAACCGTATCCCCGACATCCCCTTCGCCAAGGCGTTGGCCCGGAGAAACATGGCGGCCCTGACCTCATCCTGGGCAAACGGTTCTCCTACCCCGGTGGCGTGGCTTCTGACCAGGTTTTCTTGGAGCACCTCAAGTTCGTGGCGGGATATGGAGACGTCGGCGAACTTGCCGAACCCCGTGGTGATACCGTAGACTCTTCGGCCTCGGGCGATTATTTCCTCGACCACCCGGCGGGACATCTCTATCCTCTCGGCGGCTTCAGGCGGTATCACCACCTCTTCGCGAGAACAAGCGACAGCCCTTATCTGTGCTATGTCCTTCGTCTCTCCATCCAAAAGAACTGGCATGGCTACCTGCTCCTTTGAAGCCGGACTCTTACCTTCGCGATGTCTCCTTGGGCGGGCTCCCTACACGTTGGCAGGCTACTTTTTCTTATGATCCCGGTCTCTCACTATGACGCGAACCGAACGTTCCCTCCTCAAGTTGTCCAGCCGTGCCAAGACGTCATCCATTGTCAGGTTCCGGAGGATATCTCCGTAAGAGAAGATGTTCAGGCCCATGTCATGAAGATGCGCTTGGATTTCCCCCACCGTGTCAAAGGAATCAAACAGGGTCACGTACCGCCCCAAGTTGGATTTCTTTATCCTTAAGAAATCTTCCTCCAGACCGGCGCGCCTCTTCGGGTCAGAATTCACGGTCTCGACTTCTCTCAAAACCCTCTCGGAAAACTCTTCGGGAGACGCGCTCTGGCCGAACATGGAAGCGTGGGAGTAGTCAGGCCATGCCTCGTAGGTGCAATGCAGGTCGTCTACCAGACCTTCCTCATAAACCTCGGTAAAGAAAGCGGAACTCCTCCCGAACAACATGTCCAGAAGTATTGAGGCCGCGAGTTCCTGGCGAAGCGTGTCTTCTCCAATTACGCCGGGAGGATCGTCCTTCCACGCGATATGGATGAGCGGCGTGGGTACGGGCAGGAACACCTCCCGGTCCTCCCCCACTTCGGGAGGCTCCAGCGGCCTTATGCGTTGGGGAATGTCCAGGACAGGAGTGTCCGGTGACGAAGACTGGGACCCGTCGGGCGCGGGGCAGGTATCGGAGCGCGTATACCGCGTCAACAACGAGTCGGGCAACGCTTGGGCTATATATTCAAACGCCTCATGAGGCGCGAAGTCGCCGGCCACAAAGACGCTCATGTTGGAAGGCCTGTAGAAGCTCCTGTGGCACTTGTACAGGAGTTCGTCGGTGATCTGGCGGATGGACTCTTTGGTCCCGGCTATGTCGAACCTAACGGGGTGTTTGAAGTACAAGGCTTCCATGGCCTCGCGGACCAGCCTGGCCCCCGGATCGTCATCGTACATCCCGATCTCCTGGCCGATAATCCCCTGTTCCTTCGCCACCGACTCCTTGGTGAAGTAAGGGTCTAGCGCCACTTGCATGAGGAGCTTCAGAGCCTCGCCGAAGTTCTCGAGAGTCCAGAAGAGGTATGAGGTGTAGTTGTTGGTTGTGTAAGCGTTGGCGGAAGCTCCGATTTTGGCAAAGGCGGAAAACGCGTCTCCCCAAGGTTTCTCGAACATCTTGTGCTCCAGAAAGTGAGCTATACCCGGCGGAACGTCCACGGGCTCGGTTTCCCCCGGAGGGATGAACGAGTTGTCGTTGGAGCCGTAGTGGACGAAAACCTCCGCGTACTTCTTGCGGAAACCTTTCTTGGGCAGTACGAAGGCCGTAAGTCCCTTGACCTTGGAGACGTAGATTTCTTCTCTTAGTGAGTCGTTCCTGAGGCAGTAGTCACTCACGGTGGATTCCCTCTTTCGCTCTCAGGGCGTAGACGGCCTTTAGTTGGACTTCTTCGGCCACCCTGACCACATCGTCCTTGGTTACTTTCATGATCCGAGAAACCAGTTCGGCCTCGGTCGCGGGTCCCCCCATGATCTCCTGGGTGAGAAACCGCCTGATGAGGGCGCCTTGCGAATCGCTCTCGGAGCGGTACCGTCGCAGGAGCCCCGCTCGGGTATTGTCCATCTCCTCATCAGAGATGTCCCCGCTTTTCATGGCCTCCACTTGCTCCATGATGACGTCTTGCGCCCGCTCCTTGTCCTCGTCGGCGATGCCGGCGACGGCGATGACCATGCCGCGCCAGCTGTTCAGACTGGTATCAGCGAAGTACGCCAGTTGTTCCCTCTCCCTGACGTTCCTGAACATCTTGGAGTGGGGGAAGCCGCCGAGAATACCGTCGTAGAAGATGAGCGCCGGGAAATCCGGATGCCCCTCGGTGATGCCGCCGGAAAGGGCCATGCACAGCACCGTCTGTTCGCCGGGCAGGAAGTCCTCCTGGTACAAAGTGGTCTCAGGTAAGGGCGGAGGCGCGATGTTGGTCCTATGTCCCTGGACGCTGAAGAATCTCGAGAAAGGAAACTCCAAGCTGGTCCTCTGGAGGATCTCGCCGAGCTCTCTTACGCCCTTCCCCACAGCGTAAATGCTTATGGGGGATGACGCGAGAGCGCCCGCCCAGGTCACCCACGTTCCTCGAGGGTTCAGGTCGTCCAGATCCTCAAGCACTCCCCACGCCGGAAGCCCGGAGGGTTCGCCCTGAGAGACCACCTCTACCAGGCGGACAGTAGCGTATCTGGCCCGGTTGTTGATGATACCGAGGATATCCCTGCGGTGTTCTTCCCTCTCGGTTTCGAACCGGTCCTCAGGGTAGGCCCCGTTAACCAAGTAGGGCCTCGTGGCTAATTCCCACACAAAAGACATAGCCTTGGCCAGGTTCAAACCGTCTTTGCTTCCCAGGAGATTGGAGTCGACGTAGTCCGGGGAGGGCATATCTATCCCGAAACGGATCACCTGCACAGGGCCTATTTTGGTCGCGTCCGCTCCCATGCCCGCTCCATACATTTCCTCCAGTTGCCGGGAAATATCCCTCAGAGCAGGCAATCCCACAGTCCCGCGTTTGGCGAGCCTGGGAACCAAGGCTATGCTGGTCACGGTCTCCCGCGAGATCGGAACCTTGCAGAATACGTCTATGGAAAGAGTCTTCCACCTATCGTCGGTTAAGTAGTGATACGAAATCCCTGGTCCGATACTGATAGTCTCAAACCGAGTCTCTTTGTTATGCTCCAAATGGATTACACCACCAGTTTGCCGTCTTCGTCAGCCAGATTCCTTGGGTAGTTGGTAAGGCTTCGCGCTCCATCGGCGGTGAGGACTACATCGTCCTCTATCCTGACCCCACCCCTACCCGGAAGGTAAATGCCCGGCTCGATGGTAAACGTCATCCCGGCCTCTAGCGGGACAAGGTTGGAGGACACGATGTACGGCTCCTCGTGAACCTCGAGCCCCAATCCATGCCCGGTCCTGTGTATGAACTGGTCGCCGTAGCCGTAGGAGGCGATCACATCCCTCGCCAAGGCGTCTATTTCGGCGCCGCTCATTCCCGGTTTGGCGTTTAATCTAGCGTTCTCCTGAGCCTCTTGCACTATCCTGTA
>DULO01000048.1 GCA_012840345.1 Candidatus Fermentithermobacillaceae bacterium
TCGAATCGCGATACCCCTGGCAGAAGAGGATGCTTAGGAGGATCTACGCGCTCTTGGGAGCCGAAGCGCTTATCGGCTTCCTGGTTCTTTGCTTCATTGCCCTGTCACGAAGTGGCTGGGGACCTTTCTTCGCGATCCTGCTCACCGGTGTCGGGGTCTATCTCCTCCTCCGGTATCTTCGCGGCTTCGACCGGACCATAACCGATTGGGGGCGCCTCATGGACCACATCTGCAGGATCAGGAACGGAGATATGGAGACGAGACTGGATGTAGCCCCGGACTCTGACATAGCCGCTGCTGCACGGGACCTTAGCGGCATTCAAGAGGGCATCAGCCTGGCCGTAAGCGAGAAGGTCAAGTCCGAGCGGATGAAAGTGGAACTCATAACAAACGTGTCCCACGACCTGAAAACGCCCCTGACCTCGATTGTCAGTTACATCGACCTGCTGGCTCAAGAGGACGGTATGCCTGAGCGGGCTAAGGAGTATGTGGGAATCCTGGCGCAGAAAGCCGAGCGCCTCAAGAACCTGATCCAAGACCTCTTCGAACTGTCTAAGGCCGCAAGCAACGATATCACCTTGGACATGGAGAGGATAGACCTCGTGCGCCTCATGAGGCAAGTCTTTGCCGACATGGAGGAGCCCATCAACAACTCAGGCCTTGCTTTCCGCATTAATCTCCCAGATGAACCGGTGTTTGCAGTGAGCGACGGCGGCAAGCTGTATCGGGTCTTCCAAAACCTCATCTCCAACGCGCTGAAGTACTCGCTCAAAGGGTCGAGGGTGTTCGTCGAACTGGTAAGAGGCGAGAAAGAAGCCACGGTAGTCATCAAGAACACGGCGAACTACGAGATGGATTTCACGGCCGATGAGATCCTTCAGCGCTTCACCCGGGGAGACCGTTCCCGAAGCACTGAGGGGTCAGGACTGGGGCTTTCCATAGCCAAGAGCTTCACCGAGGCCTGCGGAGGACGTTTCGGGGTCACCATCGACGGAGACCAGTTCAAGGCGCAGGTTACGGTTGTCACGGAGCGATGACTCAAGCTGGGCCGCCCCCGTCAATCATTTTGGGGCCGCTGAGTGAGGTTGGCGCTACTTGGTGGCGTTCAAATAAGCCTCCGCCAACAGGTCGTATGTATCCTGTGAGATATAGCCGTAGTATGCGGTCCTTCCGTCTCTGTGGAGCGTGGTTCTCCTGTCCGCTGCCACCTCGATGTACATAAAGGTGTCTTGCGCGCCTTCTCCGTACTCCATAATCATCAGATAGACGGGATACCGCTCAAAGAAGTTGACCGACTTCGTACCACGCAACGTGGCACTCCGTATCTCATCAAATAGTCTTCCTATCACTTCTTCCGAGTCTATCCGAACTTCCTGGAGGTGACCGATCGTGTTGGGATTCAGGCTGTTCCTATTCTCAAGCCTGTGAGCGAGCATCGCCTTTGGCACGTCCACCATCGACGCGTCCAGTACACGGAAATAGAGGACCAGTCTTGACAGCAGCAATGCGGCCAAGAGGACGGCCAAGCAAAGAGCGACGTTCTTGAGGAATCCTTTCACGAGACGCACCTCCTCCGCGCTTAGACGCTCGGGCATGCCATGTGGTGCCCACCCACAACAACAGGTGACTCGTGATAAGAGGCTCACCTTCGAGCCAAGCAGGCGTCAAGCAGCATACATTCTACTCGATCTCCAGGTCGTCCAGAAGATCAGTCCGCCACAAGCCAAGCGCCCCTTTAGCCGGTATAGGCTCGGGAAGGAGGCGGACGTCGGATAGGACCCACTGGAACCTTCCGGGCGTATAGTCGCCGAAGTCGAGCTCGGGGCTGGGCGGGGTGTTCTCCGGAGAGATATCCTGCACATCGGT
The DNA here is from genome assembly GCA_012840345.1 of Candidatus Fermentithermobacillaceae bacterium. Lineage (GTDB taxonomy): Bacteria > Bacillota > Sulfobacillia > Fermentithermobacillales > Fermentithermobacillaceae > DULO01. The sequence goes on from DULO01000048.1 coordinate 1,867, forward strand.
CAGCCGGCCGACTGCAATAATGGCGCCGCGGGGCATGTCACGCCAGCTTTCGTACCCTGCCCGGCTCAAGACATCCTTAACAAGCGGGAGGGAACACGCTGCCTTCGAGCGCACGGGCATCGCTGCCGAAGCGTGAATAGCGATAGGGCCGCGATAGGCGGTATACCAACTCCTCGTCTCACGGCGCTTCGCCCCCAGAGCCACTAACATGGCCCAAGGCTGCCTTATGGAAATCACCCGCATAGGCTCCCCCTCCTGCTTCAAACAACCCGCGGCAACCCATGACCGGTCCGGCGACGCCCAGTCCGAGTCCAACCCCTGCCCGCCGGCCTATGGGTAGCCGGGTCTCAACGTCTGCGGAGTCTGTTCACTACCTGAACCAGCCTATCCACCAGGTGCTCGTGATAGATCTTGCCCTTCTCCTTCGAGGCTCTGGTCGGACTGCCGGTCGTTCCCTTTGCGACCTCGACCGATTTAGCCATGTCCTTGGCCGTCGAAGGAACATAGCACAGGGTGTCGCGCTGATACCTGGGATCCACGCTGTGGAAATCATTGGGCTCGGGGACATAGTCTTTGGCCCGGTCTTCATGATACAGGTCCGGATGGCAGTACCACATATGGGATGACTCGATCTCTTCTGCGTGGCCAAGGGGCCCAAAGCCCAGACGGTCGGCTATTTCCTTGGACATGTATGCCGGGTCAAATATGACCGCTTCCACCTCGAGGAGGCGCTTAGCCCTTTCGCAGGCTATCTGAAGCCAAGAGATGTTCACTATTCTGTGCCCATTGAGCAGCACAAATCTCCTACACCCGTGTTTCGCCAGAGATTCGATGACATCGAACACAAGCTCTGCGAGGATCTCCGGACGCACGGTAATCGTCCCCGGCAGGATCATATGGTGAGGACTCCATCCAAACCAGAGAGGCGGAGCAATCACCGCCCCCGTCTTCTCGGACGCTTCCTCCGCCAGAGCAATCGCTACCATGGTGTCCGTTCCGAGAGGTAGGTGACCTCCGTGCTGCTCGGTACTGCCCACGGGTAGGATAATCACCGGTTCTCCCTGGAGTTCTCCCTGGAGTTCTCCTTGGAGTTCCTCCTTGAACTCTTCCCAAGTCATTGTGTGAAGCCACTTTGCTGACATGGACAGTCTCCTCCCCATCGTCTCAACCGTGCACGATTTGATGCTCATCAATCCCAGAGATGTGGGCTGTGGAGCCCGTAACCCCTATGGCATGCGCCGTGGGGCCCACTTAACTCTAGGACCTGCGCGCTGGAGCCCACTTGTTTCAACGACCTGTGCACTAGCGCTCACTTAATCCTACGACCTGCGCACTAGCGCCCACTTAATTCAACGACCTGCGCACTGTGTCAAGGCCGGTCGAAAATTCCTCCACTTTGGCCGGTTGAATTTTCCCCCACCCCAGACTTCACGGCCGGTCGTGAATAGGTGGTTCCGAACAGACCGGCTCGCTTCTTCTCCCTGAGCCGCCA
>DULO01000049.1 GCA_012840345.1 Candidatus Fermentithermobacillaceae bacterium
GCGGTCAACGGTTATGAAAGCGCAGCCGGTCGTCGCGCCGTGTGTGATGGTTATCAAGTCTTGCCTAACGCCCGACTCGGAGAGACTGCGCGCGAGCACATCAGATATACCATCGTCACCTACGCGGCCGATCATGGTGACTGTCCCCCCTGCCCTTGCGGCGGCAACCGCCTGGTTGGCCCCTTTCCCGCCAGGGTGGACCCGAAAAGAGAGCCCTGCGACGGTCTCGCCTGGAGCCGGGCGTTTCTCGGCGGTTACCACGAAGTCCACGTTGAGACTCCCAAATACCACGATGCCCTTCTGCACATTTGCTCCCTCCCCTAAGGTTTCTGGCCGCTAGCGCTTGTACCCGGTTACTACGCCGCCGGAGTGGCACTAGGGTACATTCCGGCATAGCGTTATCTGAAGGTTTTTCCGCATTGGAGTGTTTCATATGCAAATCGACGGACTATCGGTTCTTCTCTCTCCAAAAGAAGTATCCTCCCTGATACTTAGCCTTCCTCTTCCCGAGGGGATCTCCATAGATGATGTAATCCTTACCGACAAGGGGCTTGAGGCCACGGTCCGGGCTTCAGTGGCATTCGGACTCCCAATCAGGTTTCGCGTAGAAGTGCAGTCGTACATGGGCAGCAAGGTCGGGTTCCGGGTTTCACCTCCGGTAAAGCCCAGCTGGTTTCAGGTGTTCAGGCCGATGGTGTTGACGACGCCGGGCGCGTCCTACCTGGGATACAGCGTGATAGAGTTTGACCTGGTCGCCTTATCCAAAGGGCTCCTGTCAGGAGCGATAATCAAGCACTTGTCCCTCAACAGGCAGGGACTCCTCGTGGAACTCGCTCAGATCACTTCGAAGCACGCCTGGCGGGAGGCCCTTCAGAAGCTGCCCAGGTTGTGACGCCCGGCCCTCGGGAGTGTCGCGCGCACGCAAGCGACCGAAACCTGCCGGCGCTTCAGAGGGGCGCCGCCAACGCGACATAACGGCTCTTCCTCACCACTTGGCGGCAGTCCTCATATTATCTTAACGTGAGCCTTTACGGAGGAGGCGATATAGTGGAGACAGAGAAGGACGTCGCGGCGAAGCAGGCAGGACACTTGCACGACTATTACGGTAGGACATCAGTGGACCGTGGCCATTTCCACACCTTCGTCGGATCAACCGATACGGAGACGCCTGTGGCTAACGGCCATGTGCATAACTACGCCAACGAGACCAGAGTGGCAGAAAACCACACTCACCTTATGACAGGCACAAGCGGTCTGCAGGTTTCGGTGCTTATGGGACACGTCCACCGGCTTTCGGGCAGAACCACGGTCAACGACAACCACAGTCATTCCTATGAAGTATTCACCGGCTACCAGCGCCCGCCCAGAAACGTAAGGCGAAGAGGCTGGCCCGCCGGTGTGCAGGTCAACGCCGAACAAGAAGGGACTGAGGTGAAGCCTCGTCCCAGGTTTAGATTTAGGAAACCAACCGAGAAGTAATTACAGCCAGAGATTCCCGGGATATTCTCTCGGCCTGTTCTATCAGGCCTTCTTTTTCTGCTTTGGCCTTCTCGACGAACTTCGCGTCCTTTATCTGCTGGAGATTGATATCCACGTTCAAGAGAGCGGCCTTAAGGCTCGCTTCCGCCAAGTAAGCAGCCACGCCGGCATCGCTGATGGCCATCTTGCTGCCTATCGGAGCAATCTCCTGAACGATTTCCAAAACGGACATGCAGGTACGGGCGATCTCCAGCGGCGTCTCGGTGGCACCTTTCAAAGACTCCTGTATGAGGTATTCCTTGCGGGCTTGTTCCTCGGGAGTCGAGGCGGGGAGCTTGTAGTGCTCGATGAAGCGCTTAAACTGGGCCATATCCTCGTCTACCAGTTCCTCGAACCTGCTCATCAGGCACAGCGCCCTATCCCTTAGCGCCGTGACCTGGGGTTCGACGTCCTTGTACCTCTTCTTGCCTATGGTCAGGTTGGCGACCATGGCGCTCATGGCCGCCGAGAACGCGGCGGTGATGGCCGAAACGCTTCCGCCTCCCGGCACCGGTTCACTGGAGGCGGACACCTTGAGGATGTCCCTAAGGCTTCCCGAAAACAGATCGCTCATGCCGGTCGCTCCTTTCGCTCATTCCATACTCAGCGTGATTCTTGTATCTTTATGGCCTTTAGAAGGTTCTTCTGGATAAGGGCCGTGGTCAGGCTGCCAACTCCGCCCGGAACCGGGGTAATCGCGGAAGCTACCTCATATACTCCCTCGAAGTCCACGTCCCCGACAGTTTTGCCGTCTAGGTCGTTTATTCCGGCGTCGACGACCACCGCGCCCGGACGGACCATTTCTTTCGTGACGAGCCGGGCTTTACCCGCCGCCGCGACGATGATGTCGGCCTTTAGCGTGTGAGAAGCGAGATCGGCGGTCCTGGTGTGGCAAACAGTTACAGTCGCGTTTTCGTTCAGCAGCAGGAAGATCAGGGGTTTGCCCACGGTGTCGCCTCTGCCTATGAGGCAGACGTCCTTTCGTTCCAGGGAGATCCCTTGCCTCTTCAGGATCTCGATGCAGCTCTGGGGCGTAACCGGGAATAGCCCGTCCTTATGAGTGAACATGCGGCCCCGGTTTATGGGGCTGATGCCGTCAACGTCCTTGTCCGGGTCGACGGCTCTCATGACCCTCTCCTTGTTGATATGTCTGGGAAGCGGTAGTTCCACCATTATGCCGTGGCAAGCGGGGTCGCTGGAGAGCTCGGCCAGCTTATCCAGGATGACCTGCTCTTCCACGTTTTCGGGATACTTATGTAGCTCAAACTCAATGCCCGAGTTCTTACAGGCCCGTTCTTTGGACCTGGCGTAGAGCACGGATGCCGGGTCATCGCCGGCGAGTATCACTGCCAGCTTGGGAATGATGCCCCTTTCCCGAAGGTTCTTGACTTCAGCCCGGACTTCGTCCCTGATGACCGCCGCTATGCTCTTTCCGTCGATAATGGTAGCTGCCATGAGACCGTCTCCTCCTGTCCAACAGTTTCGGCTCTTAGGTGTTCAACAGAACATGCCTGTACACCTTTTAAGTCGAGCCGCAGAACTTAATCGCCAGAATCGTAAGACAGCTCAGCAATGGGAACGGGCCCATGTGTCCATGGGCCCGCGCCGGTTACTCAGGCAAACGGTATTCCACAGGCTACTGCAATTTGGCTCCGCATTTCCCGCAATAGACGTTTCCGGGCTCAACCCGGGCTCCGCACTCACCGCAGAAAAAGCGCTCCTGCACCACAACCTCGGCCGGTTCCGCTTCTATGGGTTCCGCAGGCGGCGTTGCCGGAGGCGCCACGTCTTGCCCTGCTTGGGGTTTCTCCGTTTGCGGCTCCGTACGAACCGTCTCGATCTCCTTTTTCTTCTCGGCTATCCTGACCTCGATGTCGTCGGCTGCGCGCAGCAGTTCAAAGAGCTCGGGCGGAAGCATGGCACCTGTCTTATGGAGAGTGTGCGCGGCCCTCCCGAGTTCCTCCAACTTGCGACTGCGTTCGTTCTCCAAAGACATGAGCTCAACCTTGAGCTTGCCTATCTTCGTGAGTTCCTTGGTTTCCTGGACTATTGTCTCAGCCCCGGCCTTAAGGGTCTGGCCAAGCCTGGTCCAAATGTCCTTGCTCTTGTTATCAGGCCCCTGTTGAGACATGACCCCACCTCCTGTTCGCTACACAGTACTACTTAAATTCCCTATCCATGTAACGGGTCCAAGAATGCCTGCCCTACAATAAACCTGCTCTAAACCACGCTTGTCGGATTCTCCGGTCTATTCCCTTATCCTTCTCCGCCGGTCAACGCTATTTTCCGCACGACGAACAGTTTCCGCCTCCGCAACCACCGCACGAGGCACCCTTCCCGCCCGAGACATTTGAGTTGAAGCTGGAGATAAGCTTCTTAAGCGAGTCCGAACCGCAATCCGGGCACTTAGGCACTTCTTTCCCTCTTAGGTATACCTCAAACTTCTTGCCGCATTCCTGGCATCTATACTCGAAGATGGGCATCTTGAGCACCTCCACACGATGAAAGTGTACACCTCCCTGCGTCGCGCGGGCAAACTCACGGTTATAACCTCCCCGCGAACTACGGAACACTAGAAGAAAGGAGGACACCCCAAATGCCGAAGAACGAAGACTACAAGTTAGCGGATTTAGAATCAGGCCAGGCTTCAACATCTCGTTTCGAGGACGAGTTGAGGCGGTCGTTTACCCCGCCCGCGGCGGGCACTCCCACTACTCCTGCCGAGCGCATCGAAGAGGCTTTGTGTCAAGTTCAAAACCAGATCCGCGAGCAGCAGATGTGCACCGAGCAGGACCTGCAGGAGTGCCTATCAAAGGCGTCATCCCGTGTGGCGGATTCCCAATCCGTGGATACAATGTTTGCCCTGGTCCAGCAAGTGACGTCAATGGTGTCTCAAGGCAACGAAGCGCTCCAGTCAAACCTGCGCCAGGTGAGAGAACTGATCGCCCGGTTAAGCGCCAACCTGGCCCAACAGCAAGCCATTGCCGACCGGCAGATAGCCAGGTCCCTGCACCAGGCGGTATCCGCCATGGCCGAAGCTCAAAACGCCATGTTCCAATCCATGGCGATAAGCGAGATGAGCCTTCTCGTGAAGGGAGCGCAGGACGTCGCCGAGCAAGTGGTCCCTCCTGACGAGGTTCAGTAGCCTGCCAAACCTACTGTGAAGACACGCCGGAAAGGCTTGACGGGTTCCGGAACCCGTAACCCAACCTCGCGAGGCTCTCGATGATCCCGGGCAGGGCAAGCGCTGTGTTGGGAAGTCCGTCATGGAGAAGGATGATGGCGCCATCTTTAGCGCTTTCGACGACCCTTGAAACAACCTGGGCCGGATCCTGAGCTCCCAGGTCCGCTCCCCCGATGTTGGTCCACATCATGACGCGGAGGCCGAGTTTAGTGGCCTCTCGCACCTGGGTCGCGTCCAGGGCTCCCCCGGGAGGCCTGTATAAATAGGGTTCCGCGCCGGTCAACGAGGCGATTACGGAACAGGCTTTCTTCAGGTCGGCCTCCACCTCTTTGGCCGGAAGGCCGGCCAACACTTTGTGCTCGTATCCGTGGACCGCCACGGTGTGGCCCCGGGCAGCCATTTCCCGGACCAGTTCCGGATACATTTCAGCCTTCTCGCCTATCACGAAGAAGGTGGCCTTGATCCCGTACTTGTCCAGAGTCGCCAGTATTGGACCGGTCGTAGATGGGTCCGGGCCGTCGTTGAAAGTAAGGCACACCGACTTGTCGGGCACAGGGAATTGGGGCTCCTCCGGAACAGGAGCCGTCACCGGCGGCTCCTCGACCGTCGGAACGGGCGTCGCCTGGGCCTTCACGGTCAGGATCTGCCCCGCGTAGATGCGGTCGGGAGACTTCAAACCGTTGATCTCCTGTAGGAAAGATACTTTGACACCGTACTTAGCCGCGATGCCTGATAGGGTTTCCCCTGAACGGACAACGTGGGTCTCCGGCGGGTATTTCTTGAGGTATTCGGCGTCAAGCTCAGAAATGGTTGCCGGGCCGACTATCCCGTCGGTCCTTAGCCCCACGCTGTCTTGAAACTCCAAGACCGCTTCCTTTGTCTTGGGTCCAAACACACCGTCAATGTAATGAGGGTAATAGCCGAGAGCGGAGAGGACTTCTTGAAGCGCCCTGACCGCGTCGCCCCGGTCCCCCTGCCTCAGGTACCCCTTGTATTCCTGAAGGACGGAAACCGCCGAAGCTTCTTGTGCGGCCGCTAAGGGGCACAGAACGGGAGCCGCGATAACCAAGAAGGCGGCAAGGATCACCGAAACACGCTTAATACGGAATTCAAACAAAGAAATAACCTCCCGGCACGGCTTCTCAGGTTATATTGCCGTGAAAACGGGAAGTCTATACTTTCCAACAGGAACTCGTATATTTCCCGCTATGTGTTGACTCCAAGTATCCCCCCGCAAGCTCCGGCCACCAAACAGAAGCCCAGTCTTTTCAGAAAGGCTACAAATCCAATAAACGGCGGAAACAACACTGTGCCGGCCAGCACCGTAATCAGGGCGTAGGCCGCGCCGATGGCAAGGCCGTAAACCAAGCCGTGGGACATCTGTTTCCTCGCGGTCAGAAAAGCGGCCAGGCCGACGATTACGAAACTCCCAAGGTTCACCAGCCAGGTGAGGATCCTCTCGTCCAAACTGGTGAAATACACGATGGTGGCCCCCAGAAGGACGAGGACTACCGCCATTCCAAGCGCGCGAACCACCCCTCCGCCTGCCGCCCTCGCGGAGAACCCGTCATCGAAACTCTTTTTGCTCGACCACTTTCTCCTGGTCGAGCCGGGCGTTCTGAAAGACACCTGCCTCACCCCCTGGTTTTCTATATGTGCCATCTCTTGGGGGGAGAACCGGTCTTTCCTTATCAGTCCTTTCGGCGCGGCCAGGCCAGGGGCAGCCTCCTCATGGTCTCAACGGCTCGGAAATCGGTAAGGTCGGTGAGGAGCGGGGTAATCGATATCATGTTGTTACGCACGGCCATGGTATCAGAGTCTTCGGGATCGTCGTGCTCCTGGAGCGTTCCTCCCAACCAGTACCAGGTTCTTCCCCTGGGGTCTTGGCGCTTGGTGAAAGCATCCCGGTAGGCCTGCACTCCAAGCCGCGTGACGGCTACGCCGGCCAAGGACGACTTTGGCACCGGGGGCACGTTCACGTTGACCAACGCGGGCCACTGGCTGTCTGTAACCGCCGAGAGGGCTTGAGCTATCGCGTATTCGGCCGCGGTCTCAAACGATATGCCCTCGAAAGCAGTCACCGACACGGCCATGGATTTCACGCCCAACAGCGCCCCTTCCAGGGCAGCTGATACCGTGCCAGAGTAAAACACGTCGGTTCCCAGGTTCGGCCCCCTGTTTATCCCCGAAATAAGGAAGTCAGGCGGCTCCTTTAGGATCCCCTCTATCGCCAGCTTCACGCAATCCGCCGGAGTTCCGGCGGCGGCGAACACAGAAACCTGCTCGCAGGGGCTGTCTATCTCCTGCACCTCAATCGGCTGGTGGATGCTTATGCCGTGGCCGCAAGCGCTCCTTTCCCTGTCAGGCGCGACGGCCAACACCCGCAGGCCGTCCACCTTACACGCTTCTCTTATAAGGGCCCAAAGCCCGTCTGAGTTGACCCCATCGTCGTTGGTTAGAAGCAGCTGCACAGGTAAACCCCTTTCCTCTTCGAGGGTGTACAGTGACTATGGTCCCTTCACATCATCTTCCGAATTCCAACCGGAAAGCCTTGCGACCACGTGCCCGGGCGGACAAGAAACCCTGGGAAGGTCCGAGAAGGAACTCAAGAAATCCTGAGCCCATCGGGACCGGCCTGGACACGCCTTTGGATCGGCCATCACGACAACCGACTTCCCGGGTCTGTCCACCATCGGTTGGACGTGCGCCCTCACCGCCAGGGCAGCCTGCCTCACATTTACCTCGACGAACGGATCGAGACCCAGGCGTGATACCTCTACCCGGCGCAGGTCGTCCATGGCGTTCGGCGGCGCGAATGGCACTTTGGCTACCACCAGGCAAGACGGGACCGGATCTTCCGGACCGGGCGGGACCGCGGTGGAAAACACAACCGCGTCTTCTTCCCCAAGGTGTTCCAAAACCCGGTGCCCGCCGTCTATCCCCTGGGCGTAAAGGACGATCCCGTTCTGTTCCAGGTCTCCCGCGACCAACGGGTAGACCTCCTTGATAAGGGACCGGGACGGAAACATCACCTGGACCCCTGTCCTCCTGACCCGGGCTATGAGCAGAATGAGGTCTTTAAGGTATTGACCGTACTGCGAGGGGGAGGGCACGGGATAGGGTTCTACCTGCAAGAACAGGACGTTTTCCGCAGCCCCTGTGCCGGGCTTCAATGGACGCGCCGACACCGCGTCCGGCAATCCGTAAGACCACTTGAGCCCCTTTGACGAGCAGATCGTCTCCGACATGCTCGACAGGAAAATGGGTTCCCCTGCAGCAGCCCGGATTCCCTCGAGGACGCCGGCTCCGGGCCTCAAGCCCCGCCGCGCGAGGACATGCTGCCTGACTCCTCCTTCACCGAACACCGTCTCCATAACCAGTTCTGTACCGGCCTGTTCGTCAGCGATCTCAGACAAAGCCCGGGCGCAACGCTCTAGGAAGCGGATGCCCCGGTACAGTACGGGAGGACCCTCGAGAACCGGGGACTCGTAAGGGCCGTGGGCCTCTTGGAACCTGCTCTTGGCCTGCAGAACCGCGCGACGGACCTCTTCGACAAGCTTTGGGACCATGGAACGGACCTTGGATACGTCAGTACGCGCGGAGATTTCCTGTAGCAGCGGGATAGCCTCTATCAATCCCAGTTCTCCCAGGGACGACTGGACCGCGGAAAGGTTCAGTTCAGCCTCGAACCGCCTTGCCTCACGAGATAACTGATGGAACTCCCATACCAGCACGCGGTCCCATCCGCCTGCGTTGTCCAAGCCCAGAAGGCTCCTTAGCCCATCCAACTTCGCAAACGCGGGACTCTTTGCCGGTGATCCCTTCAGGGCGAAGCACTGGAGAGCTTGAGGGCACATGTCTTTGCACCCGAGGTCTTCGGGGCACGCCAGTTCCGACACTAGCTCCCAGTTCCCGGCCGCTTGCACCTCCCTCAAAAGCCCGTCCTGAGTCCTCTCCGCCCAACTGGCGACGGAGGCCAAGTACCGCCTGCTCTCGACGTCAAGCCCGTTCAAAGCGCCGCTTACGGCCAGGCGCATGGTCTCCCCAAACCGGTGGAGGCACAGGTAGCTGCCCGGACTGTGGACGACCCCCATCCTGGAATCCCGGGCCTGATCGGGAAAACCCAAGAGCAGCACTTTCTTGCCGGTCTCCTGGGAAAAAGCCAGCGCCGCTTCTGCCACGGCTATGGCCGCGTCCAACGAACTTGGAACCCTAAAGACCCTGTCTTTTTCCGGGGAACGAAGCAGTTCCACCGCAGCATCACGCAGCCATTCCATGGACACGGCTCTCGAAGGCGCCGCCGTCTGGACTAACGGGCCGAAAAGAGCGCGCTGCCGCCGCCCCTCGTCAAAGTCAAACATGGAACGTGGGAGCCAATCGCTGCCCATAAGACTTACTATCCTTTGTCGCGTCTCGACTCCCAGCATAAGGGCGTTTTCCTGTATGATCCTGAACAAGGTGCCGGCGACCTCGGCGTCGTCGTACGCCCGGTGAGCCTCGGTGACTTGAACGCCCAGCCTGGAAGCCAAGTCCGATAACCGGTAGCTCCAAAAACCGGGGAACACGATCCTCGCTAGCTCTAGCGTGTCGTACACATCGACCCCCGGAAAACCGGGCATCACACGCCTGAGAAACGCCGTATCAAACGACGAGTTGTGCCCGACCAGCGGCAGAGTCCCTCTGAACTCGTCTATCCTTTTGGCCGTCTCCGGCATAAACGGGAGAGACTGTTCCAGCTGGTCTTTGGGTATGTGCGTAAGACGCAGGGTCTTCAGAGGGACTGACCGGCTCGGTCTTACGAATGTAGACCATCTTTCGACCGGTCGCCCGGCACGAAACTTAACGAAAGCTATCTCCAGCATCTCGTCATCGTCGGGGGACAACCCCGTGGTCTCCAGGTCGAAAGCCACATAATCAGGAACGGGAAGGACCGTCTTATCATTGTCCATATTCAAACACTGCCTAATAGACGCCAAATAGCCCATCTCCCCTGAGAAAATGGCGTATAATGAACATGTTCTGGAGGTGTGAACTGTTGAGCAAGGTGCATGTGTTGAGACTCCCAGGTCAAATAGGAAAAACCGATATGGCTTTGGGTGTCGCCGTCGTGATCGACGTCCTCCGCGCGACCTCCTCAATAGTCACTGCCTTGAGTTCGGGCTCCACCGGCATTATACCTGCCGCCAACCGCGAGGAAGCGCTAAAGCTTCGCGAGTCCTACCCGGACTCGCTCCTTTGCGGCGAAGAACAGAGCAAGATCATACCGGGGTTTGACTTGGGGAACTCCCCTCGAGACTTCACGCCGGAGAATGTACAAGGGAAGAAGCTCATCCTTACCACATCAAACGGAACCAAAGCTATTCTGGGAGCCAAGGCCCAGGGAGCGTCCGCTGTGTTCATGTGTTCCTTCCTTAACATTGACGCGGTGGCAAAGACTGTAGCCTGCGAGGCCTCCAGGGGTGACGCGCCCCATGATGAGGCATCCCGTAAGGAGAAAGGCGTTTTCGTGATCTGCTCGGGAAGTCACGGCGAGTTTTCCCTTGAAGACTTCGTCTGCGCGGGAGCTCTGGCTGACAGGCTGGCCAATAAAGGGCTGGCTCTCGAAGAAAGCGCCACAGAAGCCAGGCATGCCTACTTTCAGTACCGGGATGACATACTCCAAGCCTTGCATGATTCACAGCACGGCAAGTACTTGGAGGCTATAGGTTACGGAGCCGACCTTCCCTACTGCGCAAGAGTAAGCGTTACAAGCATAGTTCCATATCTAGCCGACCACGTGATTCAGGAATACGCGGCCGCGGGACACTAACGGGGTGACAAACGATGCAGTATGTTGGCGTCACAGCAGCATTCGTACTCATTATGTATTTGTCGGTCAAGAAAATGTCCCTGTCAAAGGTCATGTTCATAGCCACCGTCGTTATCGCTCTGACTTCCGGTTTGACGCCGGGCGTCATCGCGTCAACAGTCTGGTCCGCTTTCATCGAGAAAGGCACCTTAGAACTAGCGGCAGCGGTCCTCACAATCGGTTTGTTCTCTACGACAATGAAGGAGTTCGGCTTCCTTGAGAAGACCGTTTCCGGCCTGGCCGCGTTCTTGGGCAACGTGAAAGCCGCGATTATGGCGGTGCCGGCCCTAATCGGCACCATGCCTGTACTCGGCGGCGCCGCGCTGTCGGCTCCGTTGGTAGACAAGTTGGGAAGCTCGTTGGACCTAAAACCTGAGACTCTGGCAGCCGCGAACCTAGTGTTTAGGCACGGCATGTTCTTTTTGTTCCCTTTTTCGCCCAGCCTCATCCTGGCCGCCCAGCTCACCGGCCTGACGGTATCGGATCTTATAAAGCGCCTTTGGCCCTTGAGCATTGTTATCTGGGCTTTGGGCTACTTCGCCCATCTCCGGAAAGCTAAGGTTATCCCCGCGTCTGCGCAAGCACAAGCGGAAACCGCCGCGACCGCCACAGCCGCTCCGGGCGGAAGGCTATCGGGCCTCGTGGAGTTTTTGAAGTACGGCGGCCCGCTCATCAGCGCGTTGCTGTTGGGACTGCTTCTTAAGCTTCCCCTGTGGATAGCGCTGCTCGCGGGCACAGCTCTGGCTTACGGTCTCGGCCTCTACGAAAAGCGGGAGTTGCCTAAGCCTTCGGCGCTTCTTAAGGGAGCCAACTTCAGCCAAGTCACGGCCATGTTCTGGATCATGGCGTTCAAAGCGTTCGTGACCGCCTCTCCTGTGTTCCCCGCCCTCGTGAGCAAAGCCACGGAGCAAGGCGTGTCACCTGCAATGATGGCGCTGGTTTTGCCGCTTCTGTTCGGTTTCGGCAGCGCGTCTCAAACAACAACAATTGGCGTCCTGATTCCCATTTTGATACCCCTAGGCGAAAGCCCTGCGGTGCGCCTTGCCTACCTGGCGGTGATTTACGGGGCCAGCTTCACGGCTTACTTCTTCTCCCCGCTTCATATGTGCCAGGTGCTGACCTGCCAGTACTTCAAGGTGGACTTCACCAAGATGTACCGCTACAACTGGACCATCCTAGTCGGCTTGCTGGCGTCAATCGGCGTCTATTTCGCCCTTCTCCTGAGGGTCGTCTAGAAGCAGGAGTTCCTGCAAACGGGAGGCGTTTAGGGCGGCTTGCCCCCTGTGGCAGTTGTTGAAGAGGACGTAGGTATCCGGCGAATCCTTCTGCATTTGCCGGATCTTGGGGATCCATTCCTTGAGTTCCTCATCGGAATATAGATAATCGTAGCGCTCCCACGCCTCCTTGTGGTCAAACCACTTGGCGGCGTTTCTGCCGTGGAACCGCAGGTAACCGGGATTCGCGGTGACCCGGACGACCCCCGGGAACAGAGAGCGCAGTTTCGGCTCATCCACGCAACAGAAGGCTTCGCCGGCGTCTCGTAGAGCCCGGTAGACATCATCTCTGGCCCATTCCCGGTTGCGAAACTCCACCACCGCGGGAGCCACGGGGACCATGGTAGATAGTCCGGTCACGTAGTCCAGGTTCCGCGAGGAGTACCGGAATGACCAGGGGAACTGGAACAAAACGCACCCGAGCGTCCCGGACCCCGCCATGGGCATCACGCCTTCGATGAAGGTCTGTACTTCCTTGTCAAGGGCGCTCCCGGAAGGTATTTCGTGAGTCAGAGTCTTGTGGGCTTTCACGGTGAACCGAAAAGAAGGCGGCACCTTCTTGGTCATAGCTTCCATAGTCTTGGGCACGGGCTGACGGTAGTAGGTGTAGTCGATCTCGACGCAGTTGTAGAACCGGGAGTAGTACTCAAGGAAGTCTCCGGGTTTCATCTCGTCCGGGTAGAAGACTCCCTTCCAATCCTTATAGCTGAACCCAGCCGTACCCAAGTACAACACGATGAACACCCCGTTCTGGGCCAGTCGTTTGAGTCATCAGCCGAACTCTAGCCGGCTATGTACTTCTCCTGGGGCCTTTCCCACTGGAACAACTCGTTGTCGTTGAAGAAGAGGGCAATCTCCCTGGCAGCCGACTCAGGCCCGTCTGAGCCGTGCACCAAGTTGTTGGATATGTCCAGGGCGAAATCGCCCCTGATGGTTCCCGGAGCGGCTTTGGACGGGTCAGTCGCTCCCATAGCTTGCCTCACGTTGGCTATGGCGTTCGGGCCTTCCCAGACCATGGCGACGATGGGCAAAGCGGTTATGTACTCTACCAAGCCCTTGAAAAACGGTTTTCCCACATGAGCCGCGTAGTGCTTGTGGGCCATGTCCTCGTCCATCCAGACCATCTTAAGCCCCGCGAGCTTTAGGCCTTTCCTTTCGAGCCGGCCCACGATCTCTCCTACCAACCCGCGGGCCATGCCGTCGGGCTTCACCAAAACCAGTGTCCTTTCAACCACAATGAGTCTCTCCTTTTGCGAATCTTGCTTGTCTACCACATTCTATTTCTTCCTCGAAGAACCCGCAAAACCTCTAGGACAAAGGCGTTGACGACAAAAGAATAGACCCTGAGTCCACCAACCCCCAGGGTCTATTCCTTCGGCGTCCCGTCTTCCTCAGTACCTAAAATAACTATCACCTTTCCTCAAATGATCTCGAAACTAGTCTAGCTGGCGCAAGCCTCGGTCTTGGCAAACACTCCGCGCTTGACTTCCGACGCTTCAACAGAACCGGCACCGATTTCCTTCACGATGGCGTTCACCGCGACCCAGGGGTCAACGCGTTCCCCGCAGGTGAAAACGTCCACAGCGGCGTAGCCCAGCTCAGGCCACGTATGAATCGCCAAGTGCGATTCAGAAATCACTACCACACCGCTAACTCCCTGAGGTGAAAACCTGTGAAAAGCAGTTTCTCTCACTTCCGCCCCGGCGGAGAGAGCCGCACTGACAAAGATCTCCCGGATCCTTTCGAGGTCATTTAAGACGTTAAACTCGCATCCATAGACCTCTGCCAGAACATGACGGCCCAACCCCTGCGTTTGCATCGTGCTCCCAGCCCCCTCTCAAATTGTCAAGAAACCTCGACGACAATACGTTACCCGTAGAAACACTAGATAAGATTCTAGGAAATGCGCTTTCGGGTGTCAATCAAAATAGCTTATTCTCCATACACGGCCAAAGACCCCGCGGGAGCGGCGGAAACCTTGCAGCTCTTGCCGCACCTCGAAAGGCAGGATGACACCACTCCTACGGCCATCTCAGGAGTATTGCAGTCTATGCTCAAGTGAGCGAGAACGACCTCTCGAGTCCCGCGAGTCACAAGCCCTGATAGGGCTTCTCCTGCCTGATCGTTGGATAGGTGGCCCAGATTGCCCAACACACGGCGTATCAGGTACAAGGGACGTCCCGAGTTTCGCTCCATTTCGACATCATGGTTTGACTCAAAAACAAGGTACTCGGACCCGTGGAGCATGCGCTCAACCGGTTCGGGAACGTGCCCAAGGTCCATCGCGAAGGAAGCCCTTTCCCCCTCGATCTCTACGACAAACCCTAGCGGTTCCGCGGCGTCGTGGGGTTTCGCGAATGCGGTTACCGACGTCCCGCCCACCACGGCGGTCTCACCGTGAGAAATTACTCTCACCAGAGACGGATCCAGGTGATACCCTCGTTTTTCTCTGTACCACCTCCAGAAACCCTGAGATGAGTACACGGGGATACCGAACTTTTGGGCGACCGGAGTCGCAAGACACATCGCGCCAATATGGTCACTATGTTCGTGAGTGATAAAGAGACCCGCAAGGTCCCGGGGCTCCATGCCGAGTTCTCGTAGGGCGCATACCAGGCGCCTTATCGAGATGCCGCAGTCTATAAGAACCGGCCTGGACGAACCTCCCCAGACCAGATACGCGTTCCCCCGTGTGCTGGAACTAGATATTGAGGCCAACCGCAATCCGCTCACCACCTCCACTCTTGTTCTCTATTCCTAGCGTTCATTCCTTCGGGGCACGTTCTAAGCGAAGAAGGTTACTGCCCCACTACCAGCGAATAAAAGTCACCATGGAACCGGCATCCACGCAGAAGGGGGAAGTACCTTGGCACAGAATCCCGAGAGCCGGATAGTATCCAGAGACCCGGAAAACTTGATTTACGCGTTTTCTCCGGCGAATCCACCGTGTTGCGAAATAGCGCCCGGTGAGGCGGTCATAGTGGAGACCCAGGATTGCTTCTGCGGCCAGATACAAGGTCCCGACGACTTGTTCGAAAAGGTCGGATGGGACAGGATAAACCCTGCCACGGGCCCGATTTTCGTTCAGGGAGCTCTGCCCGGAGACACCCTGGCCGTAGAAATACTGGACATCCGGGTACTGTCCCCCGGCGTTATGGTGGCCGTCCCCAACATGGGCGCCGCCGGACACCGGATAACGGAGTCCAGATCAATGCTCATACCCCTCAGAAATGGGTTGGCGCACCTCCCCGGTGATATAATATTGGAATCCCATCCGATGATAGGGGTCATCGGAACGGCTCCCAAGGAAGGATCTGTCGCGACCGGGACGCCGGGTCCCCACGGCGGGAACTTGGACAGCAAGGTGATCGCTGAGGGCTCTACAGTATACTTGCCGGTGAACGTGCCGGGAGCCTTGCTGGCTTTGGGCGACCTGCACGCTCTGATGGGAGACGGAGAGGTACTGATCTGTGGTGTTGAGGTCGCGGGGACCGTTACCTTGAGAACACGGTTGCTGAAAGGCCTATCCTTGCCGTGCCCGGTGGTAGAAACCGAAGACGCCGTCTATTTGATATGGTCAGAGGAAACTCTAGATTCGGCGGCGGAAGCGGTAGTAGACAAGAGCGCATCATTGTTGGCCCAAACACTGCGCATTCGGGACGAGGAAGCCCTTTGTCTCTTGAGCGCGAGGGGGAACCTACAAGTCTGTCAAATAGTTGATCCCCTTAAAACAGTACGGATGGAAATACCCAAATACCTGTTCAAAGGAAATTATCCCTGGCCGACTTAATGTTTGGAACAGGGCAAGACCCAAGTCGCGACCGGAGGTCAGCTCGATGAATAGTCACAAAGACAAACTCGTTCCTTCCCCATGGCCACCGGTTGAGGAAGACCTGGAGACAGGTTTCCCCAACTTATTCGCATTGCTCTCTTCTCTTAGACAAGGTGACGCGATACTGAAGGGACCCGCCTTGGGCCTAGAATTGTCGGAAACCGGGGATAGAGCGGTAATGGCGCTGTCAAGAAGCATCCTTAAGGCAGTCTCAACCGGCAGATGGCCCCGCGCCAGGCATTACAGGCTGGCCGGAGACTTCTACGTGTTTTTTCCCGGAGGCAGCGTCGAAGACGTCCGCGGTTTCGTATCCTTCCTGAGATCTGACAGCTCCTGCCCGGCGGTAACCCACACTATCGCCGCACCTGGAGACGATGCCGACCCGCTGGACATGCTCTTGGACCTGTGGGCCCGGCTGCTGCCGGGTTCGTCTCGAGGAAACGCGGGAAACGATAGCTCGATAAACATAGCCAGGCATCTCTTGACCAAGATAGAAGGAATCGTAGATCTTCTTCAAGAAGCCAGGAGATTGGCCTACACCGATGACATAAGCGGCCTGCCCAACCACCGCGCGGCTTCGTACATCATAGAAAACCACCTTTCGTCCATCAGAGCCGATTACCCCTTAAGCCTGTTGTTTGTGGACGGCGACAACCTCAGGCAGTATAACGAAGCAATGGGCCACGAAGCCGGAAACGAGATGATACGGCGGCTGGGAGCTACCATTTCCTGCGCGACCGCTCCCGGAGAGACAGTCACCCGGTGGCTGTCGGGAGATGAGTTCATGATCATCCTTCCCGGGGTCGATAAGGCGGGAGCCATAGAGAAGGCCAACAGGATCTGCGCCGAGGTAAAGGACAAATCGGCCGGGTGGGAGTTTCCGGTGACCGTCTCAATAGGGATTGTTACCAGCCCGGAGGACGGAGTCGACACGAAATTGCTGCTGGCCGCCGTGGAGAAAGCCAACAGCAACGCCAAAAAGCTGGGGAAGAACCGTGTCTGCACCGCGGGAGAGCCGGTCGCCTAGACGTTAAAGCGCACGGTCATTATGTCTCCGTCTTTAACTAAGTAGTCCTTGCCCTCAAGGCGGATCTGGCCTTTGTCCCTGCAGGCTTTCATGGACCCACACTCCCTGAGGTCTCGGTAGGACACGACTTCGGCCCGGATGAACCCTTTCTCGAGGTCAGTATGGATCTTGCCCGCGGCCGCGCGCGCCGTGGTTCCGTCCTTTATGGTCCACGCCCGGACCTCGTCAGAGCCGACCGTAAAGAAAGAAATCAGTCCCAAAGCCGCGTAAGACGCTCTGGCTATCCTGGAGACCCCGGTCTCCTCCAGCCCGTATTCCCGCAGGAAAGACAGGCGTTCCGGCTCGGGCAGAGAAGCGATCTCCTCCTCGACCTCGCCCGAGAAAATGACCAGGGGATAGCCTCCTTCTTCGGCCTTTTGTCCGATGTAATCCTTGCCCGGATAGTCTTTTGAGACGAGGGATTCCTCGGACACGTTGGGCGCCAAGATCACCGGCTTCAACGTGAAAAACGCGAAGTTGGAGAGATACTCGGCCTCGTGAGGCTCAAACGAGACTTTCCGGAGGGGGATCCCCGCGTCCAGGCTGTCCTTACACTTTTTCAAGAACGGCTCCTCAGAAGGCCCCAACGGCTTGGTCTTTTTCGACGCGAGACGCTCCAGGCGCCCCTCGACAGACGCCAAGTCGGCGATATGGAACTCCATCTCGAGGTCGTCTATCATCGACGTCTGGTCGGAACCGTCTCCTTGCGCCATAAAGCATCCTAGGACCAACACCAGGGCATCCATATTCCTTACCGCGTTGAGAAACTCCTGACCCTTGTAAGGCTGGATGTCGTGCAGGTCGATCCTGGCGTAGATGGTCTTTTCCGGCTTGAACAGGTCAGAAAGCCACCGGATCCGCTCGTCCGGGACTTCCATCACACCGACACCGGAAGACGCGCCTTTCCCAGGCGAGTCTCCCCTTGACTGGGTAAGGAGGCGGAACAACGTGGTCTTGCCCGTCTGCGGGCGTCCAACTAAGCCAATTTTCATGAGGAAGACCTCCAAGCCGCTAGGCGAAGGTGATTGCAGGTCGGTTTTTTCCAACCGCCGCCCATTGTACCGCTCAGGAAAAGGCAGTTCAAGAAGGCGGAAGGCGGCTTTCGCCGCCTTCCCGTAAGATTTGTATCCACTTGTCGACTGTCTTTCCGGTCGTCTTCTAGCCGCAGAAGCAACAGACCACCAGGACGATCAGAATCAGGATGATGAGCCAAGTCCAGTCGCAAGGATTGCAGCCGCTGCCAAGCACTCCACCCACGTAAACGGCACCTCCCCCAGAAATGTCGGACCACACGTCAGCATCTTATGTGGAGCGGAAACGTTATGACACTCGGTGTAGGAAGGGGCGCGGAGGGTTTTATGAAAACGAGGTGGACTCGTCACGAGTCCACCTCATCGCTTGCCTGGCTCTTGGCCGGTTCAACTCCCCTAGTCGCAGAAGCAGCAAAAAAGGAACAACACGAGCAGTATCAAGAAGATGCACCAACACCAGTTGTTTCCGCAGAACCCGGCGCCTCCCACCGTGCGCACCTCCCCCCTAAGGTGTCGTGACGTCAACATGTTATGTGGTAGGACTCCACGTTGACACAATCCGTGACACGCCTAGGGGCCCGGCAAGGGCGATCCGGGTTTCCGCTATGGTCTTAGAGCGTCTTCACCGCGTTCTCTATTCTCTTAAGGGCTTCCTCCAGTATTGACCTGGGGCATCCCAAGTTCATGCGCTGGAATCCCTCGCCCCCCGGTCCAAAGGAGGGTCCGTCATTCAGGCCCACCTTCGCCTTGGAGTTGAAGAAACTCCTAAGCTCAGTAGGATTCAGGCCGAGATTCCGGCAGTCCAGCCACATGAGGTACGTTCCTTCAGGTTTGATCGGAACGATGGCGGGTATGTTTTCCTGGAAGTACTTGATAGCGAAATCCCTATTGCCCTCGATATACTCTATGGCCTGCTCGAGCCACTCGTCTCCGTAACGGAAAGCCGCCTCCATGGCAACATATCCGAAAAGCCCGACGCCTCCCATGATCCCCGCCCTGGCCTCGTTGAATTTCGCGCGGAGGGTCTCGTTGGGGATTATGGTGACGGCCGCGTGCAACCCCGCGAGGTTAAAGGTCTTGCTGGGGGCGATGCAAGTCACCGAATTCATCTGGAGTTCTTCCGACAGAGAGGCGAACGGATAGTGGCGGTGGCCCTTATACACAAGCTCGCAGTGAATCTCGTCTGAGATCACCGGCACCTTCGCCCGCAAGGCGAGTTCCCCTATCTTGGTGAGTTCTTCCGGAGTCCACACCCGGCCGACGGGGTTGTGCGGGCTGCACAAGATCATGGCTTGAACGGCCGGGTCCTGAAAATCCCGCTCCAGCGCGTCAAAGTCAATTTCATACCGCCCGTTCACCAACTTCAGCTCATTGACCACTGATGAGGCCCTATTGTTGCTAACCGAAGACCAAAACGGCGGATACGCCGGGCTCTGAACGATGACCTTTCCTCCCGGGTTCGTAAACGCGCGCACCGCCGCGTTCACCGCCGAGACCACGTCCGGTGTGAAGATAATCCAAGAAGGGTCGACTTTCCACCCGAACCGCCTGTCCAGCCTCTGTACAACCGCTTCGATCAGGCCCGCGGGTACCCGAGTGTAACCGTACACCGGATGCTGGACTCTCTTCGCTATGGCCTCAACCACGGGCGCCGGTGAAGGAAAGTCCATATCGGCCACCCACAAAGGCAGCACGTCCTCGGAACCGAACAAGGTCTTGACGCTGTCCCATTTTGAAGAATCGGTATTTCTTCGCTCAATAACCCGGTCAAAATCGTACCGCACGTTTTTCTCCTCCTCACAAATAAGAGCCAACTCCCGCTACCGCAAAAGTTCGCCTTGAGAGGCGTCCTTCCCTGCATAAGAAGACCGCCCTACCTCACGTACGGGGGAGTTCGATAGGTAGGGCGGATTCGGCAAGAGCGGCCGGACGCGGAACCGGACCGCTCTGGGCTACCTTAGTTAATACACGTCCAGACGAACATTCTTGCCCAACTCATTGAGCCGTCTGCAGAGGTCCTCGATAATCCTGCGTTTTAAGGCCAAATCTATTGGAAGGTCCGGGCTCTGGTGGGCCGGGTTGATAGCCCGTCCGACCATGAACCGGATATTATCGGACTCCAACAGCAAGGACGCGAGCCTGCTGGGACCGTCAGACCTGTAAATCAGATTCCTTCTAAGAGGCGCGCCGTCTTTGAACAGGTCCGCGACCCGGGACAGGGTAAGCACGCCTTCACATACCAAGTCCACGCCCTCCATCTGGCCTGTAGGTGGAATACCTTCCCTCATGGTGGCCATGTTGACCGTCACGGGATGACCCGTTTCCCTGGCCACAATGAGACTGGTTGTCCCGCCGCAAATCGCCTTTTTCCCCGGAGACGCCATGAACTCGGCCACGACCCTGGCGTCATCCGCCATGTCCACAGGCGGTCCGGCAAGTACCGTCAGGTACCTAGGCGCCCTAATCCTTACAGCAACTACCGTGGCGTCGTCGCCGGGCTTGCCGGCGTAGAGACGCTCGGTTGTCTCAATGAGACCGAAGGCCATCGATCTCGCGTCTTCCTCCCTGGAGGCCATCCGCTTAAGATAGTCTCCAATCCTGTTCCAGCCCCACCCCAGGTTCCAGATACCTCCGATGCCGGCATGCAGCACGCCGTCGCTTACCAGCACCAGCCAGTCGCCGTCATTGACCTGGAAGAAACTTTCTTGTACTACTCTCCCGCTGTACGTCTTCTTTTGCCTGTCTATTGTCACGAGTTCCGATCCACGCCCCAAGAAAGCCAAAGGATTGTCGTACTCAACAAGGTGCGCCTTGTAATCAGGCCCGATAATCAATATTGAAAAGGTGCTGTAGGCTAGCCGCCGAACCTCGCAAACGGGCAGCGTACTTGCCACCGAGTCAATGACTTCCCCCAGGGGCAACCCGCCTTTTAGCATAGTAGCGGCCATTTTCGTGGTAAGGGACGCCAGGATGTGAGCTTTCACGCCGCTGCCCAGGCCGTCAGACATGACGATTACGGTGTAACCGTCCTGGGCTATCTCGACGCAATCCCCGCACAGTTCCTCGCCGTACTTATTCAGTTGAGACACAGCCACCTCAACTTTTAGGTTCATTGGTCCCCGGCTTCCCTTCCCTCACAACCTTCATCAAACCCGTAAGGGACAACTTCGTCTCTGCCGTTGTCTCTCCGAGGAGGCCCGCGATCTTCTGGGCAACGGCCATCTGCTTCTCGATAACCTGCTGTGCCCTGGCCACCGCCTCCGCCACAACGCGGAATTGCCTTTCTTCCTCGGCGCGCTTGGAGGTAACGTCCTCAAGCAAGGCCACCAAGAGCTGCTGTGCGGTCAGATACATGACTTGTTGCTTTATGATGCGGTCTCCGATAGTGTTCTCCCCCGAAACTGACCCGCGGGTCTTGGCCGCTTCATGGAACATCGTCGCGTCCATGAAGAGCTCAACCGGCTGACCAATGCACGTCTTTCGGGGAACGCCCAAAAACTGCTCAGCGGCCTGGTTGACTTCTATGATGGTACCGCCTCTAGTGGCAACGATGACGCCGTTAGGACTTGCCTCCACCACAACGTTTGCCATGGACTCCGCTCTCTGGCGCATGTAAGGGATGCACATCTCCGGGTCCGCCATCCCGTTGTACACGGCTATCGCCTTTTCCCGGCAAGAGCTGTAGCCGCACGCTCCGCAGTTAAGCTCATCCTCGGGACTGAACTTGCCGGTCCGCTCCAGTATCTCGGCCAGCTCTTCCTCTGACGGCTGCCGCATCTCTACCTTGCGGTTCTCGTAGCTCCGGCATAGTTCCTCGAGAGGAAGCATGGACTCGTAGTCCGGAGGCTCCTGATCCCCCTCTCGGAGGCGGGCGGACTCAACGTACGCGATGAGTTTTGCCCTGCGCCCAAACAGGTCATTTTCGCTCAGGGAAAAGGGTCCGGATATGCAGCCGCCCGGACACGCCAAAAGCTCTACAAGGACAGGCGGGTAGTCCTCGGCTATGAAGTGGTTGATCATCTCAATGCAGTTCGCGACTCCCGACGCTGCCACAGTCTCGCGGCGAAGGATCCCGTCCTTTCCCGCGGTCTTAAGGAGCCCTCCATCGGCGGCGAACAGGCGCGCAAGTCCCGGGCTCGGCCCGTCGAACTTCCCGGGCGGAAGAGCCGCGGCGTCGATACCCTCGTCCTTGAGCCATTTCATCAGTTCTTGAAATGTAAGCGCCACATCCACCGCGCCCGCTGAATCCGGCCTGGCGATCTCCTCTTTCTTGGCGACGCAAGGGCCGATGAACACCACTTTGATCCCCGGGTACGTCCGCTTCAGGTACTTGCCGTGAGCGATGGCCGGAGAGACAAAGGGAGCCAGATACGCGATGGCGTCAGGATAATACTTCTCGATCAGGCTCACCACAGACGGACACGCGCTGGATATTATGGGCCTGTCTGAGGTGTTCAGCATCTTCTGGTGTGCCCTCGCCACCATTTCGGCTCCCAGGGCAGTCTCTTGGACGACTTGCGCTCCCAGTTTTCTTAAAGCCGAAACGATCCGGAGAGGATTATCAAGCGCAAGCGAAGCGGCGAACGAAGGGGCGAGGCTTATGGCGACTCTCTCGCCGTTCTTGAGCATCTTCTTAACAAGATGCGTCTCTTCCTTCACGCGCTTGGCGCCTTGAGGACACTCGCGAAGACAAGTCCCATCATAGATGCAAGCATCTTGGACAACGGACGCATAGAGTTCATGAGCCAAACGACCGCGCACAACTCGAATCGCCTTCACAGGACAAGCCCGGACACACTTATAGCAGTCCCTGCACTTGGTCCTCTCCGTCTCGATGATCATCCTTACTTCACCCCGGAATGGAGCTTGGCATTTTCGGCCTCAATCAGGGGTCTTATGTGAGATTCGAATATCTTGGGCACATCCTCGGGCGAAACCGCCGTGAAGATCTCATCGCCCACTTTGACGGTGACGCCGTCGGTGCACCTCTCCATGCAGAAGCTTCCCTTGATCTCAAACTTCTTGGGTCCGAGACCCTCGGCAATCTTCTCGAACTCCTCGATTACAGCGGAAGCCCCCCTCAAGAAGCACGAGCTGCCTACACAGACTACGATGCTGATCATTACCGCTGCCTCCCCAATCTGTAACTCGATACTGCCGTTCACCAGGCCGGGGACACCACCCATAAGAAAACAGCGTCTTCAGGTTCCGGGTTTCGAAAAACCGTTGGCCGGATGAAATTGAAGTACGCTGTGTCCCCCTGCTCAAGCCTGTACTCTTTTTTGCCCGCCTTCACCTCGAGCGTTCCTTCGATAAGATAGATCAGGTCCTCCCTGTCATGCTTGAAGACGGGGTCAGGACCCGAGGCGCCCGGTTTCAAACGGACCACGCAAGGTTGCATCCTTTTGTCCCTGCCGCCCGTGAAAGCCACGTACTCCACATGCCACGAAGGGTCTTCGAGCACCAGGTGCCTGCGGGCGTTCTTGCGAACGATAACCCAGTCGTCCGGATAGTCATCTTCAGTGAGTATGCTGGTTTGAGTCTGCATGACCTCGCAGATCTTCTTCAACGTCGAAAAGGAAGGTTTGCTTTCATTCTGCTCAAGTTGGGAAATGTAGGACCCGGACACGCCGACCCGTCTGGCCAGTTCTCTCACTGAGAGCCCTTGGCTCTGCCTTAACCTGCGCAAACGGTCTCCGAAATCCATGCTCTTCCCTCCATCTTCGTTGCGCCGCGATATTAAGAGCGCTGACCCGAAGCCTGGACACGCCGCTCGGTGGGACCGGCCGCGACGTACACTTGCGCCCGCGGTATTGTGCGGGATTTCACAAGCCGTTTCCAGTATATGTCCTCTCAAGGTATTTGTAAAGCCTTACTTCACATTGATAACCGCGGGTGAAAAAGACGGACCGGTCAGGCCCGTAGGTAACAGAGGAGAAAGCGTCGGGTAAACCTTTCCTAGAACCCCATCTTCTTTAGGGCGTCAGCCAGTTTCTCGTAATCAGACATGCTATTGTGAGCGTGGCACGAGATCCTTATGAGGCGTCTTTGGACGACTGAGGGCAGGGACACTACAGGAACTTCTATGTTGAACTCGTGAAACAGCCTATCTTGGACCGGGTCGCTCCACTTGCCCGACGGGACTTTGGTTTTCTCTCCATCCAGAGGACGTAGTATGGGTAAGGCCACCATCGATCCGATCATCTCTTCGGGGAGAGGCATAGGAACGCCAAACCTGTCGCAAAGCATCTTCCCCGCTTCCATGGCCAACCGGTGATTGCGCTCCATCAGTTCCCGAACGCCGCCCGGATACAACGACTCCAGGAACTCTATGGCTTTCGGTATCAGAATGAAAGGCGTGTAGTCGCCTGTTCCAGTCCAGTCGAATTCTAGGAGCATCCTGCTCTTGTCGCTCCTCGTGGAGTTCGCTCCATGGCTGATGGTCACCGGCCGGACTTGCCCCCGCTTGTCCTCCCTTACGTAGAGAAAAGCGGCGCCCTTGGGAGCGCAGAGCCACTTGTGGCAGTTGCCCGTGTAATACGCCATGCCCATGGTGGTCAAGTCAAGCGGGAGCATGCCCGGGGCATGGGCGCCGTCTATCAAGATATCTATCTCGCTGCCTTCGAGGGCATCGATTATCTTCTGAACAGGGAACACGACGGCCGTCGGGCTGGTAACGTGATCGATCATCAGGAATCGAGTCCGGTCTGTCACTCCAGATAGGACCGCGTCGACTACCTGCTTTGGGGAAGACATAGGATAAGGGATGTGAACCACTTTGACCGTGGCTCCGTCTCTTTGAGCAACGAAGTCAGCGGCGTTCTTGCAGGCGTTGTAGGCGTGGTCAGTGGTAAGTATCTCGTCTCCGGGCTTAAACTTGGTTGATCGCAATACCGCGTTCACGCCCGTGGTCGCGTTGGGGACAAACACTATGCCGTCGCGGTCAGCGCCTACAAAGTCGGCCAGCTTTTCTCGGGCCGCATCCAGGTAGTCTTCTAATTCGAGCCGAAAGAAACGCACGGGCTCACTGTCGATATGAAGGTGCAGGCGGTGCTGTTCGTACAGAACGCTTTTCGGGGTCGCGCCGTACGAACCGTGGTTCAGAAACACATAAGCCGGGTCCAGTTGCCAAAGCTCCCTCAGATCCTTATTCTCGGCGCCAAAACTCACAGTCCCGCCTCCCTTATACAGGTCTAATTCTGTAAAGCCAGGCGGGACTCCTTCACTGTGCTCCCCCATTCTCCCCTTCTCACCCTAGACGCCAAGGATCGGGGCCAAGCTGGGCTCCTTAAGAACCATGCTGAAAGAGCCTGCGTATTCTGATTCAGTGGGTCAGATTCTGTGCTTCACTGACTCAGATTCATCGTGCTCTATTAAGCAGGACGACGCCGGGGCGAGAAACCCCCAAGGAGATGGTTGATCATGAACGAGAAGAAACCTGTCCATTGGGACAACGCGCAACAAAGGTTTCTCGACGCGGCGGTCGCGCTTCTTCTCCTTTACGGGTTCTTCCACGTCGCCGAAATATCGGTGCACCGCCACGACATCGACGTCAAACTGGAGCTAGACCGGTGCCGGGAAGACAGGCCCCGTGATGGCGGCGACGATCGTGAATAGCGCTAAGGGGCTTTCGCGCTAAAGAACGGTCAACGGCACCCGGGCTTGAACAGCCAGGGCTAACCGGCGCTCGACGTCCTCCCAGTTCACCAGGCTCCACCAATTGTCCAGGTATTCGGCGCGCCTGTTCTGGTAGTCCAAGTAGTAGGCATGTTCCCACACATCCACCACGAGAATGGGAACAGACCCCCACTGAGTGAGGTCCTCGTGCTTCTCTGCCTGAAGGATCTCCAACCTCTGCCACGCCGGATTCCATACCAAGACTCCCCAACCCGAGCCGTGCACTTGTTGCGCGGTTGCCGTGAACTGCTTGCGGAAAGCGTCAAAGCTCGAGAAGGCGTACTCGATATACTGCAGCAAGCGGGGACCCGGCGCCGGAGACTTGTCAGGCCCGGGCGGCCTCATGTTTGTCCAGTAGATGCTGTGGAGTATGTGTCCTGACCCGTTAAATGCCAGTTCTCTAGCCCAGTACCTGGCGAACTCGAAATCCCCCGTTTCCCGCGCGCGCCGCATGGCGTCCTCAGCCCGGTTTAGGCCCTGAACATAGGCTTGATGGTGGATATCGTGGTGCAACCGCAGGGTCCTGGCGGTTGTTTTCAGCTGTTCCTACGCGAACTTGCCCCTGCCGGTTACCGCCCAGACATCCTCCACCACACCGTTTCGCACCGCGTATATAACGTCGTGGAGGTTTACCGTTGTGCAGCAGTGGCTGGGAATTAGATGAAGCTTGTCGCCCACTTTGAACTCCCTGGACGCCCCTTGGGCATACTTGCGATCCAGTTCCGCCAGTGACGGCAGGGGATCGGGGTTTGGGTTGGGCTCCAGCTTTATGTGCTCTTCCGACATGTGGGACGGCTTTATGCCGTAGGACGGAAGAGTTGAGACGAGCCCGAATTCCCTTGTCATGGACTTCAGCCCCGCGTCGCAGACCCAAAGGTCCAGCTTTGGATGGCTTACGATGGTCGATAATACAGTCAGAGATTGCTGGAAGTCGACTCCGGGGGTGCTGCCGTACCGCAAGTCCATAAAGATGTAAGAACCGGCCTCTATGTCGGTGAACCCGTCGAGGAGCCCGGCTATCATGTAGGTCCCGGTACCGCCCGTGCTGACGATCCCGCAGTCCAGCCCGGTCTTTGCCTTTATGTGGTCTCTCACCGCGAAAATAGCGTCGTACGCCTTTTTGGCGGCTTCTTTTCGCGCCTCAAAGTCACCCATGAAGACGCAATGTCCTTCGTAGCCCATGATGCCCGCGAACCAGACTCCGGGAAGCTCAGACGCGGCTTTGGCCAGCAAGACCGCCTCGTCGGGGTCTGACACCCCGCACCTCTGGTTGCCGACCTCGAGCTCAATCACAATCCCGACATTCCCGCCGCCCGCCTGGGAGGCCGCCGAGATGTCCTTGAGGTTGTCCATTGAGTCTACCGCGACTTTGAGGTCGATACGCTTTGAGAGCTCCACAACCCTCTTGATCTTTCCTTCGCCCACGATCTGGCTGGCAATCATGATATCCTTCACGCCGCCATCCGCCATGGCTTCGGCCTCTCCTACTTTGGCGGCAGTGATGCCCAAGGCCCCTTTGGCCATCTGCAACAGCGCGATTTCCGGAGTCTTGTGGGTCTTGGCGTGCGGCCTTATGCCGACGGTGCCCTTGCGCAGGAAGGACATCATCTTGTCCATGTTTTGTTCCATGATATCCAAATCCACAACCAGTGCGGGGGTCTCGACGTCTTCGACGGGCCTTCCGATCATCTCCCTACGCGGCCCGGTCTTTCTTGTCTTGCAGTCAGCGTTCACCGGAGGCAACCTCCCCTTCATTAGTATCTATGTGACAAGAGGCGCGGCGCCCGGTGTCCTCACCTAGGCGCTACGCCCCGGCGCTAACGGTTACTCCTTCTAGATCCTCGCATGCCGCTCCTGCATGAAACCATGCGACCCGTCCGCATCTTCCGGTCCTTTCGGATCACGCTATATCTCATCCGGAGAACCGAAGTCAGAGTCGAAACTGTCCATACCCAGCCCGTCAGACCCTACTGCCGCCGAGACCATGTGCTTTTCCGGAAGCTTTGTGGTCGAGTCTTCCTCGATGGTGCCAAGGATCTCCTCGAGAAGGTCGTCCATGGTGGCCAGACCCACCGGACGGTCGCCCTCAAGGACTATGGCAAAGTGGACCCTGGCTTTCCGCATCCTCGACAGGAGGTCCAACACAGTCTCATTGCGCGACGCAAAGAACGGCGGACGCATTATGTCGGCGACGGTCCCGCAGGCTCTTTCCGACCCGCCTTCTCCCCCGGCTTCGCCGCTCCCAATGGACCTGCCGCCCTGCTCCGAGCGCAAAGCCCTCATTACGTCTTTGGCGTAGACAACGCCCAGAACCTTGTCGCCGTCGGGGGACACCACCGGAATCCTGCTGAACCGGTGCTTGCCGAAACCGGCCAGGACCTCTGACAGCCTTGTCCTGGGACTGAGGGTAACCGCGTCTTTGAGCGGGGTCATCACATCGGCTACGCGAGTATCAGACGAGTCAAGCACGCCAACGATAACCTCGGAGTCCTCTTTGTTCACTCCGCCCTCGTCCCCCGCCAAGTCCAAAGCGAGGCGTACGGCGCTATCGGAACCGGCGGCCATTGCCTCCTGTTTGGGAGCCAAAGCCTTCGCAACAAGAGACGGAAGCCTCGACAGAACGACTGAGGCGGGTGTGAGCCACCTGACTATCGCCGCGAGCGGGACGGCCACAATCAGTGCCGTCTCGGTCGGGTTTTCGGCCGCGTAGTTCTTGGGAACAAGTTCAGAAAACATAAACACGACGGCGGTAGTGATAAGAGATACCGTCGCCAGACCGCTCGCGCTGGTTATTCCGTAGAGGCTCGCGATGGACGCCGACATTACCGATGCCAACACAGTAAACACATTGGTGCCTATGAGAAGCGCGGAGAGCGTGGTCTCCCTGTCTTCCGCCAAAGCAGCAAGTACGCTGGCTTTTTCATCACCGTTCGCCCGGAGCCCCAGCACCGCCCACTTGTCCATACCAAGGAAAGCGGTCTCGGAGCCCGAGAAAAAACCGATGGCAAGAAATGAGAGGACAAGCAGAACCGCTCTCACGCCAAGACTAAGTAACGGTACGTCCTCCATCTATTCAGTTACCTCTCCCTCTGGCTTCTCCAGCTTCTCTATGAGGACTTTTCTGATTCTGGGGCCCTTTACTTCTTTGACCAGTATCCTGACAGGCGGGTCGTCCAACATCACCGAATCTCCGGGAGACGGCACCCTATCCAGACACTTCATCACGACGCCCGCGATAGTGTCCATGTCTTCAGAGTCGATCTCGATGCCCGTGTAGTCCTCAAGGTCGATCAAACTCATTCTCCCGGGCACTTCCCAAGCGTGGTCAGACAACACGATCGGGTCCGATTCCCTGATGTCGTATTCGTCACGTATCTCGCCGACGATTTCCTCAACCAGGTCTTCCAGCGTGACCAGGCCCGATACGCCGTCGTACTCGTCCACCACTATGCTCATGTGGATGCCGCCCTGCTTCATTTCCTGCAGAAGGCTCCTCACGTTCTTGGTCTCCGGGACGAAATACGGCGGTACGGCGAACTCCTTGGCCGCCCTTTGCTCGAGGACTTGTTGCCAATTATCAGATCCGGACTCGCCGGCGTACGCCATCAAGTCCTTGATGTTCACGATGCCGCTGATGTTGTCCCTCGTATCCACGAACACCGGAATCCGGGACAGTCCGAACCGGAGCATCAGGTTCAGCGCTTCCAAGGCGCTCCGATCCTCCTGCAGAGCGATCATGTCGGGGCGTGGGACCATCACTTCGGTTACCACAACATCCCGGCTGTCGATGACGCCGTGGATCATCTCCTTCTCATCGTTGCGGATGGCCCCCGACGTCTCCCCGTAGTCTACGGCGGCGATGAGCCTGGCTTCGTTGAGTTCCTCCGCCCTGCTCTTTATGCTTGGAAGAGCCCAAGCGAACGCGGAAGCCAACTTCTCCGCGACAAAAGCGAAAGGCCTCATGACGAACCCGATGGCGGACAGCACAGGAGACATCGTCACAAGCAATGATTCGGGATTGGCTGTACCGACGAGTTTGGGCGTTATCTCGCCGAATATGACGAGCGCAACCGTGCCTCCTATGGTCGTGATTACTTCCACGACGTTTCTAGGCAGGGTTAGATGGGCAAACGCGATAGCTGCCGCTAGAGAGGCAAACATGATATTAACCAGGGTGTTTCCAAGAAGAAGACTGGAAAGCACCGGTCTTGGATTCTCCTTGAGTTTGAGAGCTCTACTGAGGCCCTTGTGGTTTGCGAAAGCGGTCTTTAGCTTGATAAAGTCCGATGAAAACAGAACGCTCTCAGAACAGGAGAAAGTGGCGGAAAGAAAGAGACAAACAAGTGCTGCTATTACAGCCGTACTACCCCCGGGGTCGTCCACTCACCATCACCTTCCGGCTGTCTCAAGAAGACAGCCATGTTACTTCTATATAATCGTGTGTTTCCAAATAGTATATATCAAACGGATGGCCTTCTCAACGGCTTCTAGACTGGGACACCTAAGGGACTATCTACCGGCCTATCATCCATCATGGACATGAAGGCTCAACATGCAACAGCTTCGCTTCTCCTAGTAATACACATATTCGTCAAACTCCGGTTCATGTCCTTCTAGTCCTTTGCGGCCAGATCCAAACACTCTCACAGGACACTATCCAGTTCAGGCTTACACGATCAACCCCACAGTCTGTTGACTCGGGTCTCGAAACAATATACGATTTTGGGTAAGTAGGTAAAAGGTAGCAGCAGATGGCAATTGCTCTCGCACCCGATTTAGCGTGCGGGTGCGCCAGTCCCAAAGGTTCGTCACGTGACCGTACACAGTCCATCACGTGACACATCACCGGACTTCCGTTCTTCGCTGAATCCTTCTTTCAAGGAGCGGGGGAACCATTTGTCGGGGCTAATCCTGCCTAGCAGGTAGGGCTACTTCATCAGCCCGAGCCCGTCAGCTAACCTCGTAAGCGTTGGTGAGGGAGCCCTTGCTACGCAAGAGCGTCATACGGACGGAGGCATACCAGAGTCCTCCTCCAGGGCCCTACTGTATTGTGGGGCACTCCCTCCTGGTCCGGTCGTTCGCGTCCAAGCGAGGCTTGTGCTGAAGGTCGGATCCATCTGAGTCCGGTCCTGACAAGAGTACAGGTTCCGGTCAGAGCCTGACTCACAATATCCGGCCGCGCATGGCCGCCGTCTGCTTTGCCATGCCTAGCTGCGCTAAATCACAACGAATAAGGAGGGGGTTAGTTTGATCATGCGCAGAAACAAGCTGTCGTTGGTCCTTCTCGCGGTAGCAATGGTGCTTGTCCTGGCGGTGCCCGGCTGCTCGCCCCAAAAAGAGCCGGAACCTGAAGGCACTCCCCTGTCACTGGTCATCGACTGCGAGGCCAACCGCAAGGATGAAGCCGCAGCGGTGGCCGCTCAACTCCGCGACATCGGGATCCAAGCCGAAGTTCGCATTTGGGAATGGAGCGCCATGAAGGCGGAGTTCATGGCAGGAAACCGGCAGATGTACATGACAGATTGGGGAAGCGCCTACTTTGACCCGTTTGACCTGGTAATACCCAAGCTTCGGACGGGAGACAGGGGCAACTACTCCTTCTACTCCAATCCTGAGTTCGACAGTGTACTCGACCAGGCGACCACGGCGACAGACGATGACACCCGGAAAGACCTCTACTACCGGGCTCAGGAGATCCTTTACGAGGATGTCCCGTGGGTCTTTGGCTACTATCTCAAGGAGACCGCAGCCGCGTCATCCAAGGTCGGCAACTGGGAAGTGGCGATGGATTCCCGGATCAACCTGCACGACGTCACTTTGGACGGCAGCGATACCATCACCATCGGGATGGGGACCGACAGAATCATCACCCTGGACCCGGGCAACTACAGAGATAGAGACACCGAGACCGTCATCCGGAACATATTCGACGCCCTCTTCACCAGAACTTGGGACGGAGAGGTCGTACTCGAGATCGCGGAGTCTTGGGAGACTCCGGATCCGCAAACATACGTGGTTAAGATACGGGACGGCGTGAAGTTCCATAACGGTCAGATTCTCACCGTCGATGACGTGGTATTCACCTTTGAGCGCGTTCTCGCTGAGAACGGCATAGGCGGAATGACCTCGCCCAGGAAGGGGCTCTTGGGCCCTCTTACGTCCGTCGAGAAGGTGGATGAGAAAACAGTCAAGTTCAACCTGGAGACGCCCTTCCCCGTCTTCTTGCAGGCCCTTTGCCACTTCCAGATCGTGCCCAAGGCATATATAGAGGAAGTCGGCGACGAGGGATTCGCCGCCAAGCCCATAGGGACGGGTCCGTACAAGCTGGTTGAGGCCAAACTCGACGAGCAGGTTGTGCTGGAGAGGTTCGACGACTACTATGGCGGCTCTCCGGACATCCCGCCCATCGGTCCCGCGAGCATCAAGAGAGCCATCTTCCGGATGATGCCCGACCCCGCCACCCGGGTGGCCTCGCTAAAGGCGGGCGAAATCCAGATAGCCGACAAGCTCCCGCCCGATATGGCCAAGAGCTTGCAGGGGGACGCCGCCATTCAAGTTAAGTCGGTGCCCGGAACACGCGTCTACGCCATCGAGCTCTGCTTGACCAAGCCGCCGTTCGACGATGTCCGTGTGCGGAAGGCACTAAACTACGCGATCGACTGGGACGCGATCTTGAACTCTATCTATGAAGGCCACGGAGAGAGGCTCGCCACAGCGTTCCTGCCCAGTGGCTTCGGGTTCAACCCGGACTTGAAACCTTACGAGTACAACCCGGAAAAGGCAGTCGAACTGCTGCGAGAAGCCGGAATACAGGCAGAGTTGACCAAGTAACAGAGTGTTGTATCCGGAAGCAAGTCCCGTCGCCCGCGCGGTTTCGGTCATTGCCGGCCGCGTGGGCGGTGGCGATATCCCTTGTCGGTACTAGCGAAGGAGATTGGTGAGTTTGCGCGGGATCAAGGTTTTGGAGAGAGCGCTTGCCGCGCTTCCCATAATGCTTGGCGTGTGCGTGGTGGTTTTCCTCTTCATGAGGCTAATCCCCGGGGATCCGGTGGACATCATGCTCGGGGAAGCCTCGAACGTGACACAAGAGGAGATCGACACGCTTAGAGCCCAGTTTGACCTGGACCAGCCTATCCATGTTCAACTGGGAAGCTACCTGTCTAGGGTGGTGCGCGGAGACCTGGGATATTCGATTACCCGGTCGGCCAACGTTTCGAGCCTGATTGCGGAGGCCATGCCCGCGACGATCGAGCTGGCGCTGGCGTCAATCGTGTTCGCCCTGATCGTAGCCGTTCCGGTTGGGATCATCTCGGCCGTTAAGCATAACTCGATAGCGGACAGGGCAAGCATGGCGGGCGCGTTCGTGGGGATCTCCATGCCGGCGTTCTGGCTCGGCATCGTTCTCATCATGGTCTTCGCCGTGCAGCTCAAGTGGCTGCCTACCTCCGGTCGGGCGCCATACGGATTGGCCCCTGACCACGTTACAGGGCTCTACGTCCTAGATTCCATAATAACCGGGAACGTCCCGGCGCTACTGACCAGCATAAAGCATCTGATCCTCCCCGCCGTGGCGTTGGGCGCGGCTCCGGCCGCAATCATCACCCGGGTGGTCAGGTCAAGCATGCTTGAGGTATTGCGCCGGGACTATGTGACCTTCGCGCGGGCGAAAGGCGTCCGGGAGTTCGCGGTCATAATCCGGCACGCGTTCCGGAACGCCCTGATACCCACGGTGACCATAACTGGCCTGGAAGTCGGTAGCCTCCTGGGAGGCAACATGATCGTCGAGACTATCTTCGGCTGGCCGGGCATGGGCCGGCTGGTGGTGAACGGCATCTTCAACAGGGACTATTCCTTGGTGCAGGGGGCTGTCATGGTTTACGCGCTCACCTTCGTCTTGGTGAACCTGATATCGGACATCCTCTACACCTGGCTGAACCCCAAGATAGGGGTCGGTGAGACCTCATGAGAAGACGCCTTCTCGCCCTGCGCCTTAAGCTGTGGCGGCAAAACGCCCGGAACCTGTACCGCCGGCTCAGCAGGAACAAGCCGGCAATGGCGGGTTTCATCTTGGTTCTCGTGTTCGTGGCGGCGGCGATACTGGCTCCGGTGATAACGCGCCATCCTCCCGACAGGCAGAACCTGGCCGACCGTTTTTCTCCGCCGTCGCTGAAAGGCAAGTACCTGTTGGGGGCCGATCATCTGGGAAGAGATGTGTTCTCGAGGATCATCTACGGCGCGCGTGTATCCATCCTGGTCGGGGTTATTACAGTGACGATCTCAATGCTCGTCGGAGGGACTCTGGGCATCCTGGCGGGATACTACGGCGGCGTTCTGGACGCTGCCTTGTCGAGGTTCAGCGAAATCCTGCTGGCCTTCCCGTACTTGATCTTCGCCATAGGCGCGATGGCGATGATGGGGCCGGGATTCTGGAACCTGATTTGGGCTTTGTGTTTCAAGGGATGGGTCGAGTTTTTCCGGCTGGCCAGGGCCGGAGTGATGGCTGAAAAGACCAGGGAATACGTGGACGCCGCCCGCGTTCTGGGACGTTCCGACGCCGCCATCATGCTCAGCGAGATACTGCCGAACATGATAAACCCCCTCATAGTAGTAGGCACTTTGAGGATGGGCACCATGATGGTCATGGAAGCGTCCCTGAGCTTCCTGGGAATCGGGATTCCTCCGAGAATACCTGCCTGGGGTTCAATGATTCAGGACGGGTACCGGTTCATCCTGAACGCGTGGTGGCTCTCCGCCCTTCCCGGGCTCTTCCTGGTGACCCTCGTCTTGTCGGTGAACATTTTCGGAGAAGCCTTGCGGGAGGCTCTGAACCCTGACTTAAAGACGTTCTAATTTGAAGGCGCTGTGGAGGTGAAGCGTATGAGCCTCTTGAAACCGAGAGAGGTGTTGAGGATAACCGGCCTTAGGGTCCACTATCCCACTGACAAAGGTATTGTCAGGGCCGTACGGGGAGTTGACCTGACGGTCCATGAAGGCGAAATAGTCGGGCTGGTCGGCGAATCAGGTTGCGGCAAGAGCGCCACCCTTCTGGCAACAATGCGGCTCCTTCCCTATCCGGGGAGGATAGCCGGAGGCCGGGTAATCCTAAACGGCCAGGACATCCTGTCCCTGAGCGACGCGGATATGAGGTCGCTGCGGGGTTCGGTCATGTCCATGGTGTTCCAAGACCCCATGTCCACCCTGAACCCCGCGCACAAGATAGGCGCCCAGATCAAAGAAGCCCTAGCGGTTCACGGGAAGTGGAATTACAGAGACCGTAAGTCCGGCCGGGAAGCCCTGGCGGCGCTTTTGGCGGAAGTGGGAATCCCCTCGCCCGAGACGGTGATCGACCAGTACCCTCACCAGCTGAGCGGAGGAATGCAACAGCGGGTCATGATAGCCATCGCTTTGGCGTGCAGGCCGGCCTTGATTCTCGCTGACGAACCCACGACGGCTCTTGACGTCACTATCGAGGCGCAGATCCTGGACCTCCTAAGGAAGATCAATAAGGAAAACGGGACAGCCATCGTGCTGGTGACACACAACCTGGCCGTAGCCTCCCAGTTTTGTCACAGGATCGCCGTGATGTACGCCGGCCAAATAGTGGAGGAAGGCCCCGTCAGGGAGGTCCTGAGCGCGCCGTTGCATCCTTACACTCAAGGGCTCTTGGAGTGCATCCCCAAGTTCGACAAGAGCATCCGGCTCAACCCCATCCCGGGACACGTGCCTGACCTGATCGGACAGAAGACGGGTTGCTCCTTCTACGGGAGATGCGAACACAAGACCAGAGGATGCCTGGATCCCAACCGGCAGGAACTGCTCCCGGTGGGAGGCGGAAGAGGCGTCCGGTGCTGGCGATGGACGTCTGTGGTCGCTCGCGAGGGCACCGGTGAAGAAGAAGAACAAGAATTGGCGGTGGACAGCGATAGAGACTAAGGCCATTGAAACAAGAGACAAGGAGCCCCTCTTAATCGCGGAGGGCATAAAGAAATACTTCACCCACAAACCTAGCCTCTTGGAGCGACGGCTCGCAGGCGCACGGGTGCGGGTAACCAAGGCGGTGGACGGCGTCAGCCTGACGGTGGGACGCGGCGAGACGCTCGGTCTGGTCGGCGAGTCCGGGTGCGGGAAAACCACCCTGGGCAGGGTTATCGCGGGACTGTATAGGCCGACCGAGGGCGCGGCCTTCTTCGACGGAGAAACGGTCAACAGCGCCGGCAACCCCACGGGGCGGGACTCCGCCTCCAAGAACGGTCCAAAACGAACTCCCAAGATGCAGATGGTATTTCAGAACCCGTACGCGTCGCTAAACCCGCGCCACACGGTTAGGCAGATCATCGGAGTTGCCCTGGCGGCCAAGGGCGTTCCGCTTGAAGACCAGGAAGCAGAGACAGTCAGGCTCCTTGACCGTGTCGGACTGCGCGGGGACCATCTCGATCAGTATCCGAGCCAGTTCAGTGGAGGACAGCGCCAGAGGATCGCCATCGCGAGGGCTCTCGCCACGGACCCGTCTTTCATCGTGGCCGACGAACCCGTTTCGGCGCTGGACGTCTCTGTCCAGGCCCAGATCCTAAACCTGCTCGAGGACCTGCAGGCGGAGTACGGCCTTGCGTACCTCCTCATATCCCACGACCTAGCAGTGGTTCATCACGCCAGCCACAGGATAGCGGTAATGTATCTGGGGAGAATCGCCGAGATCGGGCCTACGGAAGAGATATTCGAGAACCCGCTGCACCCGTATACCCAGGCCCTCTTATCGGCCATCCCGAGGATAGGAGCGAGCGAATCCAGGAGGATTATCCTCAAAGGCTCGGTGGCAAACGCCGTCGACCCGCCTCCGGGATGCCGCTTCATGCCGCGCTGCCCCTTGGCGGAAAGCGTTTGCGCGGAGGTAACGCCTGAACCGTCTCAAGCTCCGGATTCGCCCGACCACCTGGTCTGGTGCCACAAACGATAGGAGCCGGTATCGCGCGTCCTCCGCGCAGGGTCACTTCACGACGATGCTGTAGATCCTGTCGGTTATATAGATTTCCTTGACGACGTTCTTGCCCAGAAGCGCTCGCTGGACCGCTTCGTGCTCCATCACGACGGCTTTCGCTTCTTCTTGGGAAGCGCCCCGGGCGACATTCACGACGCCCCTGAGCTTGCCGTTGACCTGGACCGCCACCTCTACCATATCCTCCACGGTCTTCGCTTCGTCCCAGGTAGGCCACTTCTGCCGGTATATGGTCCCGGGGAAGCCCAGGTTCTGCCACATTTCTTCAGTTATATGGGGAGCCACCGGGTTCAGGAGCATGAGGAGAGTCCGCATCTCTCCCCTGGTAATGCTTCCGGCGTTGTGTATGTCGTTTGTCAAAGTCATCATAGCCGCTACCGCGGTGTTGAACTTCATCCGCTCGTAGTCCTCGGAGACCTTCTTGATGGTACGGTGCATAGCCGTCTCAAACTTAGGCGAGTACCCGTCCCCGTCGACCACTATGTCTTGCAGGCGCCACACCCTGTCCAAGAACCTGCGGCATCCCTTGAGGCCCTGCTGAGACCACGGAATCGCTTGATCGAAGGCTCCTATGAACATCTCGTACACCCTGAAAGCGTCGGCCCCTACTTCGTTGATGATGTCGTCAGGGTTGATCACGTTTCCTCTGGACTTGGACATCTTCTCGTGGTTCTCGCCAAGGATCATCCCGTGGGACGTCCTCTTCATATAGGGTTCGGGCGTCGGGACGCAGCCCAGGTCGTACAAGAACTTGTGCCAGAACCTGGAGTACAGAAGGTGCAGCGTAGTATGCTCCATACCGCCGTTGTACCAGTCCACCGGCGTCCAGTAATTGAGTTCCTCCAGGTTGGCGAACTCGTTGTCATTGTGGGGATCGCAGTACCTCAGGAAATACCAAGACGACCCCGCCCAGTTAGGCATGGTGTCGGTCTCGCGTTTGGCCGGGCCTCCGCAAGCGGGGCACGTCGTGTTGACCCACTCAGAAAGGTTCGCCAGCGGCGACTCCCCTTCTTCGTTGGGAACGTAGTTCTCCACGTCGGGAAGTGTCACAGGCAACTGGTCTTCGGGGACCGGGACCCAACCACACTTTTCGCAGTAAACGAGGGGGATGGGCTCTCCCCAGTAGTGCTGGCGGGAGAACACCCAGTCCCTGAGCTTGTAGTTTACCTTGGCCTTTCCAAGTCCTTTCTCCTCGAGCCACGCGATCATCTTCTCGATGGCTTCCAGAACCTGGAGGCCGTTTAGGAATCCCGAGTTCACCATTGTGCCCGTTTCCGTGTCGACAAAGGCTTCCTTAGTCACGTCTCCGCCCGCCACGACCTCGACTATCGGGAGCCCGAACTTCTTCGCGAACTCCCAGTCTCGGGTATCATGGCCGGGAACAGCCATTATCGCGCCGGTCCCGTAGGACATCAGGACGTAATCCGATATCCAAATGGGGATTTCTTTGCCCGTAGCCGGGTTTATCGCGGTCAGTCCCTGGAGCGGCACACCGGTCTTTTCCTTGGCTATTTCGGTGCGCTCAAACTCGGACTTCTTGGCTGCCAGTTCCCGGTATCTTTGCACCTCGTCCCAGTTTTCGATCCTGTCTTTCTCCTCGTCCAGCAGGGGATGCTCGGGCGACAAGACCATGTAGGTCGCGCCGAACAGCGTGTCCGGACGGGTTGTGAACACGCTGAGCTTCTTGTCGGTCCCTGTAATGCTGAACAAGACCTCGGCGCCTTCGGAACGACCGATCCAGTTTCTCTGCTGAATCTTGATTTTCTCCATGTAATCGACTAAGTCCAGGTCGTCTATGAGGCGCTGGGCGTAGGCGGTGATGCGCAGCATCCACTGGCTCTTCACCTTGCGGACCACTTCCCCTCCGCACCTCTCGCAAACCCCGCCCACCACTTCTTCGTTGGCGAGGCCGATCTTGCAGGAAGTGCACCAGTTGATGGGGATTTCCGCCTTGTACGCCAAGCCCTTTTCAAATAGTTTCAGGAAGATCCATTGAGTCCACTTGTAGTAGGAAGGATCGCTTGTGTTCACTTCCCGGGACCAGTCAAAGGAAAAGCCCAAGGACTTTAACTGCTGCCTGAACCGGGCTATGTTCTTCTCGGTCACGATTTTCGGGTGGATTTTGTGCTTGATGGCATAGTTCTCGGTGGGAAGGCCAAACGCGTCGTATCCGATGGGGTAAAGCACGTTGTAGCCTTCCATCCGGCGTTTTCTAGCGATGATATCTAGAGCTGTATAGCTTCTGGGGTGTCCTACGTGAAGGCCTTCGCCTGAGGGGTACGGGAACTCAATAAGGGCGTAGTACTTGGGCTTGGTCTTGTCTTCCGAGCTTGCCCTAAAGACGCCTTCTTTCTCCCAAATGTCCTGCCACTTTTTTTCGATCTCAGCCGGGTTGTACTCTCTCACTGCCATTGCCGAATCCCCCTCAGAACCGTTGGTATTTCGACCGCCGTTTTGGGACGGGTCCCGCTTTGAAGGCCGCGGCCAACCGCGCCGCATGCCGCGCCGCGAACCCTGTCGACTAGATGTAAGTAGTTAAGTGTAATATTACCACGAAGTCGCGGCAATGAGGAAATCCGCTCGAAGTGAGACATGTTTATCTCGAGGCAGGATCATACGATAACCGGTGGCCGGCGATCGTGCCGGTGGATGTCAGCACACCTGAAGGCAACTCTAAGGTATGGATACCGCCTTTCACCCCGGCAAGTATTCTCCAGGGCTTGACGTCTGGAAAAGCTCCGACGACGCGGAAGTTTTTATCCAAGAAGACAACGTCTATGGGGAAACGCATGAAGAAGGTATGGATTGAGGAACAGTTCTCGAGGAGGAGGCCTTCGGACTCGGGCAAGCTCCGCCTCCCCATCAGGCCCCTCAACCGGGTCAAGAAGCTGTCGGCAACCAGAACTCGAGCCGCCACAACACATCCGGTATCAATGTTTCGGAGCACTCCATTCACTCCTATTAGACCTACATCCCGGCCAGGACCTTCAGGATATTGATGAGCGCCGGGCCAAGCACTATCACGAAAATTGACGGGAATATGAAAACAATGAGCGGGAACAGCATCTTGACGGGAGCCTTCATCGCCTGCTCCTCGATGAATTGCTGCCGCTTTTCGCGGATGAGGTCGCCCTGCATCCTAAGAACGCCGGATATGCTCACCCCGAGCTGGTCGGCCTGGATGATCGCGGTGACCAACGCGGTAAGCTCATGGAGATCAACACGGTTTGCCATATCTTTGAGGGCGTCTTTGCGAGACTTTCCAAGCTGCATTTCCTTAAGGACCCTCTGGAACTCCTCGGCGACCGTGCCCTTGAAACGTTCCACCACGCGCATGAGAGCCATATCAAATGCCAAGCCCGCCTCAACGCTAACGACTAAAAGATCCATGATATCAGGCAGGCTCTTCTGAATGGCCTTCTTACGATTGGCTGCCTTCATGCCCAGGCTCATCCAGGGCAAATAGCCTCCAAGCACTCCGAACACGGCAGACGAGGCCACCGCTCTCGCTGACCCGAAACCCAACGATCGAAGCAAGAACCAGCTCAGTACCCCCGCGAGCGGAACCGCGATGCCGATCCTCGCGATGTAATCGCCGGCCTTCATGTTGCGAGGGTTCCCCGCCCGCATGAGCCGTTCCTCGACGACAGTCAGCAGCCGGCCCGGCGTCGTTTGCCCTATCGCTGAAACCAGGGACTTCAGCAGGGCGCCAATGGTACGCTCAAAGAACGGCCTGGCCATTATGTCGTCGTCCTGCTTGGACTCATTGGCGGACAAAGAGTGGAGACGCTCGACGACCTTGATCCTCTTCCCCGCCACCAAAAGCCTAACAGAGTAGGCAAACGAAAAAGCCGCTGAGAACGCCAGGGCCGGGATCAGCTTTTGGAGCAGTTCAACGCTAGACATCGATGTTCACCACTTTCCTGATGGCGAAGACACCAATTACCATCATGACCCCCGCGGCAATCAGCATGGCGACACCCAATGGCTCTTTCAATAGCACCATGGCGAAGTCGGGGTAGAACGTGAACATGAAAGCGGCCATCCCGAGCCCAAGCATAGATGAAATCGCAGTGATGGTCATGAGCTCCTCAGGCTTTATAGGCAGCCCCGCCTTCATGAGGTTCAGGCGAACATTTTCGAGATACTGTTTCCCAACCAACTGGCGGAGGTTCGGGATGACGGGAAGGGTGAAGCGCCTTTTCTTGACGATGGGGATGCCCCCGGCCACTTCAAACAGAGAAGGAGCCTCCTGAGCGGTACTGACCGCGGCTTTCAGACGGCTCTGCAAGACTTGCCGCCTGCGGGTAAGCAGGTTTATCAGCTGGTCCGTGAGGATCGCCACGGACATCCCCGCGCACGCTGAAATCAAAAGCCTGCTAACCATCGTCTTCCCTCCGCTCTACTGGAAAATCGACATCGGGACAACGATGCCCCGCGCCTCCAAAGCCGGCAGTAACTTGGGGATAACGCCGGTCGCCTTGAACGACCCCATCACTTTGCCGCCCTCTCCTACGCCTTGTTCCTCAAACACAAAAATGTCCTGGAGAGTGATGACGTCGCCCTCCATTCCGACAACCTCTGTAATCTTGGTAATCTTGCGCGACCCGTCCTTGAGCCTGGACTGGTGCACGATCAGGTCGATACCGCCAACGATCTGCTCGCGGATAGCCCTGACCGGAAGCTCGACGCCGGCCATCAAGACCATGGTTTCCAGACGCGACAATAGGTCGCGCGGGGAGTTCGCGTGCCCTGTGGTGAGCGAGCCGTCGTGTCCCGTGTTCATGGCCTGGAGCATGTCCAAGGCCTCGCCGCCTCGAACCTCGCCTACGACAATGCGGTCAGGCCTCATACGCAAGGAGTTAATCACGAGGTCCCGGATGGGAATCCGGCCCTTTCCCTCAATATTGGCCGGCCTGCATTCGAGCCGCACCACGTGTTCCTGCTGTAGATGAAGTTCCGCCGCGTCCTCAATGGTGATGATTCGCTCGGTTTCGGGAATGAACGATGACAGTACGTTCAGCGTGGTGGTCTTGCCGCTTCCGGTACCGCCGCTTACGATGATGTTTGTCCGCCCCTCCACGCACGCCTTCAAGAACAAAGCCATGCTTGTGTTCAGAGTGCCGAACTTGATGAGGTCCGACATCTGGTACGGAGTCGCGGAGAACTTACGGATGGTTATGACCGGTCCGTTTAAAGATACAGGCGGTATGGTAGCGTTCACGCGGGACCCATCCGGGAGACGGGCGTCCACCATGGGAGAACTCTCGTCGATGCGTTTGCCCAGGGGCGCCACAATACGTTCGAGGATGCGCATGACGTGGTCTTCATCTTTGAATGTGACGTCTGTCAGCTCCAGCTTTCCTCCGCGCTCAACGTAAACCCGGTTTGGACCGTTCACCATGATTTCGTTGACCGTCCGGTCAGCCAGGAGGCCGGTTATCGGCCCGTATCCGTCTATCTCGCTGACTACTTCCGCTATAAGCCGGTGGGTCTCGGCACGGGTCAAGGTGAGGTCCATCTCGCGGACGACGCGCTCGGCCAGCGCGGTCACGGCTTCCGAAAGGTACTTGTTCCAGTCGGATCCGGACATGCGGCTCATCGCGTCCACGTCGATGGTATCGACGGCTTCCCGCATGATGGCCTCTTTTGCCTGCCTGAGCTGGGTTAACCTTGAAGGTGGCACCGGCTTGGTCTCGTCTTGTACCGTGGTGGGATTGTTTTGCGTCCTAAACTGCTGAAGTCTCTGCTGCAAGAGCGACAAACCGATTCACCTCTCATCAAGTGCGTTTTGCTGCGCTGTCTTCGGCGCGTTGCGCTTACAACAAGCCGGGTTGGGCGTCTCAGCTCGAGTCGCATCCCCGCGTTGTCTGCGGTCTCGCGCCTGAGCCTACTCCAATTGCATTCCTGCGCCCTCCAGGTCTTCAGTTCCCTTGGGGCGACGGTCATCGGTCATGATCAACTTGTTTGCCAGTTCCTCGACACGTTTGGATATTTGGGAGGACCTTGCCGCGAGAAAGATAGGTTGGCCCATGTTGGCGGCGTCCAGCGCTATCTTTTCCTGGTCCGGGATGACGCACTGGACATCCAACCCCAGTTCATCCTCTACATCTTTGATCTTCAGCCCTCCCGTGTAGCCGACCCTGTTCACAACCACGCGGATTTTGGACTTCATGGAAAGCCTCGTGAGCAAGTCCAAGCACTGCTTCATGTTCTGGATGGAAGGCAAGTCAAGAGTTGTGACGGCGATGATGTCGGACGACTCCTCCAGCGCCGGGATGACAGTGTCATGGAGATAGGTCGGACCGTCCACCACAATGTAGTTGAAAACCTCGGACATGAGGGAAATGATCTTCTGGATGTGGTCGGGCTGGATGAACCCTGAGAAGTCCGGCTGGACCGGGGCGGGAAGTATCTTCACTCCTGAAGGATGCTCGGTGCAGTAGCCATCGATCATCTCTTTGTCGACGTTGGTGATGTCATCAACCAGGTCTCTAATGGACCTCACAGATCGGTAACCGTAAACTGGCCTATCACTGCTTTGGGGTCAGTGGCCGCGGACGGATGGGCGTATTCCTCGGGCACCCGGATGGTCTCTATCAGTTCTGCTGTGAGCTTGGTCCCCGCCGGGATCGAACCCTTGGCTACTACCTGGTTTACCATAGGAACTTCCTGAACGTTGGCAGCTCTAAGCGCGGCTAGGTAGTTGTTCACCAGCGCGGCCGCTATGATGCCAAGAAGCACTGCTATGATAATCCAGGTCCTAGACTTAAACATGAGCGCATCCCTCTTTGGTGCTATCTAGCTAGCATGACTGTTCGCGGCTTGATTGTCCGCATTATGTCTCGATCCCGGCGAGTCTCTCAGCGCACGGCGGTCCGGCGTTACCTG
The DNA here is from genome assembly GCA_012840345.1 of Candidatus Fermentithermobacillaceae bacterium. Classification (GTDB taxonomy): domain Bacteria; phylum Bacillota; class Sulfobacillia; order Fermentithermobacillales; family Fermentithermobacillaceae; genus DULO01. The sequence goes on from DULO01000049.1 coordinate 43,315, forward strand.
ACGAGCTTGACGACGTTGACGGCACCGACGTATCCGTTGATCTCGTCCTCTGTTACCTCTCCCAGACACCACCCGGTAAGCACCTTGCTGTTGGAGTCGTAACTCTCAATGAAAAAGCGCAAGAAGCCGATTATGGTCACCACGTCCTTGCCGTGAGCCTGGTGAAGGCCGCTTACCATAGGCAATATCACTACGCGGGGACAGTTTGAGTCGATATGAACGACTACGTTGGATCCATCGTTGTTTCCATCCAGGTCTTCCAGATGACAGCCGCCGGTGCACCCGTTAATCCGGCTTTCGAGAGCCTGCCTGACTTGACCGTTGCTTACTCCGGGATAAGTAAGAATCTCCAGATTGATCCCGAGGGGAACCTCCCCGTCGTATCCGTTCTCCAGGTAGTGCCTAAACTTGCTGCTCGGCGTAAAGTCCACGTACCCGTAGTTACCGTGGACTCCATCCCCAGGAGTGTAATTCAGTTGGTACTTCTTGTAGGGAACATAGTCGTCGTAGAAATAGGACAGCGGCACCACGTTCGGAGGATCCCAGTCCAGGTACGCTTCGGACTTGACCCTCACCGGCGTCGAAGGCTTAGACAGAGCTCTGGCAAAAAAGAGGTCCGTTGTTACATCTATGTCTACCCCAACACGGTTGCAACCGTCGGAAAAGCTCAGGGTTACCAAGCCGGCATCGCCCTTGAAAAGAACTGAAGCTGTAAATCCCGAAGTGCCCGTGACCTCAATGCCGTTCTTCTCAAGGCACCTAACCGCTGTCTCCAGGGCCGCCAGTTTCTTGTCGTTCTCAGAACCCCGGGCCCTCATTATCTGAGCCGAGGCGGCCAGAGCGACCGAATCAGATATGTCCTGCAACCTCGCGCGGCGGTAGTACAGATAGCCGCCGTCTATTGATATGGCCACAAAACCGAGCAAGGCCACCATTGCGGCAGCCGTGAACACCAGTATTCCGCCTTTTTCTCGCCGAAGCCTTTCGCGCAACGTCCTACCCTCCTTAGCTACTCACTCCGCATGATCAACCGCGAAGTCAGCGTTACAGGATTGCCCGTCAAATCGCTGATAATTGGGGTGACTACGTTGAGTGAGTACTTGAGTGTCAGTTCCACCCAGACTTCGCTCATCCCGTTGGTGCTCCGCACGAACTCGACTGTAAGCCTTGTGTCCTGAAGCGAGGTGAGCCGCCCGTTGATGTAAGGTCGAAGAGTGTCAGAAACCCAGGTCTCGACCTGGGCTTCCGGGACGTTGGCGACGGTACAGCGTATGGACGCGTACCGGGCGCAGTCCCTGGCAACGCTCTGAAGCTCGAGATACGCGGAAAGGATGCGGCCGCCTTCCATGATGGCCATGAGCAGGAAGATAATCGCGGGAAGGATTAAGGCGAACTCAACCAGCGCCTGTCCCTTTCGATCCCTAGCCGCCTTCCACACCCAAGTCACCTCTCTCGATTTCCCGCGCTGTCATAACGTAGGCCGCTTGCTGTCGCTGGATTCGCTTGTGGATTTCAACAATCCAGGGAGGGCTCGAGGCGCCCTCCCGTGGTGCTTTACGGAGTAAACCCTGCTGTGATGTCGTTATATAGCGCTACCAGCGCGTCTCTGAAGCCGGGAAACGCCACGATTACACCGAGCGCGATCAGAGAGATTATCATGGCAGCTCTAAGCCCTGCCGATGACTTGGTGGCGCCTATGATCCTCCGCCGCCAACCTCATTTGTTATGTTGGTGAAAACGTTCTTCAGAGCGCTGCTTAGGCCGGGGAACACCGCGATAACCGCGATCGCAATCAGAGCGATAATGAGAGCGTACTCCACTAAACCCTGGCCGTCTTCCTTTGACAGAAACCTGAGAACATGTACCTGAAGAAATTCAACATTTGTCTCAACCTCCCAAGCATTTGGGGTTCCGCTGCGCTGGTCCATTCTTTGGGGTGGGACTTGATAAGATGGGCCTACACTTCATGCACGAAACCACGCTTGCTTTATCGAGCGCTTATGGAAGCCGGTTTACTTATCCCGGATGAAGAAACATGGAACTCTAGACCCATTCTTTCGGGTTTTCTAGGCCTCTTGGCACTCGCGCTGGCGAATCGTGCCATCGCCCCCGTATTCTACGGATACCCGCCTGTCCCCGAGCATACCCGCATCGAGAGCGGCTCCTTAAACATATGGCCTGCTCACGGCGTTGGTCATACGCGTCTTGCCCCTCTATACTGGTAGGCAGCAAATTCCTGAGGGGAGGACACGTGATGCGCAAAGCAACCATACTATGCATCTTGGCCGGCCTGTTCGTGCTGGGCCTCTCTACGCAGGCATCCGCCGCGTCGTACCCGTCGTATTGGTACAACCCGTACTCTTACTACGGCAGCTTCTACAACTATTACTATAGCTACTACTACAGGCAGCCGGCGCCCGCTCCGGCCCCTGCTCCGACGCCCAATCCGGCTCCGAGCACTCCGTCAGCTTCAGGGCTCACCGCCGATGAGCAGGCGATGATCAACCTGGTAAACCAGGAGAGGGCAAAGGCGGGCCTGAAGCCCTTGGCGGTAGACATGCGCCTGGTAACCTTGGCACGGCAGAAAAGCCAGGACATGATCACCAACAACTACTTCAGCCATCAGTCGCCGACCTACGGTTCGCCCTTTGACATGATGAGAAAGGCGGGAATCACTTACAGGACCGCAGGCGAGAACTTGGCTGGGGCTTCCACCGTTCAGCAGGCCCACTCAGGCCTCATGAACAGCTCGGGACACAGGGCGAACATCCTGAACCCGAACTACACTCACATCGGTGTCGGAGTCGTCAGAGGTGGAAGGTACGGCGCCATGTGGACCCAGATGTTCATCGGCAAGTAACCAAACCGGTAACGGTGAGAAGGGGCACTCCCCGAGGGGTGCCCCTCTTTTTGTGGACTTCGAAGAGTACACTCGGGCATTGGGCTTTAGATACCTCATCCTGCGGTTTTCTGAACCCGGCGGTTGTCACTGCTCTGACCCGCATCGTGATACAATGTGCCGGGAAAAGGCTTCCCGGGACATGAAATGGGTGAGCCGGCGGAGAAAGCGGGTGACAAGGATGTCAGCGAACGCGACTCATGGTGAGGCGCGAATAGCTATGGAGATGGGACTCCAACTTGGCGTCCGGCTCCGAAGCAAGAAAAACAAGGTCTACGTCGCCAGCAGGGACGCGGCTACCCTGATCCTAAAAGTCTACGACCCAGAGTTCGCTTCCCGCTCCACAACTGAGTTTTCGGTCCTCACGAAAGCCTCTCAAGCCGGATTGGCTGTTCCGCGCCCTGTAGATTTCCGGGAAGGACAAGCTCTGGTAATGGAGTACATCCACGGGCATAACCTGTGCGACCTAGTGAACGACATGCCCGGGCCGGATGTAGAGGCGCTGGCCCGCATGCCCGGACTCGCCCAAACGGCGGCGACAAGGACCATCGAATCAACCATGCGCGCTATGCCCGTGGAACTGGCCCGGTGGTTCGCCGGCTTCCACAAGGCCACCGGCATGCTTCGCGGCGACTCGATACTGAGGAACTTCGTGGTTGGTAGCCCGGAAGGAGCGGATAGCGAAGACCGCCTTTTCGGCGTGGACTTTGAGGAAGCCCATCCCGGGGATCCCTCCATCGACATTGGTGAAATGGTGTCCTCTCTGCTCAATACCGACCCGATGTTCGCCCCGAACAAGATTTCGTTCTGTGAGGAGTTCATAGCCTCCTATATCAAGATGTCCGGCCATACTGACGTTCACCAGGTGATTTGCGCGGCCGTGTCTTCGCTAAGGACGGCGGCGGCGAGAAGGCCAAGGCAGCGGGACCGGCTTCTTGAGGAAGCGAGGGTTCTAGAAGACAAGGGCTTTCGCGGGCTGAAGGAAAGACACGGTGAACAGAGCGGCAAGTAACTCAGGGCTCGGCTAGGGCATCCCGTGAATCAAGATAGATACCCCATCATTGACGCGGCAATCAGCCCTGCCAAGACCAGCAAGCACACGGCCATGACGATCAGGTCTTTGCGCGTTAGGGCGTGGGAAACCAAGTAGGTGCGGGTCGGGTACAGCCCGAATGCTCGGCCCTCCATGGACATGGCCAAAGAATCAACCTTCTCCAAAGCCGACACCAACAACGGAAGCAATGTAAGGCGGACTTGGCGCATCAGATCTTTCAAGGACTTGCCTTGCAGGTCCACCCCCTTCACCATCTGGGCGTTTCTAACCTGCTGCAGTTCGAGTTGAAACAGCGGCGCGAACCGAAGAGCGGTTATCAGCATGAACCCGTATCTGTACGGAAGTCCCGCTTGCATGAGAGAGAAAGCGAGCTGGTTCGGGTCCGTGGTCGACACGAACAGGTAGCTGGAACCCACAATGTTGAGAAACCTTAGGGATATCGCGATACCTCGAGTCAACCCTTCATGGAAGAACGCGAACCGCCTGCCGAAAAGCACAAACGAATAAAGGACCGGACCGTGGTGCCAAAAGAGAAGCTGCACGGCAAGGATAATCCCGCAGAACGTTAGAATAACCCTCAGTTTCCTTACGAAAAAGCCCAACCCGTAGCCTGACAGCCTGTAACAAGAAAGAAGGAGCAGGAAAAGAAGTAGGCCTCCCCGGGGCGTACCCATCAGAAGACACGCTATCGTGAACGCCAGCAAGACTACTGCCTTTACCAGGGGATTAAGGCGGTGAACCAAGGTGGCGCCTGGCAAGTAACCGATGTTGAGAGGCCCGCCCATGATGGGAGCTTCCTTCGGGGGAGCGACCTGTACGAGAGTCTCTGTCTCTGACGCAGCCGCGTTCAACACTGGTGCCCGTACTTCTTCCAAGACGGTATCCTCCGGGGCATCACACGATGAAAACTCAGATTCGTAGTCATCGGGGATGTAGTGGCTCTTGCCCAGCCTGGCCAGATCATCAAAGGCGTCGGGCACAGGTTCATTCAGGATCAGCTTACCGTCGTCAAAGAACAGAACCCTATCGCACCAGTCCCTGACCACTCGGGGCTCGTGGCAGACCATTACGGCCAATCCACCCATCTCCGCAAACCTTGAGAGACTTTCCATCACATCGGTCTGCCGAAACAGGTCCTGCCCGACGAGAGGCTCGTCCAGAAGCAACACTCTGGGCAAAGACGCCTGAGCCGAGGCAAGGGTCACACGCTTCTTCTCACCGAGGCTCAGGGAAAACGGGTTGGCGTTCGCGTAGCCGTCCAGCCCAAAATGCTCGAGGAGCGGCGTTATGTCGGCGGGTTCCGAATCATGTCCTAGGTTTCGCGCGGTCGCTGCCACTTCATCTTTAACGGTACTTTCGGAAAGCTGGTGGTTAGGGTTTTGGAAGGAGTACCCGAAAGACCTGACGCGAGAGGCGACCCTTGCTTCCGTGATGTCCTGTCCGCCAAGGAGGATTTTCCCCGCTGACGGCTCGACCAACCCCATAATGGCGGAAAGCAGTGATGTCTTCCCGCTTCCGTTGTCTCCCATGACGGCTACTATCTCGCCTGGGTACAGATCCAAGTCCACATCGTTGAGCACGGGCTTGTCGTTGTAGGCCACTGTAAGCCCTGAGACAACGAGCAGGGGTTCTGAGGCCGAAGGGACTTGTCCACTCGTTGGAGCCTGCTCTTTCTGCGCGGATTGCCTTCGTTCGGGCAACCGGTGCGGTGCGGACTGCCGCGTCTCAAAGGGCAGTTTTGCGGAGCGCCTAGACGGTGACGATATGGACCGGTTTCTGTTTAGCACCTCTGCCGGAGGGCCATCGTCGATGATCTTGCCGGCATCCATGAACACAAGTCTGTCTGCGAACGGCAGGATCTTCTGGAGCCGGTGCTCGATCACGATGACGGCCATGTCGCGGCTGTTCCTAAGATCATGGATGACCGAAAGGACCTCCGCTGTTCCCTGTGGATCGAGGAAGGCTGTAGGCTCGTCGAGGATGAAGACCGAAGGCTCCATGGCAAGAACAGAAGCGATGGCGACCCGCTGCTTTTCGCCGCCCGACAACGTGTAAACGCTCCTGTGGGCCAATTGGGAGGCGCCGACCGCTTCCAGCGCCCACTTGACCCTCCGCCCTATCTCGTCGGGAGGCAAGCTCATGTTTTCCGGCCCAAATGCTACTTCATCGATAACGCCTAAGGTACAAAGCTGGCCTTCAGGGTCTTGCTGGACTAGCCCGACCGTGCCCGATAGCGCCCCGGGAGACAACTCCATAGTGTCCCGGCCGTGAATGAGGATCCTGCCTTGCATATCTCCGGGAAAAGCGTGGGGGATGAACCCGGCAATGGCAAGGGCAAGGGTGGACTTGCCGCAGCCGCTAGGCCCGGCGATACAGACGAACTCGCCCTTCTTGACCTCTAAGGAAACACCCGACAGGACAGCGTCGCGATGCCCGGCGTACCTGTAGGTGAGGTTTTCGACCCGGACAACGGGCGCGTCAAGGATAGAGCAAGCCAAGAGTTACTCAACCACCAGTCTGGACACTTGCCTTACCCAGTAACCGCCCTCATAGTTGCCGGCGATGAGCCGGTAGGTATCGTCTTCTTCCTGCATCAGCAGCATCAGATCATCTTTCATGACCTCGGCCAAGTCAAACTGGACTTCGTAACCGTCGGTAGCAACCACCTTAAGGATCGTCGCTTCCGGTTTGGGCTTGGCCTCAGCAAGAATCGCGGGCACAGATACCCCTGTGTAGTCTTTGGGCGGAACGGAGGTAACCTTCCCCTGAAGTTCCACGTTGATGGTTTTTTCCGCGTCCTTGAAATGGCTCAGTTTAAAGGTTATCGGGTTCTCCACCAGGCCTTCGACACGGCACTGTGTTCCCGCCCATGGCGGCTCGTAAATAGTCGCGAAGTAGAAAACCGAGCCCGCAATGAATGCAAGTGCCGTGGCGATGGTCACGAACCTTGCGAAGCGAGAGTTCTCGGCCCGGCCTACCCCACCGCCGGCGACACCGGAACTTTGGACGGCCGCGTCCTCTTCGGCCGGAAAACCTTCCAGATCATCCACCGCGCCAGACTTGACGGGCCGGATCTGCTTAAGCGTCTCCAGCAGGTGAAAACCTAATAGGCCGGCGAGAGCCGCCCCGGACAGAAGTGACACTGCGGTAATCAAAGCGAGGTAACCCCACGCCGCGCCGGAAAAATAGAACACCTGGAAGACAATAACGTTGGCCGCGGTGGAAGCTGCTCCGGCAAGCGCGTACTTTAGGAGGGTCCGCTGCCTTCCGGCCCCCATAATCAGGTCAACCACAATGCCCTGCACCAAACACACGACAATGATGACTGAACCGTGGGTGCTTCCCGTCAAGAACTCGACCACGCCCTTTAGGAGCCCTGTGACAGTCCCGACGCCTCTGGCTCTCACAAGACCGGCAGCAAGCATGAGCCACACAACGTGCAGTCCCGAGACAAACTGACCGGCTCCGAAAGACACTCCGACCAGCTGGTTGATCATGTTCCCAAGGTATCCGATGTAAGTGCTCATTACTCCACCGAGCCCGCTCAACACGGCGATGACCAGCAAGTCCCTGGTGGAGAACCTGTAAGCCCGCTTTGTGGCCGCTGTTTCGCCGGGATTTCCTATTTCGCGCACGGCCGCACCTCCATCCTAACCACGTTCTTGACCCACCGCGCGCCGGCCGACTCGTACAAATGCCATCCCTGACCGGGCAGCGAAGTGGCCGCGCAATCATCGTTGCTGTACTCTCCGTCCGACGGAAGGAACGCTATGCGGTAGCCGTCCTGCCACTCGGGCGGCTTTTTGTCATCCATGGAGATGGCCAAGACCATCTCCCCTTGAGTCTCTTCCCATCCGCGGGTTTCTGGAAAAACGTTCTCGTAAGCGAACACCTGGCTGTACCCGTCCAAGGCGTAAACCAC
>DULO01000050.1 GCA_012840345.1 Candidatus Fermentithermobacillaceae bacterium
CTGGCGCCGGAGAGGGCCCTCAGGGCGCTCACGATCAACGCCGCCAAGATAATGGGCGCGGAATCGCGTCTGGGCAGCATCGAGGCAGGAAAAGACGCGGACTTCTCCATATTCTCGGGACACCCGCTGCACTCCCGCTCCAAGGCGGAAGCGGTTTTCATAGACGGAAACCGGGTCCTCTAGAAGGTGCCCAAGAGATATGCGGGGCGGGCCCTTGGAGGGGCCCGCCGCTTATTAGCCGGCGGTACGTTTGTTGGTCGCCGGCGACGGACATAGACGGAGGTTGAGACCTATGAAGTATGACTTTGACACCTGGGTTGACCGGCGGGGAACGAACTGCTCCAAATGGGACACTCCCGGCAGGGGTTTGGACCCGTCTCTGGTGCTTCCCATGAGCATAGCGGATATGGACTTCCCTGTGCCCGAGCCCGTCATTGAGGCGCTCCGCAAGCGTGTGGACCATCCGGTGTATGGATACACGAACCCGGGCGAAGGTGTAACCGGCGCGGTCATAGACAGGCTCGAGAGGAAGTTTGACTGGAGGATCCGGCCTGAGTGGCTTTCTTTCTCAAGCGGGGTAGTGCCTTCCCTTACTACGGCCGTCCGCGCTCTCACCGAGCCCGGCGAGAAAGTGTTGGCGATGAGCCCGGTTTACCCTCATCTTCCCTGGGCGGCGCCGAGAGCTGGAGGTAGGGAGGCCGTCTTCACCCGGCTCAAGACCGAAAACGGCCGTTACGTGATGGATCTGAATGACATCGAACGGGCTTTGGCAGAGCACAAGCCCAAAGTCATCATGCTGTGCAGCCCCCATAACCCGGGCGGGCGCCTGTGGACGCGGGAAGAGCTTCTGGCCTTGGGCGGGCTGGCCCTCAAGTACGACGCCTACGTCGTATCCGACGAGATTCACTGTGAGCTGGTGCTCTCATCGAGACGCCATGTGCCTTTCCCTTCCTTATCTTCCGAGATAGCCGCCCGTTCCATCGTATTGATGTCCCCCGCCAAGACTTTCAACGTGGCTGGTTTGGGTACATCCCTGACCATAATTCCCGATGCGGAAGTCAGGAAGCGCTTTCTCCAGGCTGAAGCCGGTGTGGCCGGAGAACCGAACATATTTGGGCTTACCGCCCTGGAGGCGGCGTACCGGCACGGAGACGAATGGCTGGAACAAGTGCTGGAGTATATACGGGCTAACTTGTCGTTCTTGACCGGCTGGTTCAACAAGGAACTGCCTCAATTGAAGGTAATGGAGCCCGAGGCAACGTACTTGGTATGGGTGGACTGCCGCGGGTTGGGGTTGGACAACGAAGCCCTTTCGCTGCTGTTCAGGGAAAAAGCGAAAGTCGCTGTGGTGGACGGTTTCAAATTCGGCGAGGGAGGCGAAGGCTTCGTTCGCCTGAATATAGCTTGCCCGAGGAGCATCTTGGAGGAAGGGCTTAGACGGATAGCCTCGGCGATACGAGGGCTCTAGTATCCGGGAGCGGAAGGTCTACCAAAGGCAAGCGCAAGGAGGCATAAAACGTGTTTCAAAAAGTTGTGTCGCTGGTAAAGGGAGAGTTTCAGCCTCAAGCGGCGTTTAACGACGTCGCGGGGATAGCGTCGTTCCACCGCGTACAGTGCAGCCCGGGGATTAGGGACGCCGCTATGTATATCGGATCATTCTTGGACAAACACGGAATCGAAAAGGAGATTATGTCGTTCCCCGCCAAGAGCGGAGTGAAGTGGTGGTCCCAGGAGAGTTTCCACGAGTGGAGCTGCAAAGACGCCGAACTCGTCTTGCTTGAGGACGGAAAGCGGGAACGGCTGTGCTCGTTCCAGGAAACCAAGACTTCCGTGCTGCAGAGAAGCGCTCCCACGCCTCAGGGTGGAGTGACGACTTCCATTGTGTATATTGAAAACGCTACGGACCCGAAGGCCTACGAAGGGATGGACGTCAAAGGCAAGCTGGTGTTTTCCCGCGGCGACGTTTCCGAAATCGCGGCTTTGGCCGTGGACCGCTTCGGAGCTTTGGGCATAGTTGTTGACACCCTCAGGGAGCATCCTCCGGTACGGGAACGCTGCGACTTGCCTGACGGCCGGCAGTACCTGGCGTTTTGGCCTGCCGACGCCACCACGCATAAGGCTTTGGGCTTCGTTCTAAGCCCCAGGCAGGGAGAGCGTCTCCGCAAGATGTTCGCTTCAGGGAAGACAGAGCTCAAGGCTTTCGCGAGGGTGGATTCGGCTTTCTATGAGGGGACCATGGAAGTCGTGTCTGCGGTCATTCCCGGAGAGACCGACGAGGAAGTTGTGGCTACCGCCCACCTTTGCCACCCGGAGCCTTCCGCCAACGACAATGCGTCCGGGTCCGGGACTTTGATGGAAGCCGCACGGACCCTTCACAGGTTGATAAATGAGGGCAGGCTTCCCCGTCCCAGAAGGACCATCAGGTTCCTGTGGCTTCCCGAGATGACCGGTTCCTACGCGTATCTTGCAACTCACGAAGATAAGATCCAGAAGACCGTAGCCGCCATCAATCTGGATATGGTGGGCGAGAACCAAGACCTGTGCAAGAGCACGTTCATCGTGGAGAAGCCTCCCATCGCTCACCCCGGATTTGGCGGCGACCTGGCCGAAGCCATCCTTCGCTATCTGGCAAAAGAGGTGCCCAATTTCGGAGGCAATCACTGGTCATCGTTGTTCAGGTGGACAGTCAGCCCGTTTTCCGGAGGAAGCGACCATTACGTTTGGGCGGACCCGAGCGTAGGGGTAACTTGTCCCATGCTCATTCAGTGGCCCGACAAGTTCTACCACACCAGCGAAGACACTATAGACAAAGTCGATCCCAAGATGCTCTGGCTCGCCGGCTCCATTACCGCCTCTTACCTGTACTTGGCGGCTACGGCCACTCCTCAGGACGCCTCCTACCTTGCGGGAGAGATGGCCACGAGGTTTTCAGGAGAGGTTGACTTGGCCATAAGCAACATCATGGATAAGGCTATGAGCTCGATTCAGGACGCGCCCTCTCATGACTCGAAGTTGGAAGCGTTGGCCAAGACCAGAAGGACCCTGGAAAAGCGGATCCGCTTCCTGGCGGATAGGAAGAAAGCTGACATTGAGAGCTTGCTCAGGTTGACCCCCGATTCCGAGGCTTTCGCGGCCGGCAGGAAAAAAGCCGTTGAATTTGTTGAAGCTTCCGCCGGATTCCTAACGGAAAAAGCTTTGGACAATTTGGCTCTCGTGGCAGGCCTGGGCTCCGCTTCGGAACTTCCCGCTCCGTGGGATCCCCCGACAAGCGACGCGGCCGTGGAGGCCCGTAGCTTGGTTCCGGTGAGGGTGTTCCGGGGACCGTTCTCCGGCATCGCCCGCGAGAGAACGCCTGAGCTTGAGGCCGAATTCAAGGCGTTCCGCGAGAAGTACAAGGAGCCCGCTCCTTCCATTACGCTGCTGCAGTATTGGGCTGACGGGAAGAGGACGGTCATGGATATAGCGGACGTACTTGAGAGCGAAACAGGTTTCAGGAACGACGAGATGCTTCTGGATCTCGTAAAGCTTCAGGCTAAGAACGGCATATTCAAGTTGAAGACGGTCTAGAGCCTGTAGATGGGATAGCGAGACGCTGCGTGCCATAGCGGGCACGCGGTTGAGGGGAGGCCTTTCGCGCGGTTGTACACGGCTACGCGCGGGGCCTCCCCCAAGTTTAATGCCCTGCAAGCTACGTCGTTCTAGGCGAAAACGCCAATTCCGGCGAGTGCCGTACCCGGTTCCACTGCCGGTCCAGAGCAGACAAGAAGCACTACCCCGTCTTTGGGCGCGAGCGGTGTTTCCACCAGATTTCCGAAGAAGTCGTAGACTGTCCCTAAGGGGTCCCCCGCACGGACGGTTTGGCCGGCCTTTACCATGGGGATGAACAGTCCTGGGTTGTCGGCGAAAACCTTTCGGAGTTCGGCTATCTCCCTCTGTCCTGGCCGGGTCGATCCGTGAGCGTCTAAAGAACCTGACTGTCTTGCGCCGTCCATTGCGGCGCGGCTGATGCCGTCAACTGGAGGGAAGCCGGCGTCAAGGTTGCCCGCCCATCTGAGAGCGGCCAGGGTACCTTGGACCAAGAGTTCAACGCACTCCAGATCTAGCTGGCCTTTGCCTCCTGCTTCCACCATGCACGAAATGGCCCCTGATGCCTGGGCACAAGCGAAGGTCGCGCCGTCGCTGTTCCAGCCGGCAGCGTTTGGCTTGGGGTTTAGGAGGTACCCGGTGGGGTAACAGCCCGCGAGTTCCAGGCGTCTTTGGTCCTGCTTAGGGTCGCCTTCCGTTTTCACGATGACGAAAGGCACCAAGTCCTCGATCATGTCGCCTGAGTGCAAGTCCACCAGGTAGTGAGAGCCTTTGATCACTTCCTCAAAGATGGTCCAAGCAAGCGCTTCTGTATGGGAGCCTTTTTCGTCCCCGGGAAAGGCTCCGTTGAGGTTTTTGCCGTCGGTAGGGTTCACGAACATGCTGCGGGTGCGGTAGCCCGGCAGGTTCGCTATGAAGACAAACCTGACTTGGCCTTTCACTTCTTTAGTGTCCAGCCTCCGAAATAGCTCTTGAGCGGCAGCTATAGGAGCGTATTCGGCGCTGTGGACGCCCGCGATGAGCGAGAACACCGGGCCCGGTTCTTCCCCGGTTATGAGACCCGCAGGTATTTCGATGGGACCGTCAGCATGATTACGGCGGATCCAAAACCGGCTTTTCCCGGCGGAAGGTTCTTTGTGCGAAAAGCCGCGTCGAGGGTTGTTTGCCATGTCGTCTCCCTCCTTAAGCAGGCTTTCTCTGGATAAGGGCGAATTACCTCCCTGTAAACAGGCGGTCTTCCTCGGGCCAGGCATGAGAACAAGGTTGCCTTTCACGGTGGTCTATGTTGTCTATATTGAGAGGACGTGCTATGTTAGGCGCTAAGATGAACGGGCAGAAAACCACCTTAATCGAAACCCTCCAGGTTCTCCGGGCGCCGGACCGCCGGGAGTTTCTGACCATGGCTTTAGAGGCTACCGCGTTTTCCTTGAGGGTGGACCATGTGTCCATATGGTTGTTTGACGGGAAGCGTCTCCAATTTGCCGGGGATCCCGACTTGGAATCGCGCATGCCCAGCGGCATATCTCCCGGCGAGGGGATGATCGGGTCGTGCTTCAGTCAAGGACAGATGAGCATTTTTGACCGCTCCTTTTCCGAACCCTGGACAAGCTCCGCGGTGCTTTGCGAAGCGGATGAACCTGTTACCGGATATCTGGTCCCCCTCAAGTTAGCCGGCCAGGTGATCGGAGTGCTCGCCGCGCTCGGTGTGGGCTACAGGGATATCGAGCCTACCGATGCCGCGGGCGTGGAGGGGGCCTGCCTGAAGCTGGTCCTAGCGCTCCATCATTGCGCGGCGTTTCCCGAGATGTGTCCCGACTGGATGACCGTCTTCGAGGAGCAGACCGGGCCTGCAGTTGGCCAGCACCGCCTGGACAATTGCCCGATGCTGATAGCCGACGAAGTCCCCAAGGGGATACACGGCCCCACCCTGAAGGCCTTGTGCCGGCACCTTCACTATTTGAACAAGCGCGTTACCTGCAAGGAGATCGCCGATGCCGTAGGGCTTTCCCAAGTGACGGTGGGCAGGTACCTGACCTACATGATCGAGCGAAGGCTTGTCCGCCGCACGGTCCTTCACCGTCAGTCGGGCGGCAGGCCCACCTACCTCTATTGCGCCGAACAGCACTGCCCGCAGCTCAGGCTGTGAGGCCTTCTCCCCTTTTCCCGCGAACGCGATCGGTCAGTAGTCATCAACCGCGAAAGGCTTGGATTCGTCTCAAACGGACAACCTAACGGCATGATAAGATCAAAACATCATGCCAGAGGAGGTTTACATATGCATCCTGTAATCGAAAAACTCCGCGGAGGGCTCTTGGTTTCGTGTATGGCTACAGAAGAAGAGATCCTGCACGGCCCAATGCTGATGGCGGCCCTGGCCGCTTGCGCGGAGCAGGGAGGGGCGGTCGGCATCAAAGCGAGCGGTGAAAGGGATGTCGCCGCGGTCAGCCGTACCGTGAAAATACCTGTGATGGGCATGACGAGCAGGAACGATCCTTCGGGCAAGAGATGGATTACCCCCACTTTTGAGGCATGCGAGGCTCTGGTCAAGGCCGGAGCGCAGATTGTGGCTATCCAGGGGACCAAAGCCAGGACATATGGGGACCCCACCGAGGTTCTCATCAAGAGGACTCACGAGGAGCTTAACGCCGCGCTGATGGTGGACGTTACCAACGTGGAAGAGGCACAGGCAGCGGAGGCCATGGGCGCGGATTTGGTCCGCCCAACTTACCGGCAGCCTACTCCGGACTGGGACCTCCTCGGCAAGGTGATCTCGGCTGTGTCCTGCCCGGTAGTCGCCGAAGGCGGATACTGGCGTCCGGAAGAGGTCGCGAGGGCGTTTGATATGGGCGCCTATTGCGCCGTGGTGGGGACCGCGATAACCAGACCCGCTCTCCTCACCAGGTGGTGGATCGACACCATAGCCAAAGCCAGAGGGTAGGCTAGTACCGGCGGAACACATTGGACCGCGCGCTCCCCGCAAGAAGACGGGCGCGCTTACGTGTGGGTAGGTTTGAACAAGAACGGGGCGTTAAGCGACACCCCGTTCTTCTGTTTCTGTTTCAAAATTGTTAGGTCATGTCCGACTCGACGCTGTTGAGGAACTCAGCTAATTCGCCGAAGAGGGCTTTCAAGAATTCTTGAGACGTCCTCTTATCGAGCACGATCAACCACGTGTTGTCGTGCTTCTCAAGGTTAAACGTGATGTCCGCGGTGCTCATCTTAACGTCGGGGTCTTCGACTATCTCGGCCAGCTCGTCCATGACCATCGCCATCATTTCCGCTTCATCGGGTTCCTGTCCCATGGCGGCCGACATCATTAAAGAGCCGAACAGTTCGCCGATCAGCTCTTTCAGAACCTCCGTCATGTCCACGCAGGTCAAAGTCACGGCAACCGACGCGGTATCCTCTTGGGTAGTGACCTGCCCGATCTTGTACGAGCACCTGGAGAACAAGCGTCTTAGGATTTCCATCTGCTCCGGGGTGGCCTCGGTCATGCCCATGTCCGTTTGAAGTTCCACGCCTTCCTGCGCGACCACGCATTTCTGCATCCTCTCCGCGTCTACCGCGCGGAAACCCTCCAGGAACTCTCTGACGGTTCCTTCGGGTTTAGGCTCCAAACATGCAGCCAACACCAGCGCGAAAGCCAACAATCCAACCCACATTCTTTTGATCCCGCGCATACCGGGCACCTCCGGTTTAAGTGGATCCGTCGCTCCGCTTACCATCTAACGACTTTCTTCCGGGCGGCCCATAAACCCTTCGCCCTGTAAACCAATATGACTGCCGTTCAAAAGAAGACCTCCGGCGCGTACCTCGCGCCGGAGATCGGCATCAGTTCTGGCTGTATTGGCCTTTTGCCCCGTTCTTACTTCCCGAGCTGGTGGAAAGCGGGCTTGTGATCAGGCGGCATGGCGCACTTGTACTTCTTGCCGCCGGTCCTTGCGAGGAACTCTTCCTTCGCCTTGGCGATGATGTCCGGAGACGTCAGGATCTCGAACCCCGCTTCAGCCATCACCTTCGCTGCAGCGATCATACCGGCGTGACCGATGCCCATACCCGCTTGCGCGGTGTATTGCCAAGAGTGGCCGGGCGTTCCCAACGCGTTACACGCCGTGGTGAACTGCGCGGTCGGGCAGCACCAGCTGACGTCGCCGACGTCAGTGGAGCCCTTGGGTTCGTCGGGAGTATCGGGCCTCGGCACCAAGGTGTTGTTGATGAGCTGGGACTTGACCTCTTCGGGCACCTGAGCGTCCTTGAAGAAGGCCTCTTTCGTGCCCGGTTCAAAGGTCTTCACCAGTTCCTCGGCAAACTTAAGTTCCTCTTCGCCGAAGACGGGAGGCCCGACTCTCTGCATGGCCTCGTCGAGCACGTTCTCGAGGACGGTGTTAGGGATGACGTTGTAGATGGCGTCCAAGAGTTCGACCTCGCATTTGGTCTCTGTCATCTGTGCGGCTCCGTAAGCGCAGTTCAAGACTCTCTGATACAGGGCCTCGACTTCCTCTTGCTGGGGAGCGCGGACGTAGAACCACGCTGTCGCTTTAGCGGGTACCACGTTGGGCTGGCTTCCGCCGTTGGTGATGACGTAATGGATCCGGGCCTTTGGCGACATGTGCTCGCGGAGGAACTCCACGCCCATGCCGGTCAGCATGATCGCGTCTAGGGCGCTGCGCCCGTTGTACGGGTCTCCCGAGGCGTGCGCCGTCCTCCCGTGGAAGGTGATGTTCATGGACGTGACCGCCAAGGACGTCGAGCCGCGCACTTGATTGAGAGTGCCAGGGTGCCAGGTCAGGCAGACGTCGCAGTCGTCAAAGAGGCCGGCGCGGGCCATGAAGGCCTTGCCGCCGAAGTTCTCCTCGGCCGGGCATCCGAAGTACTTGATGGTTCCCGGGAGGTTCCTCGCCATCATCTCCTGCTTAAGTCCGATGACCGCCCCGAAGGCGCCGGCTCCCAGCAAATTGTGGCCGCATCCGTGGCCCGCTCCGCCGGGCACCAGTTCTTCCCTCCGGGGGATGGCTTTCTGAGATACCCCGGGCAAGGCGTCGTACTCGCCCAAGAATCCGATGACGGGTTTGCCTGAACCCCAAGTGGCCACAAGGGCCGAGGGCATGTCAGCCACGCCCAAGGTCACTTGGAAACCTTCGGCTTCCAGCGCTTTGGCCAACACCGCGGCGGACTCGTTTTCGTGAAGTCCCACCTCAGCCAGCGCCCAAATCTGGTCCGAAACTGACGTTATAACGTCTTTCTTCTGGTCAATGTACTTGATGGCCGTTTCGGCCTTCGCTCCCACCGCGCTCTCCTCCTCAGTAGTTGTTGCCTACGTACGCATTCGACCCCGACGGGGCGGTATCCCTACTTCACAGGCGGAATCAGGTGTATCCAATCGCCGAACAGGAATTTCAGCCTCGGGATGAAGAGGCCCAACCGCGCCATGATTGTGGTCCCGAACACCGCCCCGAAAGACACCATCAAGATGAAACGCCCGACCAAAGCGCTCTTGTCGATGAGCTTTTGGAACGTCTTGTTGCCCAAGACTGAACCGTTCTCGCCCCGTGAACCGATTATGAAGAAGAACACGCTGATGGCTGTGACGTTGGCTATCAACGTAAATACCGC
Source organism: Candidatus Fermentithermobacillaceae bacterium (assembly GCA_012840345.1). Lineage (GTDB taxonomy): Bacteria > Bacillota > Sulfobacillia > Fermentithermobacillales > Fermentithermobacillaceae > DULO01. The sequence goes on from DULO01000050.1 coordinate 9,199, forward strand.
GTTGAGACTGTTCAGGGGGATGATGGCTCCTCTGATCTGGGTTATGATCCCGGCGTCGATCACCCCTGTGATAGTTACGGCCGCGGCGACGCCGACCAAGTAAGCCAGGGAGTACCGGCTGAGCCACGCCATGCCCGGGATGAAACGGGCGAACAAGAGAACGCCGAGAACAACCGGTATGAGCGCGCTCCACTGGCCGTTCTTAAGGGGAGTCAAGCCTAGGTCGCGCACGTTGGTCCAGCCCATGACCGCGAGGTGGGCGAGGGATAGTCCCAAATACAAGTGCTCGCACACCCTGAAAAACGGGTTCTCCTTAAACAGGTAGCTGTATATTCCAAGCGACATGATCGCCGCGAGCCAGATCTTGGGGTCATTAGACATTTTTCTTCGCCCCCTGTTTTCCGTTCTTGCCGTCCTTTTTCTGCTTCCAGTAGACGATGTTGCCGCCGATCATGAGAAGCAGCAGGTACAGGTGCCCGATAGACTGGGCGTCCATGGACTGGGTTGCCAGGCCGGGCATGTTTATCTTCTGTTCGTAGAAGGCGGCCCCTTTGACTCCCGAGATCAGGCCAACTAGCTGACCGTTCTTGAAATAGACGATTGCTTCGGGAGTGGATAGCGCGATATTGCCTGAGATGCATGGGACCTGGTATTTCGCCCACACGTGCCGCGCGAGCCAGAGGTGGTCGTCGCCCGCCGTGTAGCAGGATATAACGGAAATGTCCTTGATGCTCTTCACGTCCGCCCACAACGGATAGTCCGTGAGAGGGGTACCGTAATGGTCTTGCTGGTAAGCGGCCCGGATGTTGTCAGCCATCGATGCCAAGGCCGTCTCGCCGCCCGCCCGGTAGGGGAGGATCACTAAGTCCTTTCCGTAAACATATCCGTAATCAGACTCTGCCAAGGCCCGGATTTTCTCGGCGTACATGGTACCGTCCGGAACAAAGGTGGCCATTATGATGCGGTGCTGCTTTTCCATGTGATGACGGGCCACCGCGAGCGCCATGGGCCACAGCTCGCCTTCGTTGGACGGGGCCGTCTCAAGTACCATAATGCTTATGCTGCCCTGCGGGAGGTTGTCGATGAAACTGTAGGCGGCTTCCCCCTCGGGGCTCGGGCCCAGAGGCAGCTTCAGAGGGAAAATCAGCGGGAGAAGCACTGCCACCGTCAGCACAATCCATATAATGTGGGTTTGCTTAAGTTGCTGCATTAGTCCTGCCTCCCCGCCATGTAAGTTCGCTCCAGACCCAAGATGACGCGAATGCTCATAACGACCATGCCCAGGGATCCGCCGATCGTGATGGCGCGGATGGCAGCCGCGTTAGGCGTGTCGATGATCCAGGCCGACACGGCGGGGATCGCCTCGGAAATGGCAGCCCCGATCCCCACCTGGCCCAAGAGCACGACGGCGCCGGTCACCATCAACACTGCCGCCTGCCAGTTTCGAATCCTAAAAGCCCTCCAACAAGCGCTGGTCATATAGAACAACGTGAACGAGTACATTGTGCTCGCGGCCGGCTGGTACAGGTTCTGCCAGATGTACTGGTACTCAGCTGAGGTGGTGGACTTCGCCACGCCCAAGACGAAATACGAGACGAACGCGACCATGAAAATGCAGCTGTACACCCAGTTTTTCTTGCGGCCGATGATATTCTTGCCGTGCAGCCGGAACATGTTGACCCCGCCCAAGGCAAGGGCAAACGCCGCGACGATGTTCTGCCACCGGACTATCTGGGTGGACATGTCAACAACGGTCTGGGAGTTGAAGAAGTAGCCCGCCAATACGATTACGCCGGTTACGAACGCTACTAACACGGGCCCTTGACGTTTCATCTTGGTTCACCTCACTTGGTAAGCAAAGTGGAGATCGAATCGTTACCGAAGGTAGCCAGAAGGCTTCCTATGATCATCAGCACGACGGCCAAGGCTTTCCCCACTTCCCCGGCGGTGAGGCCTCCTACTTCAGTGGGTTCCTTTGACAGGTAGGTGCCCGCCGCGAATATCTCTTCGGAGATGAGCGTGTAGTCACAGCTGGCCACGAAGAACGGGAGCTGGTGGTAGTTGGCTGTCCCGCCGATTTGGGACGCGCCGGCCAGGTTGGCGGCTTCGGCGAAGAGCATGGACTCGTAATAGTAGTTGCCGAACAACATGGCCCCCGCGACTTTTTCCCTTTGGTACAGCCCCAATACACCGGCCTTTGACCCGTCGCCGGGCATGTACAGCACATCCGACGGGTTGTACTCCTCGACCTTGCCTTCTCTAAGATAAGCCGCTCTCATAATCTCTTGACACATGGGTTCCATCTCAGGTAGCGGGGCGACAACAAACAAGCGCGCGTCGTACTTGGCTGATTGGCTGGCGACGTAGTCGAGAATCCTCATGCTCGCGAACCCCTGTGCCTCCAGAGCGGTGCCGCCGAGGACGAACGCCATGGGGCGCCCCATCTCGGTTACCCGGCCGACCAACTCATCGATGGCGTCGAGTCCGGGAATCCTACGGATCCTAAGAACCCCCGTCTTCTTGAACGCCTCCGCGGAAAACCAAAGTACGCCGGTCAAAACCAACAACAGTGTTAGTGAAGCCAACCTTCCCTGGACCATTCCCACACCTCCCTACGGGTAATCAGGTAATGCTGCATAGTTATGCTGATATTGTAATCATTATGCATGGTTTGACAAGGGGGTTCATGAGATTTTTGTGAGGTTTTGTTTGATGTCAGGCAGGAGATTCCCAAAAGTCCGTGAGTGGCCGTTATGTAACTTAACCCTGAGACCTAACATACGATGTGCCGAGCTTACGCTAGAGGGGGTGCGAAAGTATGTCTGGCTTGGGCGCGGATTTCGGCGGAGGACTGTCGTTTGTTGTGTTCCTGATTCTGATCCTTCTGATCTTGAGCCTGTGGGGCTAACCGCTAAAGCCCTCTGGATGGTCACGCTTCTTTGGCCCGTGGGTCTGGCTCCAAAGCTCTCGATGCTCACTCGCCCGCCGCTGGACGCTCCGTAACGTCCGGGCGGGTGTTTCACGTCGACTCGGTCGCGATGCCGCCGTGGGATACTAGTCCACTGGAGACTCACTGGCTATTACTGGCTATAATAGATGTTACCAATAGAGGTTAGAGGAGGCTATCGGGTATGCCTGAAATCTACTTGTACAACACCCTCACCAGGAAGAAAGAGGAGTTTAAGCCGGCCATACCGGGAGAAGTCAGGATGTATACCTGTGGCCCAACCGTCTACCTCTACGCTTCCATAGGCAACTTCAAGACCTACGTGTTTAGCGATGTCCTCAGGCGAACTCTGGAGTATAACGGATTGTCGGTCACGCACGTGATGAACATTACTGACGTCGGTCACTTGGTCTCCGACGCCGACGAAGGCGAGGACAAAGTTGTCGCCGAGGCTGCCCGGCAGAACAAGACGCCTTGGGAGATAGCCGAGTTTTACACTCAAGCGTTCTTCCGGGACGCCGACCGGCTGAACATCTTGCGTCCGACCATCATCTGCAAAGCTACAGATCACATACCGCACATGATACGGATGGTGGAAGAGATAGTCGCCAACGGCTACGGCTACGAGACCGACGAAGGCATCTACTTCGACGTCAGCAAGTACCCTGAATACGGGCGTCTGTCAGGCATCAATCTGGAGAAGCAAATGGCCGGCGCGAGGGTCGAGGTCAAGACCGACAAGAGGAACGCCGCCGACTTCCTCCTTTGGAGGAAAGCTCCCAAAGAACATATCATGCAGTGGGAGAGCCCGTGGGGAATGGGATACCCCGGTTGGCATATCGAGTGCTCGGCAATGTCCCGGGAGTACCTCGGTGACCAGTTTGACATCCATACGGGCGGGATCGACCACATCCCCATCCATCACGAGAACGAAATAGCCCAGTCTTGGGCGTGCTCAGGCCAAATCCCCGCGCGGTTTTGGCTGCACGGCGAGTTCTTGCTGGTCGACGGCGGGAAGATGTCCAAGAGTTTGAATAACGTTTACCTGCTCGATGACTTGGCTGCCCGGGGATACGAGCCCCTGGCGTTCCGCTATTTCTGCTTGGGAGCGCATTACCGCACCAAACTGAACTTCACGTGGGACGCCATCGCAGGCGCGCAGACCGGGCTCCGCGGGTTGCGTGCCCAAGTACAGAGAGCCGTCCAGTCTCAGGGTTCGGTGTCTGAAGTTGCGGAACAGAAGGTCGCGGAACTCAAAGCCGCCTTCCTGGAAGCCATCAACGATGACCTCAACACCCCGAGGGCCCTGGCTGTCGTATGGGAAGCCGCCAAGTCCGACCTCGGTCCCGCGTTGAGGGATCTCGTGGCGGACTTTGACCGGGTGTTGGGGCTGGATCTCCTAACAGGCCAGGCCAAAGACGAGCAAGTGGACGAATCCGAGCTTCCGGCCGAAGTCGCGGCGCTGCTCAAGGAACGGGCGGAAGCCAGAAAGGCCAAGGACTGGGCGAAGGCTGACAGCCTGCGAGAAAAACTGCGGGAAATGGGCTACGCGGTGAAAGACGTCAAGGATGGGTATGAGGTGACTAAGATCTAGGTCGCGGTGACCCGGGTTTGGTTCGCCTACCGGTTCATCTACCAGCGCACCCGTCATCCTCCAGTACTCTCGGCTAGCCTGGTTGAACTCCAGGGGTTTAACGCTGACTGGCGGATGAATCGTCTCTCGGAGGCAAGACAGAAGGACCGCCCGTCCACGGCTCTCGAGACAGACAGAACTCCGTTTAGGTGGTCGCACTCGTGCTGGACCAGTATGGACATTCCCCCGGTCAGTGACACTTGGATTTCTCGCCAGTTCAGATCCCTGTAGGTTAGAACGCAGGCCTTGTGCCTCTTTACTTTCACGAATAGGTCGGGGAATGACAGGCAGTTTTCCCATGTCTCCAGCTTTTCGTCGCCCAGTGGTTCCACTACCGGGTTGATCAGCACGATTGGAGCGGTGACATGGATATAAACTACTCGCTTGAAAACCCCTATCTGAGGCGCCGCAATGGCTAACCCAACGCCGTGGCGGGCGCGGAACGCGTTGAGAGTGTCACGGAGATTTCCTACAAGCTCAACAACTTCTCCAAGCTCGCTTCGATCCACCGCTTTCGAAACCCTGTTCAGTTCAGGATTACCCAGTAGCAGTACGGGAAACTCAGGCAACTCGTCCGTCCCCTTTCCCGATTCAGTCCCAGCTGTTTATTTTCGGGTATTCAAGCCCGGGTGTTAATCCCGGATACTCCGGTGTTCCTACATCCCGTGCATGTGCCATGCATATCCTCTGCGTATGCGTATCGCCTGCGCTAGCCCGATGCGGCGCCGTCTCTGAGACAGCTTATGAGTGCTGGGTTGAGGAGTGACTGATTTGTGACGGTTGGGTTCGACTGGCGGCGCAACCGTTCTCGAGTGGTGAAGAAGCGGAGTGGTCAGTTTTCTACTACTGGGCGTCAGCAGTGGTAGATTTCCTACCACTGACTCCAGGGAGTAGTAGGTTTTCTACTGCTGGGGGCAGGCAGTTGTAAGTTTTCTCCCACTGACTCCGGGGAGTGGTACGTTTTCTACTACTGGGCATCGGCAGTCGTAAGTTTTCTCCCACTGACCCCGGGGAGTGGTACGTTTTCTACAGCTGGACGCCGGCAGTGGTAGGTTTTCTACCACCGACTCCGGGAAGGAGTAAGTTATCTACTACTGGACGTCGGCGGTTGTAGGTTTTCTACCACTGATCCTGCGGAGTGGTAAGATTCTTACTATTGCGTCCCGGGGAGTGGGGAGTTCTCCGCGCCCGGAGGCGCAGTCCTACGGCGACGGCTCCTTTCCCGCCTGGATTTCCATCTCAATCTGATAGTCGTAGACAATCCGGGACAGATGCCCAATGTGCTCGAAGCCCAGCTCAACGTCGCCCTGTCCCTTTGACATAATTGCGATCAGGTACGGATGGTTGGAGTAGACGATTCCCATATCGTTTGAGACGCCGGTGATGTCTCCCTCTTTGTGACCTACCTCAACTTCGGTGATGAAGCGGTTCAGCCCCGTGTTCCATATGGTGTTGGACAGCCAGTGAAGGATATCTTGGCCGTACTCCGGGTTCTTCTCGGCGAAGTTGAGAGTGGCCTGCATGTAGGTCACCATGTCCCTGGCTGTGGAGATGTTCTGCATGTTGGGGTAGACGTGGGTACCTCCTATTTGCCGCATGAACTCGGCTATGTTTTGAAGTCCCAGCCTCCGTTCGAGCATCTTCCACGCTATGTTGTCGCTTTCGGTGATTGCCTTTTCGGCGAGTTCCCGTATGGTGAAGACGTCCCCGTCCTTGGCCGTGAACTGTAATGAACCCGCGCCGCCACGCCAGTCCCTTTCCGCTTTGTAAGTGAGCTGTTCGTTCCAGGACAGTTTCCCTTCCGAAGCCAAAGTGGCCGCGTATAGAACTACAGGTACCTTGACCGTGCTGGCTGCCGGAACGGGGAGGTCTTCCTGGATGCCCATGGTACTACCGGAAGTGAGGTCCTTGAAGAAAATGCCCCATTCCGCTTTGGTTCCAAGTCCGTTCAGGTATTCTTGCAGCCTGGCCTTGAGCGGTTCGTAGTCAGGGTTCCACGGATTGTCTCCTTTTTGGATGTTGCCCCCGTATCCCACTTCCCGAAAACCGAACCGCTGCTTGCAGACCTTCCAGATTACGCCGGTGTTGGGTACCGCGTTGGGTACCTGGCCGTTCGTCTCAAACACTCCGAAGTCCACTATGTACATGCAGCTATCGGGCCCGAACTTGACGTCAACCGGATGGTTTAGGCCGGTTAGATTTCGCCCGGCAGGCTTGCCGTTCTTATTTTGGATGAAGATCTCCATCTCTCCCGTATCCGAGTTAATGCGCAGCACGCGGCTGCCCGTCTCTCCGCCGGCCAGACCCGTTACCGGATCGCCGGATCCGAAAGCCGCCAAGTACATGGCTCCGGCAGTATCAAACCCCGGAGGAGCGAAGTCGAACTTCATGGCCGCGGTGTGGGGAGGCAGCAGCATCAGGGGTTCTTCAGGTTCGGGCGGGTTCGCCAACAGCGGTTTTGGAGGCCATCCGGGAAGAGAGGACTGGAACCGCGGGTCGTCGATGGGAATCCCGCCCGAATAATCGGGCCAGCCGTACCATTTGTCTTTCTCTACCACATAGATGATGTCCGGGGCGTTTGCCACAGGACGGACGCCTCTATCGTCATAACCCTGGTCTACCGCGATAAGCCGTCCGGACGGATCGAAGCCGAGCCCAAAGGGATTCCTTAGCCCCCAGGCGTAGACCTCGGTTTCGGTTCCGTTCGGCCTTGTCCTGAGCACAACTCCGCTTGCTTTGGTCTGCCCGGGGATGGTCTGGCCTTCTTTTGTGGGTGTGCCGAATGGGACGAAGGCCCCTGTTTCCACCCGGTCGCTGGGATTTGGGGTCCGGAGGTCTGGGCAGGACAGGTTGACTCCGGTCAAGGTAACAGTCTTGGCGGGAATGTCCCGCCAGTCGGGATGCTCCGAAACCCATCCGAACCGGAAGTTGTCATCGCCGACGACGCCCGAGTTGGTCGTGGTACCGTTACCCAGGTAGATCCAGCCTTCTTCTAAGTCGATGGCGATCTCTCCGGTATAGTGGTCTCCTGAGGGAAGCCCCTGTATCAGGTCCTGGCGCTCGCCGTTCCTTAAGACCGACAGGAACCCACGGTGGGCGACGTACATGTCGTCCCCGTAGAACTTGACGTCCGTCGCGGGCGAGCTAAGACCGTCCAAGACCACCTCGTACTTCTCCGCGTCTATGCGAAGGACGCGCCCAGGGCCGACTTCCTTCGGTCCGTAAGCGTAACCGGCCTCAACCACGTACATTCGGCCTTCCGAATCCCATGCCACAGAGGTCGGAAAGGTCAGGCCGGTCGCCACCGCCTCGATTTGATACCCTGCCGGTAGGTGGATGTTGACATCCGCTCTCGCCGGCTCAGCTGCCAGCGTAAGGAACGACACTACTACGAAAACCACCAGTAGGGCAACGAAAAAGAGCCGCCGTACCACGGTCATACTCTCCTTTCGGTCTTGTTCGTCATGAGAAAGAACAGGCCTCCGAGGGCAAGGCCGTAGAGAAGGTAGGCCAATCCAACATCTAACCATCTGGATGCGAGGCCAAATTGGGGAGGCAGCCCGAGAAGGACGGGAATCAAGAACAGGGGGCCGATCGCCCACACCGCCGCGCCGGTAACCGCGCCTGAAACCAGGGTGGCCCCCAGTCTCGGATCCTCTCCGCGCAGGACGGCGCCAAAGACGGCTCCAAAGATGATTCCAAAAAGGACGGCGATGGCCAGGTGGATTATCCAGCCGGTCCCCACTCCGGGAGGCCTACCGAACATGAGCGGCAGCGGGGTCAGGATCCACATTTGCTGCAAGACGATACCCGAGAGGAATCCGGCGACAAGTCCCGCGAGAGCGCCGCTCCAGACAGGTGAGAGAGCGCGAGATCTATCCAAGGAGATACCTCCTCATCTTGCGTTAAGGCCGAGCCCGGCCAAGACGGAAAGCCCGGCGCGCGCAAGTCAGAATGAGGCGCTTAGGCTCGAATCAGCCTTATTATTCGGCCAATTGGGGGTATAAATACGGCAAGTCGGTTTCGGGGATTACGAATCGCCAGGGATAGTATTTGGCTTCGCCCGAGTAGTCCACGCCTATTCGGGGCGTTGTCCTGATGTTGTGGGACAAGGCGGCTCGGTCGGGGAAGCCCTCCGGTGGATACGCGATGTACAGGGGACCTGTTTCCAAGTCCGCGGTATTCTGTTGCCTTCCGATCCCCATGGCCTGGCAGAGGCGTCCGGGACCTTGGGTCAAGGGGTGTCTGCCGTTTCGCCGCCTGAGCATCAAGTCAACTCCGCCCACAGGCCAAACGGACCGGACCAGGACAGCGTGGGGCGTCCCTTCTTCGGCCGCTACCGCGTTGAACATAAAGTGCATGCCGTAGGTGAAATACACGTAGGCCCGGCCGGGCGGGCCGTACAGCGGTTCATTCCTTTGGGTGCGGCGTCCTCCAAAAGCGTGGCAAGCCCGGTCTTCCGGTCCTTCGTAGGCCTCGGTTTCGGTTATGATTCCCGCGGTAATCCCGTCTCCGGTATCGTGAACCAGGATCTTACCTATAACATCGGGAGCCACGTCCAGGGCCCGTCTTCTATAGAAGTCTTTTGGGAGTCTCTGAAGGCACCTTACGGCTTCTGGGCTGAGGATATCTTTTTCTTTTGGGCGGGGCACCATATTCACCCTTTTCTTCTTCACTGCGAGACATTATGATTTTACATGTTGGCGGACTAGGTTGCACTGTCGCGTGCGTGGGGAGGCGAATCTCATGGCTTTGACAATGAAAGTGTCCGGAAGCGTAAGAAATGACCTAGTGCTGTGCGAGAACGATTCAGGCGCGAAGGTGACCGCGGGCGGGGAAGGCCCCAGTGCGATGGAATTGCTGCTCATGGCGGTTGTCGGATGCAGCGGCGCCACCTTGAAAGCCATCATGGGACGGGATGGCCTGACTCCGGAAGCCATAGATATTAAGGCTGAAGGAGTACGTTCCGAGACGACCCCTAAGAGATTCACCGACATTCACCTTCACTACACGGTCTCGTGCCAGGGACTGTCCACGGAGAAGCTCCAGCACTACCTCGGCCTTACCGAGAAGGTGTGCCCGGTTATTCAGTCCCTTAACGTGAAAACACACTTGACTTACGAGCTGCTGAACCGATGAAGAACGTACCGTTGGGGACCACGGGCCGCGCGGAGGTGGAGGTAACTCGGGACACGCTCGCCTCGACATGCAAGAGCGGGGCTGTTCCGGTGTTTGCCACTCCAAACCTTGTCCTGCTCATGGAGATGGCCGCGGTCAACGCGCTGGAGCCTTACATGGAACCCGGAGAGGTCACGGTGGGGACTCTGGTAGACGTGCGCCACTTGGCCGCTACTCCTCCCGGATTGACGGTCACAGCCACGGCTCGCCTTACAGAAATCGACGGTAGACGACTGGTTTTCCACGTCGAAGCCCACGACGGAGTGGAACTGATAGGGACCGGAACCCACGAACGCTTCCTCGTGAACTACGACCGTTTCGTTTCTCGGGCCAACGAGAAATCCGCAAAGACGTAAGTATCCACAAGGAATACAAGATGTAGCGTAGAAGAAGAGAAAGGCACCCAGATATAGCGGAAACAAATGTGCGCTTCTGCTGCGCTTTCTCTTCGAGGTGGCATCCATGAAATGTCCTTTCTGCGGCTATCTTGACTCCAGAGTTTTGGAGTCGCGTCCTACCGAGGATTTTTCCTCTATTCGCCGCCGCCGCGAATGCCCTCGATGCGAGCGCCGTTTCACAACGTACGAGCGGGTCGAAGAAGCTCCGTTGGTGATCATTAAGAAGGATGGCCGTCGAGAGGTGTTTTCCCGCGAGAAAATCCTGTCGGGAATGCTGAAAGCTTGTGAGAAGCGTTCTATCCCGCTGGAGACTCTTCAAGCGGCGGCATTGGATATCGAGCGCCAACTTCGAGAGACCGGCAAAGGCGAAGTGACGTCCAAAGAGACGGGCGAACTGGTTATGGATAAGCTACGCCAAATCGACGAGGTGGCTTACGTTCGGTTCGCTTCCGTGTATAGGGAGTTTCGAGACTTGGACGGTTTCCTCAATGAGGTTCAAAGAGTGCTTTCGGATAGGGATGCCAAGGCAAAGAACTGAGGGTGCGCGTTTATGTAGTTTTGGCTCAACGTGTTTCGGGGAGCGGAGTCGAAAGTCTTGAATCCCTACATAGCGGGTAGGAGGAATAGCGGTGTCGGAAGACAGAGAAAAAAACGTGCAGGTGAGTTTCAGCGAAAACGCCATGGCGGTGTTGGAGAAGCGCTACTTGAGAAAGGACGAATCGGGCAAGCCGATTGAGACTCCCGCGGACATGCTGTGGCGGGTAGCCAAGAACATCGCCTTGATGGATGTCCTTCACTGTCCCGCGCTAAAGAAGAAGGGCCGCGGAAAAGCGGCAGGTAAAGCCGAAAGGGTCTGTGAGATGTCCGGAGCTCCAGACGATGGCGGCGCTGACGGCGAACTCCTGGACGTTTCGGAGTGGGATTGGGCGACCCTCAGGATGGCTCACAAGCGTTTAGTGGAAGAAGGGGACATGACCGCGTCCTGGGAAGACGTTGAGGCGGCCGTTAACGCTAACCGGGGACGGCTTAGAGCCACAGCCCAACGGTTTTTCGAGTTGATGGCGGAGGGCAAGTTTATGCCCAACTCGCCGGCCCTTATGAACGCGGGGCGCGAGTTGCAGCAGCTGTCGGCCTGTTTTGTGTTGCCCGTGGACGATACCATGGTCAGCATTTTTGACTCGTTGAAATACGCGGCGCTGATACACCAGTCCGGAGGCGGCACCGGTTTTAGCTTCAGCAGGCTTCGCCCAAAGAATGACGTGGTCCGCTCCACCGGGGGAGTGGCTTCGGGTCCGGTATCCTTCATGAAAGTTTTTAACGCCGCTACCGAGGCCGTTAAGCAGGGCGGCGTCAGGCGCGGAGCCAACATGGGCATCCTCAGGGTGGACCATCCTGACATCTTGGAGTTCATTACCTGCAAGACAGATACCAAAGAACTCACCAACTTCAACATATCAGTGGGGATTACCTCAAAGTTCATGGAAGCGGTGGAAGCCGGGACTGACTACGACCTGGTGAACCCCAGGAACGGGCAGGTTGTCGGCAAGGCAAACGCCCGAAAGGTGTTTGAGACCATCGTCGAGCAGGCCTGGAAGAACGGGGAACCGGGCATCATCTTCCTCGACCGCCTGAACAAGGACAACCCCACGCCGGCGTTGGGTGAGATAGAGAGCACTAACCCGTGCATCACAGGAGATGCTCTCGTACCTACTGAGGAAGGCTTGCTACGGCTGGACGAGATAGTCCGCCGTTGGAGCACTGGTGGCCTGCGCATAATGATCGACAAGCGTGTAGCAGGTTCGCCTGGAAGCATTGATGCCACTACTGGCCAGCCGCTTATCGAACCGGGCACGGATTGGTCTGTCATATCTCGTGCGTTCAGATCAGGAGTGAAGCCGGTTGTTCGTGTGACCACTAAGCACGGGATGTCCATAGAAGTCACTCCTGACCACAAGATGATGACTACTCGCGGTTGGGTGAAAGCTGGAGACCTTCGAATAGGCGAAGACAGAGTGTTGGTGCAGTCCGGCGCCGGCGAGTTCTCAAGCGAAAGCAAATTGCCTGTGGATGTTTGCAATGAACACCGTGGTCGAAATGGACGAACCTACAGGACGAGACTTCCCCAGACTTGGTCCCGGGAACTTGGGATCGTGCTGGGGTGGCTTGTAGGGGATGGTTGGCTGAGAGAATCGGACAAGAACGGTAGAGTGGGATTCACCTTCGCGGCGAGTGACTCGGAGGTTATGTCCGTCATCCATAACGTAATGACAGACTGGTATGGAGTTGACGTCAAACCGGTATTGCGATCAAACGGTGTATATCACCTGAGCTACCACTCGAAGTGGTTAGTGAGTTTCTTCGAGAAACTTGGGGTCAAGGCAGTTAAAGCTGGGCAAAAGAGGGTTCCATATAGCGTTTTCACAGCTCCCAAGGACGCTGTTACTGGGTTCCTTCAGGCTCTGTTTACAGCGGACGGTACTGTGGCGAACCACAACAACGGGACAACTTACGTGAGGCTGACATCCAAGTCCGTTGATCTCCTAAGAGATGTTCAGAAGCTCCTACTGAACTTCGGTATCCGTTCAACTATCTACGATCGAAGCAGGGAGCCGCGGGATTCCTTCCAATACCGGAGCCGGGGTGGAAACGAACGCACCTATCGCTGTGACGGCGTGTGCTACGAGTTACAAGTCAGTGCCGAGAACCTGCCTCGCTTCTTTGAAGAAATCGGGTTTCTCGGAGACAAGCACGCTGGAGTTATCGAGTCAACAAGTCGAAGGACGAGGGGATTCTACCGACAGGCTGCCGAGGATATCGTGGAATCAGTCGAGCCTGTGGGAGAAAAGGAGGTCTTCGACCTTACTGAGCCGTTCAGTCACAGCTTTATTGCCAACGGCTTTGTAGTCTCCAACTGCGGTGAACAGCCTCTCTTGCCGTTCGAAGCGTGTTGCCTGGGGTCGATCAACCTCGGACGCTTCACTAGGTCAGTTTGGGGAACTGACCTAGATCTGGAGAAAGCCATTGACTGGGATGGCTTGGCGGCGGCAGTTCGTGCGGGAGTGCACTTCCTAGATAACCTGATCGACGCCAACAAATACCCACTGCCCGAGATCGACAAGATGGCCCGCGGCAACAGGAAGATTGGGCTCGGGATTATGGGTTGGGCCGACATGCTGCTCGATCTGAAGATTCCGTACAACTCCCAAGAGGCGCTGGACCTTGCCACAAAGGTGATGGCATTCATTGAGAAGGAGTCCATGGCCGAGTCCGCCGAACTGGCGGCGAGCCGGGGCGTGTTCCCCAACTGGGAGAAAAGCGTGTTCGCCGCTAAGGGGCTGAAGGTGCGTAACGCCACAACGACCACTATCGCCCCGACCGGCACAATAAGCATCATTTGCGGAGCGTCGTCAGGCATTGAGCCGTTGTTCAGCCTAGCCTTCACTAGGCACGTGCTTGGGAAGAGCATGGTCGAAGCCAACCCGAGGTTTGAGCGTGTAGCAAAGGCGCTTGGCTTCTATTCGGACGAATTGATGGAGAAGGTCGCGTCGGCGGGGTCTCTGCAACACGTCTCAGGAGTCCCGGAAGAAATCCGCAAGGTGTTTGTTACCGCCCACGAGATTACTCCCGAATGGCATATCAAAATGCAGGCTGCTTTCCAGAAGCACACCCATAACGCGGTTTCCAAGACTGTAAACTTCCCCAAAGAAGCCACAAGAGATGACGTCAAGCAAGTTTTTATCCTAGCGAACAAGCTGGGCTGCAAGGGAGTTACGGTCTACCGGGACGGCAGTAGGGAAGAACAGGTCTTGACGGTAGGCGCCGACAAGAAGGGAAGCGCGGCTTCCGGGGCGACAGGCCAGGAGACGCTGTTCGGCGATACGCCCAAACCTGAGGAAAAGGGCAAGACCCGTGTGAACGGCGTCTGGGGCAGAGTCAGGCCTATCGAGCGACCGTCCAGACTCGATGGGTTCACGGCAATGAAGGAGACGCCTGTCGGCAAACTCTTCTTGACCCTGAACACTCTCGAGGGCCATCCTGTAGAACTCTTCGCCCAGATCGGTAAAGCGGGCAGCGACGTATCGGCGTTTACCGAGGCCATCGCCAGGCTCATATCTATCGCGCTAAGGTCCGGCGTGGATCCTCAGGAGGTTGCCGACCAACTCCAGGGCATTGGCGGCTCCAGAGCCATCGGGTTTGGCCCGAACCGGGTAAGGTCCGTACCTGACGCTATCGGCCAGTTCCTCGACGAGTACTTGCAGTACGGTTCGGAAGGCCCCAAGGACGAGGCGGAGGAGACAGGTCCCGTGCAGGATACGTTGCCCTTGACTCCCGGCAAGAGATTCAGCCTCTGCCCCTCATGCGGCACATGGAGTCTGGTGCACGTCGAAGGCTGCCAGAAGTGCATGGCTTGCGGCTACAGCGAGTGCTAAACCGCGCCCGCCGCATACTAAGACGGTGCCGGATATTATAGCGGTGGGGTGGATTCATGGGCAAAGGGAAACGGACTGGTAGACAAGGCAAAGGAGACGCCGGAGCGCGCGGTGGGAATACCGGGAAAGCGGCCAGCGCTCAGAGCCGCCTTAAGGCCGCTATAAGGAACGCGGTGGTTTTCGCCGTGGCCACTCTATATTACGCGTACAAAGCCCAATGGTGGATGGTTGCCGTTTTCGGCAGCATCACCATGGGATTTGGGACGAACGCGCTGGCGCGTGCCAATGAAGAGAATCCTTCGGCTAAGCGCGCTTTCGCCGCGGCGTACTACTTCTTCTTCTTGATTGCCGTAGGTTTGGCGCTTTACGGCCTCTTCACGAAACGTTTCTAGCGTCTAGAAACGTTGGTTAGAACGGGCGGCCTTTGAGCCGCGGTAAGGCTCCAAGGCCGCCAATGTTTACCGCGGGAAGGACGCATTTCCCCCAAATTAACTCCTTTTTCGAGCAAGCACCCCTTTTTCCGCCTTTTACGCGCGGGATCTTCCGTTACCTTGTGAGTTCTTGCGACTTTGGCATTGGTGGCAATATTTGGAGTCATATGGGACAAGGAACAAGTTATTTGATAATGAAGGAATTATCGCGCGGGCGACGAATCTCTAGTCTCAAGAATCACACAAGGAGGTGAAACAATGAAAATTGCCGCTGGTTATGTCTTTTCCTTTTGGTTTGAAGCCGTGTTCCTCGCGACTGTGATCGTCATGATTACCAGGGCACGGAAGGGCATGAAGATCCCCGAGATCTACAAGGTGGCTGGACTGGACGCCATGGACGAAGCGATCGGTCGCTGCACAGAAATGGGCAGGCCGGTTCACTTCGCTCCAGGTATCGGTGACGTTCAGAACGCTCAGACCTTGGCCGCGATGTCCATTCTGAGCTACGTCGCTAAGCAGTGCGCCAAGTACGACACTGACCTTATCGACACCAACAGGAACGTTATCGTTTACAACATGTCAGAAGCCATCGTTAAGCAGGCGTATATTGAGGCCGGCAAACCCGACGCGTTCAAGCCTGAGAACGTGCGGTGGATTTCAAACGACCAGTTTGCTTACGCCACCGGCGTTACGGGCATTATGTATCGCGAAAAGCCCGCCGCCAACCTGCTTCTCGGTGCCTTCTGGGCGGAGTCCTTGATCTTCGCCGAGGTCGGTGCCGCGGCTGGTGCTATCCAGATCGCAGGTACTGCCAACACCGCGCAGATCCCCTTCTTTGTGGCAGCGTGCGACTACTGCCTCATCGGTGAGGAGCTTTATGCAGCCAGTGCCTACCTTAGCAGAGAGCCCGTTCTTCTGGGCAGCTTGGTCGCTCAGGACTGGGGCAAAATGGGCGGTGTCGTCCTGATAGTCCTTGGCACTCTGCTTGTCAGTGTCGGCAGCCCGTTCCTGAAAGACCTTCTGGCCAAGTAGGTATCCCATTACAAGATAGCTTATCAACCGAGAGGAGGTGTACCGGGTGAAGAAGGAAGTCCCGCTAGCCATATGCTTCATCGTAGCCTTGATCTACATTGTGTCCAACTACTTCACAGGCGTGGAGTTTTTGGCCACGATGAAGGATCTTCTCGATAAATGGTATCTCTCAGTTGACGCCATAGTAGTGGCCATCGGTATGGTCAACCTGGCGCAGATCCACGGGCGGCGCGTGGCGAACAAGAGAGAGGGCTGGCTTTTCAGCCTCTGGCTCATGCTGTGCATGTTCGGGATGTTCTTTGTGAGCATCTTCTGGTTCAAGGGCACCACCCACGTGGGCTGGAACTTCATGTACAAGATGATCATCTCGCCGATGAACGCTACCGTATATTCAACGCTGGTGTTCTATATCGGTTCCGCAGCTTACAGGTCCTTTAGGATCCGCAGTATGGAAGCCGGCATACTTCTGGTCGTCGCGTTCATCATGATGCTGGGCCGAGTTCCTCTTGGAGCCATGCTTTTGGGCGGCAACCAGGCTTTTGCCACCGCGGCGGACTGGCTGCTCAGGGTGCCTAACTCCGCCGGCATGAGAGGAATTCAGATCGGCGCCGCTCTGGGTGGTATCGCCACAGCGCTGCGCATCATGCTCGGAATTGAACGCGGGTACCTTGGCGGTACAGGAGAATAACATTCCAAGACAAAAGGAGGTGAACAACCGTGTGGGAAAAAATAGCTAACGTTGACAGACGAGTTATCTACGCTTTGATGATACTCGTTATCGCGCTGGCTCTGCTGAACCCGATTGGCATGGCTATCGTACCTTCGCAAGCCACCATCGACGCTTACAATTATATCGAAGCCATGCCTAACGGCAGCATCGTTTGGCTGGGCATGGAGTTCTCGTCCGGCGGTGTTACCGAACTGATTCCTGCCGCTCAAGCCATAATCAGGCAGGGGTTCAAGAAGGATTTCAAGTTCGTGTGCGCCGGAATGTGGCAACAGGCCGGAGACATGGCTGAGATGGCCTTCAGCATAGTGGAAAAGGAGTTTCCAGATAAGCAGTACGGAGTGGACTGGGTAAACATCGGATACAAGCCTGGTGGCGAAGTGTTGCTGCCCGCCTTGATCAACGATGTGAATGAGGCTGCCAAAGGAATTGACCATAGGCAGAACCAACTTAGCTCTCTCCCGCTCATGTCCCAGTTCAAGACCATTAAGGATGCCGACCTGATCATCATCTTCTGCACCGGTACTCCCGGTGAGCAGCAGTATATCAAGCACGTTACGGGTCCCCTCAATATCCCGCTTATAGAGTCGGCCATTTCGGTTAGTGTTCCCGGCATCATGCCGTTCGTCCAGTCGGGTCAGATCAAGGCCTTGATCGCGGGCATGAAGGGTGCCGCCGAATACGAAGCGCTGGTTGGTGTCCCTGGCCCTGCTATGGCGGGTATGGACGCTCAGTCCTTCTCTCACGGTTTGATTTTGTTGTTCATGATCTTGGGGAACATTGGCTACTACGCTACCCGGAATAAGAAGGGCTAGCCGGGTTGGCCCAAATTAGGGAGGTGAAACTGGAATGCCTGAGACCTTAGTGAACGTGGGAACCCATTTGCAGGCCATATTCACGATCCTGTTGATCACGGTCATCTTTAAAGACAACCCGGCGTACCGCTTCGCGGAACACACCTTCGTAGGTTTGTTCGCCGGGTACACTGTGGCCCTGTCATATTTCCAATATGTCCGGCCCAACGTTAAGGACCAGTTGATCGGCAAGGGCGAGCTTCACTGGATCGTCCCGATCATTGTCGGTCTCTTGATGTACACGCGGTATATTAAGCCCATCGCTTGGTTGTCCAGGTACTCGCTGTGCTTCACCCTGGGTATCGGTACCGGCTACGTTCTGTCAAAGGACATGAAGCCGTTCTTCGTGGACCAGGTGAGAGCGACGTTCCTGCCGCTGTGGGGAACCGGTGACTGGTGGACGACCACTTCCAACTGGATATACGTGGTCGGCACCGTGACGGCGCTGGTATACTTCTTGTTCACGCTACAGAAGAAGGGTGTGCAGGGAGGCATCTCCAAGATCGGGCGAATCACGATGATGGTCGCCTTTGGAGCGGCGTTCGGCAACACAGTCATGGCCCGTGTGTCGTTGTTCCTCGGTAGGATGCAGTTCCTCCTCGGGAACTGGCTAAAGCTAATCTCGATTCGCGTATAGATTTTCAAGGATTCGTGCGTTACCGCAGATGCCTAAAGGTGTCTGCTCAGAGTGGCGGGCTAGTCTCGCCACTTTTCTTTTGCTGCAGGACAGGGAGGGTACATGGCGAAATCATATAGACGGTACTCACGGGAAAGGAGAGACCGCCGTGTTTAGAGGCATATTCGCCCCGATTCCCACGCCGTTCGTTGACGAGGAAATCGCCTACGACAAGTTGGAAGAGAACGTCGCCAAATGGGGCAAGACACGCCTGGCGGGCCTAGTGGTTTTTGGGTCAAACGGTGAGGCTCCTTACATCGACGAAGATGAAAAGGTCGAGGTTTGGAGCTTTGTCCGTAAGTGCCTGCCCAAAGACAAGGTCATGATTGCCGGCGCGGGAATGGAAAGCACCAGGGCGACTATTCGCTTGGTGAGGAAAGCGGCTCAAGCCGGCGCGGACGCGGCCTTAGTGTTGAACCCAAGCTTTTTCAAGGCCAACATGAAGGATGCCGCTCTGGAAACCTACTACAAAGACGTTGCCGATGCGTCTCCGATCCCCATTCTCGTCTACAACATGCCAGGAAACACAGCCCTCAACATTTCAAGTTCCCTCGTGGTCCGCTTATCCCAGCACCCCAACATCGTGGGGGTCAAGGATTCCAGCGGCAACATAGTGCAGATCTCCGAGATTTTACGAGGGGTCCCCGACGACTTCTCCGTGTTTGCCGGTTCGGCCAGTTTCCTCTTGCCTTCGGTGATAATGGGAGCCGTGGGCGGCACTCTGGCGACCGCCAACGTAGTACCGGACCTCTGCGTGGAGCTCCTCGAACTGGCGACCCAAGGAAGAATACAGGAAGCCCAGAAGCTGCAGAAATCCCTCCTGGCTTTGAACGCCGCGGTGACGTCCA
Organism: Candidatus Fermentithermobacillaceae bacterium; assembly: GCA_012840345.1. Classification (GTDB taxonomy): domain Bacteria; phylum Bacillota; class Sulfobacillia; order Fermentithermobacillales; family Fermentithermobacillaceae; genus DULO01. Next base: position 28,353 of record DULO01000050.1, read on the forward strand.
GATTCGGTGTGGCCGGCTTAAAGGCGGCCCTGGATATGATCGGCTACTACGGAGGTCCTCCGAGGCGTCCAATGCTTCCCGCGGGAGAACCGGAAAAGGCGGAAATACGTAGGATCCTCACTGAATTGGGCTTGCCGCTTGTGGAATAGGGCTTGGGTTTCAGAGGGGGGCGTACATATGGAAGTGCAGGTGATCCTTAACGGTCCCGGGCGGGTAGGCATGAACTTTGCCCGCCTTCTGCTTGACAAAGCGGATTACCTGAGGGACCGTACCGGCTGTTCGCCTGTGCTTAGGGCGGTGGTGAGCAGTAAAGGAACCCTTTACTCCAAGACCGGGCTCACTTTACCTCAAGTTCTGCGGTGGAGAGAGAGCCCGGCTTCAGGCACAGCCCATAACGGGACAGGGCTCAGGAATGACGACTGCGAGTACTTACCCTCCGAATCCTACGAAGAGATCTTGCGAAAGGCGGCATACATAGGCCCCGGCGTTGTAGTCGAAGCTACCCCAACCGACATCCGAAGCGGCCAACCCGGCTTGGACCACCTGATAACCGCTATGAACATGGGATTTTCGGCGATTACCTTGGCAAAAGGGCCCCTGGTCGTATCTTACGAGCACCTCGTGTCTCTGGCCACTCAGAAAAACGTGAGTCTGAAATACAGCGGCGCCGTGGCCGCCGCGCTTCCCACAGTCGACACCGCGCTTTACTCAATGGCGGGTTCAGAAATCGTGGAGATAGAAGGGGTCCTCAACGGGACTACCAACTACATCCTTAATTCCATGGCTTCAGGGAAGACTTATGGACAGGCTTTAGCGGAAGCCCAGTCCATTGGAGTCGCTGAGTCTAACCCAACATTGGACGTGGAAGGTTTCGATTCGGCGGCCAAACTGCTCATCCTGGCTAACACCATCTGGGGGCTCGGGCTCAAGTTGCGGGACGTGGAGAGGGAAGGTATAACCGGACTGTCAGGAGAGGAAGTGAGGAAAGCGGCGGAAAGCGGCACGCCCATAAGGCTCTTGGCTTCCGCCAAACTGACTGGCGACCAGGCGGGGAGCGGGAGGTCCGGCTGGGGCACCGGTCTCGCTACTTGTGTCTCAGGTAGCACTGCCCGTGTCAGCCTATCGGTGAAGCCGTGTCCCATCCCTGCGGGACACCCGTTCCATGCGCTGCCCGGGACATCGAAAGCGGTCAGGTTCTCTTCCAAGGAATTGGGGGACGTGGTTGTTTCGGGAGGCGCCTCCGATGTGGTTGGGGCAGCCGCATCGGCGCTTAAAGACTTGATCCACATTTTTGAGGAACGGTTTTCACGCCACGCGTGGCCTTAGCGCCGGACCTGTGGCGTTGGGATACCAAGATGCAGGCGCGGCATCCAGTATAGGAAAGGAGACGACCTACGGTTATGAGAAACCCTAAGGCAAAACTTCTACTGGGACCGGGGCCGAGCAACTCAGACCCCAGAGTCCTTCGGGCCCTGTCTGAACCGACACTGGGACACCTGGACCCGGACTTTGTGGCAATCATGGACGAAACCACGGAACTCCTGCGTTACGTCTTTAACACCAAGAACAAGCTGACTATTCCCATCTCTGGCACCGGTTCCGCGGGCATGGAAACGGCTTTCATGAACATGGTGGAACCGGGCGACAAGGCGATAGTATGCACTTGCGGCATCTTCGGAGACCGGATGGTCGATGTGGCCGAGCGGGCCGGAGCCGAAGTGGTTAAGGTTGAGAGCCCCTGGGGCGAGCCTATCGACCCTGAAGACGTCAAGAAGGCCATAAGGAAGAATCCAGGCGCCAAGCTCTTGGCCATCGTTCACGCCGAGACGTCCACAGGCGTGCTTCAACCGCTTGATGAGATCGTGGAGTTGGCCCATGAGGCGGGGATGCGTGTCATAGTCGACGCGGTCACCTCCCTGGGCGGCATGGATGTTCCCGTCGACAGGCTCGAGTTGGACTTTGTCTATTCAGGCACCCAGAAATGTTTGAGTTGCCCCCCCGGACTGGCTCCGGTGACGGTCAATGAGGCCGCCGCGGCTTTTATTAGGGACCGGAAGTCCAAGTGCAGGAGCTGGTATCTTGATTTGGGGATGATCCAGAGGTACTGGGGATCTGAGCGTTTCTACCACCATACCGCTCCCATCAACATGATTTACGCCCTGCACGAAGCCCTCACCATCGTTAAGGAGGAAGGACTCGAGGCCCGGTATAAGCGCCACAAAGAGGCGCAAGCGGCCTTGATTGAGGGCCTTGCGGACATGGGTCTCAAACCTGTGGTCAACGAACCGTTCAGACTGCCCAGCCTGACCACGGTATGGACTCCGGACGGGATTAACGAGGCAGCGGTGAGGAAGACACTGTTGGAGGAATACAACATAGAGATAGGCGCCGGGCTCGGAGTGTTCAAGGGCAGGATCTGGAGGATCGGGCTCATGGGCACCAACGCGAGACGGCACTACGTTGTTCAGCTGTTGGGCGCCCTGAAGGACATCCTCAAGTAGACAGAGCGCTCATGAAGGCGGTGTCAGTTAGGCACCGCCTTCGCTATTTCTTCTATGTCATCGGTAAAGCGGGCCGGCGGAAGGCTTTTCAGCACCGACCTTCCATAAGATTTCGTCAGTATCCTGGGGTCCAGAAGTACGACCGCGCCCCTGTCTGTCTTTGTCCGGATAAGACGGCCGAAGCCCTGTTTCAGCTTGAGAGTGGCCACCGGGAGAGTGTAGTAGGCGAAGGGTACGAGCCCTTTCATTCTCCAAAGTTCCTCCCTGGCTTCCATCACCGGGTCATCTGGAACCGGGAAAGGGAGTTTAGCCAACACGACGCAAGACAGCGCTTCGCCCGGAACGTCCACGCCCTCCCAGAAAGAGTCCAGCCCAAAGAGCACCGCGTTTCCAGCCTCCCGGAACCGCCTAAGAAGGGTTTCCCTAGAGGTGTCGCCCTGTTTGAGCGCGGGATACCCCTTCTCTTCGACCCGGTCCCGGATAAGCTCCACTACTTGTTCCAAAGACCGTTTGTTGGTAAAGAGCACAAACGCTCTTCCGCGGGACAGGTCGATTATCTCCAGCACCTTTTGGGCAACGTAGTCGCTGAACTCTGTGGAATTTGGGTCTCTTCCGAGGCTGTCTTTGGGCACACACAAAATGGCTTGGCTTCTGTAATCGAAGGGAGACCCCAACACAAGCTCCTCGGTGTCGTCCAGGTCGAGCATGCTCTTTATGTAGTCGAAGCGGTTGCCCGCAGTCAAAGTGGCCGACGTTAGGACGGCTGTGGCGACCTGAGACCACAAGACTTCCCTAAGATACGGACCCACTTCCAATGGCGAACGTTTGAGGGTTACCGAGCGCCTGCGCCCTTCTTGGGCTTCGGTCCAGTACACGAAGGCATCTCCCGAGCCCTCCAGGTGGTTTATGCTTTCGAGGTCCGACGCGAGGGCCAGAAACCGCTTTCGCAAGGCACCGACCTCAAAGCGTTCTTCCTCGGTAATATCCAGGTCTTCCCAGTCCTTCATGGACGCGCTGACTTCCCTGAGCTCCTTAACCAGCTGGGCATCAAGGCAATCAGGATCTCGAAGCCGGGACTTCTCCTTGCTTGCCTGGTGCGCCTTCCTGAGCGCCGCTCCCAGCGCTCCCGCGAGGTCGTCCAAGACTATCCTAAGCCGCCTGGCTTCGCCCGGACCCAGGACCTTTCCCAAGCTGCCCGCGGTGGCCTTGCGGACCGTGTCGTCGGCAAGCCGTTTTAGGCGGAGTTCGCTCACTTCGGTGCCGAGGCTCCCCCGGGTCACGTCCTCAAGGTGATGAGCCTCGTCCAAGATAACCGCGTCAAACCCGGGCAAGAGCCCCGCCTGGCCTTTGCTTTCATTGCTGATGGCCAGGTGGGCTACGAACAACGCGTGGTTGACCACTATCAGGTGGCATTTCTCAAGTGTCTTCTTTTGCCGCTGGTAGTAGCACTTTTCTCTGCACCTGCATTTTTGGGACATACACCGGTCCGCTTCCGAGCAGACCTCCGCCCAGACGGCGTCAGGCACGTAGAACGGGAGAGAGTCCCTGTCCCCTTGCCAGTCTTCATCCTCCACAGTCTCGGCTAACGACATGATTATCTTTTCGGTTTCGTCCGGCGCGAACAGCGAGAGCTTCTGCTGAACCGACTCATATGACTGGTTCCACCTGCGGAGGCAGAGGTAGTGGCCGCGCCCTTTGAGCATGGAATAGTTCGGCTCGAACCCCGCAAGCTTCATCATCCCGGCCACCAGAGGGATGTCCTTTTTGATCAGCTGTTCCTGAAGGTTCACTGTGTGAGTCGAGACAATAACCCGTTTTCCGGTCCTTGCCGACTGTAGCAGGGCGGGGAACAAGTATGCCAGTGACTTGCCTGTGCCGGTGCCTGCTTCCACGAGGAGCTGCCCGCCCTCTTCCAGGGCGCGCCAAACCGTGAGTGCCATCTTGAGCTGCTGGGGACGTTCCTCGAATCCCGGAACAAACTGGGAAACCAGCCCTCCCGAACTGAATACGTTCGTAAGGCTTCTCACTGGATCGTCATGTAAGGAGAAACTTGCCGCGTCGCGCGGGGAGTCGGTCACCATAGCCCTCCCGGTTGCGGGCTTTCTGAGGCTACCTTTCGGACAACCTGCCCGTCACCTTGATTCTATGGTGAATCGTGAGCCTGATCAACGCCGCGGATCCCGAAACCTCGACACGTCGCCGCCGCGGTTGGAAGGTTGCTTGGTCCGGGTGTTTTCCCGGTCATCCGAACGGTCCGGTTTTCCGGTAACGGATTCTCTGTCTTTGCCTTTATCCACATCCTTACCTTTATCTTTATCCTTATCCTTATCCTTGTCTTTGCCTTTCAGCGCGTCGTCGTCCGCGCCCTTATCTTTGTCCTTGTCCTTGTCTTTATCCTTGTTCTTGTCCTTTTCCTTGGCTTTGAGCATGTTGTCAAGTTCCTTAAGCCACTTCTTGGTGACGTCCTTCAGATACTTCTCCGGCTCTTCCTGCTGGATGACGTTCTCCAGGTTGACCTCAGGGAGTTTGCTCCTGATGGTGTCCCATATCTTGATGATATCGCTAGGCTCCCCTTGAGGCTCTTGGGAAGGATCGACTCGGGGTTCGCCGGGCTCTTGGGGCTTCGCGGGTACATGGGACAGGGCCCAGGACGCCGCGCGTCCCGCGGAGATTCCCATCTTCTTGGCTTCCTCACGCGCCGCCAGGTCCAGAGTCACCATAGCTACCGAGACTTCAGGAGCGGCTGGAGGAGGATCCGTATCTCCGGGACCCGCGGGTTCCGCCCAAATCTCCTTGGCCACGCCGGTGACCACCATGTCTTCCAGGTGTTTCACCTCACGGTCCTCATCTACGGGGACCAACGCGATAACTACATTGGTCGAGCCCTTCGATTCCTGGGCCTTGACCAGCTCCGCCATCACAACGTCCACAGGTTTGAACTTGTAGTCGATGGACTTCAGTATCTCAACCCCCGCTTGGTCCAATGCTACAGCGGAAGTGACCTGGTTTCTATCGTTTATCTCAAGTTCGATGCTGCCGTAAGAATCAAAAGTCATGTAAGCCACGGCCGGCCTGGCCATAAGGTATTCGTGGTAGCCGAAAAAGGACAGGAATATCATGACAACCGACAGCGCCAGGGCCGGAATTAGGCGCCCGAAGATTATCTGAGAAGCCACAGGAGGAGACAGCGTGACGACATCGCCCGGGAAAACGCCTTCGTGGGCGGCCTTAAGAGTCAGGAACTCCCCGGACTTGGTCATCACCGTCATCCTGTTGCCCTTGCGCTCCAAGACTATGGCTTGTCTACGGTTCATCTGGGTTCACCCCTCGCTACGCTGACATCCAAAAACTCCTGAAGGGTCGGGAAGTCAAAGGACAACATAACCGCGACAGCGGTGATATAGTCTTTTTGTCTCTCAATGGTCTTCTTTGAAACCGGAACGCTGTCTCCTACGATCCTAATAATGTCATCCACAGGCAACTTGTGACTGGATACAAGTTTTCCGCGGAGCTCATCGTTTTCCGCCACCAGCGCGGCCAAACGGATCGCTCTCTCCCTGGCGTCAACGTGTTTTGGAGTTCGTTTTACCACTCTTTCGAGACTGAGTCCGTACTGGTGAAGGAGTTCTCTCCACCTGTCCATCTCGTCCCTTCGCTCCAAGACTTTTTCCCAGTTAGGATTCGCCTCAAGAGCTCCAAGGGTTTCGGGCCAGTCATCGTCGTCGTCGTTTACCAGAGACGAAAAGGGTGCCTCATTCCTCCGCTTTTCTTTGCGGAAGTAATCGATGAGGCGCCTCCTGATCACTGTGGCCGCGAACGCCACAAACCCGGGCTTCGGGCTGGTATAGGCCATCAAGGCTTCATCAAACGCCTGAAGGGCCACGCTCACTTCTTCATCCTGCCCGACCACCAGAAAACGTCTGGTCGCCGCCGAAGCCGTCTTCAAGACAAATGGCATATAGTCACGGATCAGGTTTTCCCGCGCTTGGGCATCCCCGTTCCGGGCTCTCGCGACTCTGGATTCGACCGTTTCGTTGGAAGAGTGTTCCATAAATGAGATCAATACGCCAGTCACCCGGTAGATCCTTCGCTATCGCTATCCCAACCACCTGCTTCCGCGCCTAAGAGGATCGTTTTCCAAGGTCCGGCTCCCTTACCTTCCGTCTAGGGTATCTCCGAAGGCTACCCATATAAATCGTACGTTTGATCCCGGATGTGACCGAACGGAAAAATGTTTCGGGTAGCGTTATACTTGAGGGGGCAGGGGTAATGTGATACGATTCACTCTTAGTGGAAGTAACCGGTTTCGACTTACCTGGCGTCCAAGGGAAGGGGTTAGGCGCCCCGTAAAGGCACGGTTCTGGAGTGGCGGTCGGAGGAGGTCCTTGGACTTTGAGCAACATAAAGAGGCTTCTGGGTTTCGCCAGACCTTATTGGAAAGTCTACCTTGCTACCTTTGTGCTCATTCTATGCATCACCGGCACCCAGCTTCTCCAGCCCATGATCGCCCGCTTCATAGTCGACCAGATATACGGAGGCGCCCGGTGGTCCCTTTTGATTTGGGGGGCCCTGGGAATAGCCGGGGCATCCTTACTGGGAGCGGTGCTGGGGTATCTACAAAGGTACGGGATGTCCTGGGCAGGCCAAAAGATCATATTTGACATCAGAAACAAGCTGTACGAGCACCTCCAGCAGCTATCCTTCAGCTTCTACGACCAAGCCCAGACCGGACAGCTGATGTCCAGGGTCACGGCGGACGTCGAAATGACCAGGCACTTTATCTCGCACCAGCTCATCCATATCGTGGCGGCGGCCATACGCGTGATTTCCACCTCTATCCTGATGCTCAGCTTGGATTGGAGGCTTACCCTGGTAGCCCTAATCCCCGTACCCCTTTTGGTCTGGCGGGTCAAGATATACGCGACGGTCATCCGGCCGCGTTACTGGGCTATTCAGCAGGAGCTGGCCGTCATGACCGCAACTTTGCAGGAGAACATCACGGGCCAGCGGGCGGTCAAGGCCTTCGCGAGAAAGCAGCACGAGATCGAGAAGTTTGAGCGTGACAACACCGCCTACCTCCAAAGGAACGTTGAGACCGTAAGGACGTCGGCGTTCAATGATTCCCTGATGACCCTCTTGATCGAAAGCTGTTTGGCCCTGGCTTTTTTGTGGGGCGGACGGGAAGCCATGAAAGGGAACCTGTCCGTGGGCACCCTAGTCGCTTTCAACGCCCTGATCTTGCAGGTGCTTCAACAGGTACGGATGCTTGGGATGTGGGTCAGCGGGGCTCAGAGGACGTCCGCGGCCAGCCAGCGCATCTTCGAAATACTGGACACCAAGGCGGAAGTCAGCAATAGGCCGGGCGCCAAGACCCTCTCCGACGTTTCAGGCAGCGTCACCTTTGAGAACGTGAGCTTCGCCTACGACGGCGAGCACATGGTCTTAGAAAACATAAACCTTGCCGCGAAGCCCGGAGAGACCATCGCCATTCTCGGGGGCACAGGGTCCGGAAAGACCACTCTGGTGAACCTAATCCCCCGGTTCTACGACGTGACCAAGGGGCGCGTTCTGGTAGACGGACACGATGTGAGAGATGTCACCCTTGAAAGTCTCCGCCGCCAGATCGGGGTGGTGACCCAAGAGACCTTCCTGTTCTCAGCGTCTCTTAGGGATAACATCGCCTACGGAAAGCCGTGGGCATCCGAAGCTGAGATCAGGGCCGCGGCTCACGCCGCCCATATCGACGACTTCATAGACTCCCTTCCCAACGGATATGACACCATCATCGGTGAGAGAGGCGTCGGGTTGTCGGGAGGCCAGAAGCAGAGGGTGGCCATCGCCCGCGCTCTCCTGATGGACGCCAAGATCCTGATACTTGATGAGTCGACCTCAAGCGTTGACGTGGAAACAGAGATGAAAATCCAGGAAGCCTTCTCGAGGCTCTTGAAAGACCGGACTTCCTTCATTATTGCCCAGAGGCTTTCCACTGTAAGGAACGCGGACCGGATCATTGTTCTGGACAAGGGAAGGATCGCTGAAGAGGGGACTCACGACGAGCTTCTTCGCAGAAACGGCATTTATACTGCCATCTACAATCTCCAGTTTAGGAGCCAGGATGTTGCGCCGGCTCAAAGTCAGGCGGCGGGTACGGAAGGCGGTGGCAACTGATGGGGTTCAATATGAGGGGGCCGGGCGGAAGGCTCGACGTAGGTGAGATCAACCTTAAGGAGGTAGACTTCAAGCACCTTGGCAGGACCAAGGAGTTCCTGTTGCCCCACGCTTCCAGGTTGTGCGTTGCCATGGCCTTGGTTATCGCCATATCGTACCTCGGCCTTCAAGGTCCGCTCATAATAAGCCAAATACTTGATATCATCCCCCTAAACGATTTGGCCAGGCTTTACAGGCTTATAGCCATTTATTTGGGGATTCAGGGGCTCACCGCCGCGCTCAGGTTCACCCAGACTTACGTCATGTCTTGGACCGGGCAACAAATCCTCTACAGCATGAGGAAAAGACTGTTTGTCCACCTTCAAGACCTCGGATTGGACTTCTACGACCAGCTCCAAGCCGGGCGCATTATGTCTAGAGTAGTGAACGATGTGGAGGCCATCAACCAGCTCCTGTCAGGCGGAACCCTGAACTTGCTGTCCGACTTTGTCACCATTTTCGGCATTATGTTCATCATGCTCCAGAAGAACCGTTCCCTGGCATTGGTGACTTTCGTGACGATACCCCTGTTGTTCGTAACTGTCTGGAGCCTCCAGGGCAGGTTGACGGCAGCCTACCACAGAAACCGCCGCAGGCTCGCCGATATCACCGCCAACCTGCAGGAATCCATTTCAGGCATGAAAATCACTCAGGCTTTTACCAGGGAAAACCTGAACGCGGACAAATTCAGCGAGACCAACGAGAAGAACTTCCAGTCTCAAATGGACGCCGCCAAATTGCACGCCATTTTCTTTCCGCTGGTGGATGTTATCGGCGCCGTGGGCATCGCCCTGGTGTACTACTACGGGGGGCTCAGGATGTCCATTGGCGACTCCGCCGTTACGGTGGGGACCATCGCGTTGTTTACCAACTACGTGACGCGGTTCTTCGGGCCTATCCGGAACCTGGTTGAAGTTTGGAACCAGGTATTGGCCGCCGCTGTTTCCGCCGAACGCGTATTTGAAGTGCTGGATACAGTTCCCAACGTTCAAGACAAGCCCGGCGCCGTGGCGCTTCCCAGGGTCAAGGGGCACGTGGTGTTCAAGGACGTCACCTTTGGTTACGATCCCAACCTTCCGGTCCTTCACAACGTGAACATCGAGGCAAGGGAAAACGAGACGATTGCCCTTGTTGGACCTACCGGCGCGGGGAAGAGTTCGGTCATAAATCTGCTCTGCCGCTTCTACGATGTCCAAGGCGGCCAAGTGCTGATCGATGGATACGACGTGAGGGACGTCACAGTCCAATCCTTAAGAGAAAACCTGGGCATTGTGCTTCAAGACACCGTGATTTTCTCGGGCACCATACGGGACAACATCAGGTACGGCAGGTTGGACGCCACCGATGAAGAAGTCGAGGCCGCGGCTGCCATCGTGGGAGCCCACGAGTTTATCTCGCAACTGCCGGACGGCTACGACACTCAAGTGCGGGAGCGGGGCAGCCGGCTTTCAGTGGGTCAGCGGCAACTCATCTCATTTGCCCGCGCTCTATTGGCCGACCCGAGGATACTGATACTGGACGAAGCGACCTCCTCGGTGGACGCCTATACCGAGCTCATGATCCAGAAGGCTCTGGAGAAGCTCTTCAAGGGACGCACCAGCATTGTTATCGCCCACAGGCTTTCGACCATCAGAAACGCCGACAGGATCTACGTCATCGACCAGGGTGTAGTCCGCGAGGTCGGTTCTCACGATGAACTCATAGCCTCAGGCGGACTGTACAAGTCCCTGTACGAGAAGCAGTTCGCCGGGGCCGAGACCATGGCCACGCCTGCCGGAGGCTGTTGACCAGCCCGGCTCGAGGTACTAACCCCCACGGGCGAGGCTGCCTAGCTCTTGCGGGCCCGGGGCTACCTACCGAAGGACGATGGATTTGGCCACTCTTGTCACGTTAGCTAACGATGCTTCCGGAGGCTCGAGAGTAGGCCCGGGGTACGACCGTCCCAGATAAACGGCGGATAACTCCACGCTGATAATGCTTTTCGGGTCCAGCCCGAGTCCTTTCGAGAACACGAACTCAGGCGGATACCACCAGACGAGCCTTATCGAGTTGCCGGAGGGCAGCTCGAAGGGTTCGGAATCTCCATCGTCTTCTTCAGATACCCCGAGCAAGGCGTCAATGCCCATAACCTTAGAGACGGCGGCGCGGGTGCTCCCGGACCTCGCCCTCACCGTATCTTTGATATCCAGGGCCAAGAAGGCCGGCCTCTCAAGCAGGGTGGCATCAAGGGCCACGCCGGCATTTGACTCCGAACGGCTTACTTCGATGACCGCCCAATCCGACGGCGACTCGTAGTCTACAACATGCGCGGGCACGGAACCTGGGGTGATCTTTGGCAGGGCGAAGACTGCCGCCAGCATTCCCGCCAGCGTTATTATCTCGGCGAGCAGGAGCAGCCCGCGTCTTTTTTCGGCAGGTTTGGGGAAGCGGAAGGTGGATATCAAGGACGCCGAAGACGCGGCCACTGACAATAGGGAGGCCACGGTTTCAGGACTTACGTGCGTAATCCCTGTCCCGAGACGAGTCAGGACCTCCGACTCGGTTGGAGAGCCGGCCCAAAGCAAGGCGGCGCCCAGCGGCGCAAGGTAGAGAGCCCGGTTTACCCATACCCACGCGCCTAAGGAACGATTGTGCCTAAGACGTATGCCTTCAATGACAACCGAAAGGCACATGAGAACCGAGGAAGCCAGAGCGCAGGGGAAAAACGGCGACCCCTTAAGACCCGTTCCCGCCGTAACCGCGAGGGCCAAAGCCAATCCCCAAGCTCCCGCGGTGGTCCGGACCTCGTTACCGTTGCCGCCCACGCCCGGCCCGTTCCCGTGAAGGGGACTGTCCGGCGCGTTCGGGTAGGCTTTCCTGTGCAGATGCGCGATCCTGGACCTCACGCTCCATATCCTGAGAAAACCCAACAGGGTAAGCCCGGCGAAAAGGATTCCTACCATGGACAAGGGGAGCACAGGGAAGGCCCACGAGGTATAGCGGCCACTCACCGATGAGAAAAGGGCACCTGAGATCGTGAAGGATGCTGTGGCCGCCAAAGCAATACCGCCGGTCAACGCAAGCCCGCGAGCGTCCAGAAGACGCCTGCAAAAGATCAGAACCAGGGTTCCGAAAGCGCATATTGCCAGGCCGGCCAGGCTGACCGTCTTTTGCTCGGACACTACCATACGGTCAAAAGCCTGGAAGACAGCCGGGCCTCCCGCGAAGGGGTCCGGGAATCCGCCCGCGGCCCGAAGGTCCGGCGTGCCCTTCAGAAGCGCGCCTGTTTGGGATAGCGCGGCAAGCAGGGAGAGAACCTTGCTTGCTCGTTCGGGATCGAGAGTTTCAAGACCTTGGCGGTCTTTGGATGCCAGGTAGCTGCCCCTTGGAAACCCCACGGTAAGGGCCGGGATCTCTCTTTGGACGAAGACAGAGCCCTCGCCCGGGAAGTCCGCGGTGCCCAGTAAGGTATCTACCGTCGGAGACCCAGAAGGCGCCTTAGATACAACCTCATACCATGTCGAGTTTCCAATGCCCACGATGTGTGGGCGCAGGCCCGCCGCTCTGGCGTCGTCGTAAGACGCGCGCAGGGACTCCAAGTCTAGATAATTGTTCGCCACCAGCGGGAGGTAGTTTGACGAGTACATGTCGCCCAACACGAGAACGCTTTTCACCGTGAGGCCCTTTTCGTCCAGCGTCCTCAAGAGCGCCTCCGCGCCGGCACCCAGTTGATAGTGCCCGGATACTAAGGCGAGAGCTACAGTGAGACTGCCTGAACGCCTAATCTCCGAAGATAGACTCAGCAGGGAAGCGCTTGCTTCCGCCGTGTAGGCCCTGAGAGGCAAGAACTCCGCGTCATCCGGCGTCGCGGTATCGTAAGGCGCTACCAGGAGGAGGTCGATCGTCCCCGGCGGCGTCTGAGAAGGGAACGCCAACAGGTTTTGGCCCGAAACGCTGACATACGTAGTTTGGGTCCTATCAGCGGACGAGGATTTCACCACGGCATGGTAGTCCGTTATGGACGGGTACCAGCCTTCTCCTTTAAGAAACGCGGCGGCGAAGGAAAGAAACTGGGAAGCCTCGTAGGAAGAGGTCTTCCGGTCGGGAAAGCGAGAGATGATCTCTTCAACGAGAGCGAGCGCTTGAGGAGGTGAGTCTTGCGCCCTGGCGACGGCCGGTACTTGCCGAAGGATAGCCGTGGACACTGTAGCGATGACTGCAATGGCGGCCAAGAGATAGATCGAGATGTCTTTAATCCGGCACCCTCGCATCTAAGACTCACTCCGTGTGTATCCGTATGGTCGGTGTACGCCTGATAGCGCCTGGACTCCCGGTGGTCCTCCGGCTCTACCTTCCTCGTTTCTTAAAGAATGGCCGTATGGTTTGCCAGACCCTGTGTATGCCGGCGAACAAGCCTATCAGGAGGCCGATAGGCGCGAAGATGCCCGACCCTGTCCGCCTGTCGAGCCAGACGCCCAGGAGGATGCCGGCCATGGCGGAAAAGAATAGCGAAAAGCCCAACCCCAAGAGCACACCAAGCGGCAGGTTGGAGCCCGGTTCCCGTTTGCCCATTCTAGACGCCCCCGATGATGCATATATATGCCAATCCTGCCCGTAACACCTGCTTACCATCTTGGACCCCGGCAAGGAGAAGGTATTATAGGAGTAATCGAGAATCATGTAGCGATTCGCCTCTTTGCCTAACGGAAAACACGATGATATGGAGGTCAGTCTATGAGGCTTTCGAGACTAGCCAAGTCCATCAGCCCATCGCCAACCCTGGCGCTGGACGCCAAGACCAAGAAGCTCCAAAGTGAAGGAGTCGACATCATCAGTTTCGGAGTCGGCGAGCCCGACTTCGATACTCCGCAGCACATCAAGGACGCTGCCATTAGTTCGATTCAGGCCGGCTTCACCAAGTACACGCCTTCGTCGGGTATCCCGGAACTCCGGGCCGCCATCTGCAAGAAACTCAAAGAAGACAACGGCCTGGACTATAAGCCCGGAGATGTCCTGGTTTCCGTGGGAGCCAAGCACTCCATCTACAACGCCGTATTGGCCCTGTGCGACCAAGGCGACGAAGTCCTTATTCCCACACCCTATTGGGTCAGCTATCCCGAAATGGTCAAGATGGCCGGCGGCACCCCGGTGTTTGTGCCCGCGGGCATCGAGTCGGATTACAAGGTTAAGCCCGAAGTTCTGGAGTCCTTGATTACTCCCCGGACTAGCCTCATCATCTTGAACTCGCCGTCCAACCCCTCAGGTACGGTCTACACCGAGAGCGAACTAAGGGCTTTGGCTGAGATATGCCTAAAGCACGGCGTAGCGATCATCTCGGACGAGATTTACGAGAAGTTGATATACGAAGGGGAGCACGTGTCCATCGCGGCTTTGTCCCCCGAGATCAAGGCAATAACGATAACGGTGAACGGCGTTTCCAAGTCCTACGCAATGACAGGCTGGCGAATTGGGTACGCCGCGGGGCCGTCAGACGTCATCGCGGCCATGGCGAACATACAGAGCCATTCAACGTCCAACCCGACCTCCATATCCCAGAAAGCGGCGCTTGCCGGATTGACCGGGCCCCAGGAGCCGTTGGCTCTCATGCGCGCCGAGTTCAAGAAGCGCCGGGATTTCATGGTGAAGCGGCTGAACGAAATGCCGGGAGTCAAGTGTCTGACTCCTCCGGGAGCTTTCTACACCTACCCCGATGTCTCTAGCATAATAGGAAAGAAAGTCTGCGGAAGGCTCGTGTCCAACGACACCGAGTTGGCAGAGGTACTGCTTGAGGAAGCCAAGATAGCGGTGGTGCCCGGAGGCGCGTTCGGAACCGAAGGGAACCTGAGGCTATCCTACGCCACCTCGATGGAACTTATTGCAGAAGGTCTGAACCGGATGGAAAAGGCGCTTAGGACCGTTTCGTAGGTCGTTCGCGGTTCGGGGTGAATCAGATGGGGACCGAGAGGGGAAAGACGGGTTTTCGGGGCAAGAGCGTCGCCGTGGTCGGCCTCGGGAAGTCCAACCAGGCGTTGTGCCGGTATTTGGCCAAGGAAGGCGCCCGGATAACCTGTTTTGACAGGAAAACAGAAGAGGAACTGGGCGATGTCTACTCGAGCCTTTCCTCTCTCGGCGTGAAGTGGAGTCTAGGAGAGGATTATCTAAAGCCTCTGCCCGGTTTTAGCCTCATATTTGTCACGCCCGGCATGAAGAAGAGCTTTCCCGAGTTTTTGCGGGCCAGGGCCAACGGGGCGGTGATTTCCGGAGAGATCGCTCTCTTCCTTGAGCGGTGCAAGGCAAGAGTCGCCGCGGTGACCGGCAGCGCGGGCAAGACTACCACCGCGACTTTGGCCGGAATGATGCTCAGGGAGAGCGACTTAGGAGTGCCTGTTTATGTTGGCGGGAACATCGGGTCGGTCCTCATAGAACAAGTAGACGATATCCCCCCGAATGCCCTCGTGGTCCTGGAGCTGTCCAGCTTTCAGCTGGAAACCGTGACGCGGAGCCCAGAGGTGGCCCTACTGCTAAACGTGAAGCCCAACCACCTGGACATACACGGTTCCTACCAGGAGTACGTGAGCGCCAAGGCCAACATCCTCAAGTTCCAACGGCCGCATGATTGGTGCGTGGTGAACTTCGATGACGCGGTGGCTTCCGAACTTGGAGAGAAAGCCCGGGGCAACCTTTGCGGATACACGCTTGGCGGACGAGAATCGCAGGCCCGACGCGCCGCCGCATGGTTGGAAGGCGATGCCCTAAAGCTGCAGCTGCCCGGGCTTCCGGGTCCCGGGGGTGGCCGCGGCTACTGGGATGACCCGGTGGTCATAGCCCGCCGGGACGACTTTCTCGTCCCCGGCCTGCACAACGTCTCCAACGCGTTGGGGGCGGCTTTGCTGGCCGCTCTCATGGGCGGTACGCCGGAAGGAATCAGGTCCGCGATCAGGTCTTTCAGAGGAGTGCCGCACCGCATCGAGTTCGTACGCGAGGTTTCCGGAGTCCGTTACTACAATGATTCCATCGCCACCAGTCCCGACAGGACCGAAGCCTTGCTTCAGGCCATTTCGGGGCCTTTGGTCTTGATCCTTGGCGGGTATGACAAAGGGATTCCTTTTGACGGTTTGGCCCGAAGGATCCTGGGCAGAGAATGTAAGGTCGTGACTTTGGGAGCCACCGCTCCCTTGATTGAGAAGGCGCTTTATGAGGAATGGGAAAGAGCCGCCCGGGACAACCCAGGTCTAAAGCCTACCGAAGTGACGCGGGCGAAATCGCTGGAAGAAGCCGTGTCGATCGCGTCCCGGCTGGCGGGTCCGGGTTGGTCGGTGGCGTTGTCGCCCGCCTGCGCGAGCTACGACATGTTTTCCAACTTTGAGGAGCGAGGCCGGCTCTTTAAGGAGATAGTGGAGGCGCTCTAGTGGAAAAAGAACCGTTGACTGTCGAAGAAGTGTACAAGCTCTTGTCTCCCTTGTATCCGGATGTGCGATCCAGGCTGCTTGACGACAAAAAAGGGTCGCCCGTGGACTGCCTCGTCGCCACGATCCTGTCTCAAGCCACTAACGATACCTTGAGTACCAAAGCCTTCCAGGGGCTGAAAGAGGCTTTTCCCACATGGGAAGAGGTGCTTGCGGCCGGTTTGGACCAAGTTGAAGAGGTGCTCAAGCCCGGAGGACTCTATAAGGAAAAGGCCGCGACAATAAGGGCGGTCTTGCGGAAGCTCAAGGATGATTTCGGAGAGATCACTCTTGACCCTCTTCGCGAAATGACTGACCGGGATGCCTTTAAGTATCTTGTTTCTCTAAAGGGAGTCGGCCCTAAGACCGCCGCTTGCGTCTTGGGATTTGGCCTGGGACGCCCGGCATTCCCGGTGGATACCCACGTATTGCGTCTTGCCCGCAGGATGGGCTTGGTGCCCCAAAAGACCAACGCCGTCAAGGCTCAGGAGATCCTTGAGGAGCTAACTCCCGCCTCTCTAAAGATGCCCCTGCACATCACCCTTATCGAACACGGGCGAAGGATCTGCCGCGCCGCCAATCCCAAATGCCATGAGTGTCCTCTAAGGAATAGGTGCGTCCCGGGCCAGGAGGATATGTCGGAGTAGAGAAGAATGACTGTAAATGCGGCGGAACGCGTCGTATGTCAGAAACTTGTGCTGTGTGGCGTAGTACAGGCTGTAGCTGAACGATGGAGCGATCGGCGATTACTTTTTCTCTTGCTCTTCCGCCTTTGAAACGGTGTCCGGCTGGGAGTTTTGCTCTCTTAGCGCTTTTGCTTGCTTTATGTCGTATTCCGGCTCGTTTCGTAGTTCTCTGCCACAGTGAGGGCAAGGCCAAGCATCATAATGGGTGGCGGCGCTGTATGAGATCTCTTTGCACGTTGGGCAGAATTTCCAAGGCAATTCGCTCATCCTCCGTAATCCATGGCTCGATCTCAATCTTACATTAAACACGGTCTCTTTTACATACTTGGAGGCAGGAATTGGGATGAATTTCACACATCTCCACCTTCATACAGAGTATAGCCTGCTAGATGGGGCTACGAGGATCAGGGAAGCCTGTGCCCGGGCGAGGGAACTGGGTATGGACTCCTTGGCCATAACCGATCACGGCAACATGTACGGGGTAGTGCCGTTCTATGAGGCTTGTGAGGCGAACGGCATAAAGCCAATCATCGGTTGCGAGGTTTATGTCGCTCGGGAGTCCCGGTTCAAGAAAACGGAAGGCACCAACGACAAGCCGTACCACCTTGTCTTGCTGGCTTCGACCAATCAAGGCTACCGAAATCTGATGCGTGTGGTGTCCCTGGGGTTCTTGGAAGGTTTCTATTACAGGCCCCGTGTGGACCTTGAGGTCCTGTCACGGCACTCGGAGGGGCTCTTAGCGCTGACCGCGTGCCTCGAAGGGGAAGTGCCCCAGTATCTCATGTCAGGGGATTCCAGACGAGCGTCACAGGCTCTCGGCAGGTACATGGACATCTTCGGCAAGGACAACCTATACGTGGAGCTGCAGCGAAACGGAGTGCCGGGACAGGAACAGGTAAACCGCGCCTTGGCCGAACTTGCTCGGAAAAACGGGCTCCCTCTGGTCGCGACCAACGACTGCCACTACATTAGCAGAGACGACGCCAGGTACCACAATGTCCTCTTGGCCATCCAGACCGGCACCAACCTTCAAGACCCAAAGAGGCTCAGGTTCAACGGAAGCGATTTCTACCTGAAATCTCCGGAAGAAATGCGCGAGTTGTTTAGGGACGCGCCGGAAGCGGTATCCAACACGGCCCAGATAGCCGAAAGATGCGATGTCAAACTTGGGTTTGGTGAAATCCACCTGCCCGAGTTCCCGTTGCCTCAAGGAGAGACGGCCGAATCCCGTCTTAAGGCGCTGGCCGAAAGCGGGCTTCGCGAGAGAATGGCCGGAAAGACCGACCGCCTAAGAGAAGAACGGTTGGAATACGAGCTTGAGATGATCCGGAAGATGGGTTATTCTTCGTATTTCCTGATAGTCGGCGATTTCGTCAAGTACGCCAAAGACCGGGGCATCCTTGTGGGCCCGGGCAGGGGTTCCGCGGCGGGAAGCCTGGTAGCGTACGCTTTGGGGATAACCGACATCGATCCTATCGATCACGACCTGGTCTTCGAGCGGTTTCTGAACCCGGAGAGGGTTACCATGCCCGATATAGATATAGACTTCCAAGACGACAGGCGCGATGAGGTCATTGACTACGTCAAGAGGAAGTATGGGGAAGACAGGGTGGCCCAGATCGTGACCTTTGGGACCATGGCGGCGCGGGCCGCGGTCAGGGACGTGGGGAGGGCACTGGCCATGCCGTACGCCGACGTGGACCGCATTGCCAAGCTGATTCCCTACCAGCCCGGCATGACCATCGATAAGGCTCTGGAGATCGTGCCCGCGTTGAGGGAACTTCAGGCGTCCCGTCCCGATGCCAGGAACCTGTTGGAGACCGCCAGGAAACTAGAGGGAATGCCCAGGCACTCCTCGACTCACGCCGCGGGCATCGTCATAGGCAAGGGCCCTCTGTGGGATTACGTGCCCCTTGCCAGAGCCCAAGAAGGCGGCGTCATCACCCAGTACGCCATGGAGGACCTAGAGGCTCTCGGGCTCCTAAAGATGGACTTTCTGGCGCTTAGGACTCTGACGGTCATGCAGAAGGCCTCCGACATAATCAGGGCAGGCGCAAACCCTCGATTCAAGCTGGAAGAAATCCCGGTTGACGACAAGAAGACCTTTTCCATGCTGTCAAAAGGAGAGGCCCTAGGAGTCTTTCAACTGGAAGCGTCGTGGGTCAGGGACTTCCTCAAGGAGATGAAGCCTACGAGGCTTCAAGACATAATAGCCACCGTGGCTTTGTGTCGTCCCGGTCCAATGGAGCAGATACCCGAATTCCTGAGAGCAAGATCGGGGACCGTCAATTACCTGCATCCCGTGTTAAAGCCAGTGTTGGAGGAGACCCACGGGGTGTTGGTATACCAGGAGCAAATCCTGAGAGTGGCCCACGCCGTCGCCGGGTTTTCCCTGGGCGAGGCGGATATTCTCAGGAGGGCGGTGGGCAAGAAGAAACGGGAACTCCTGGACCAGATGGAGGATCGGTTTATGCGAGGGGCCGCCCAAAAGGGAATCCCGGCTCAAATCGCCAGGACCATTTACGACCTCATCCTAAAGTTCGCCAATTACGGGTTCAGCAAGAACCACGCCGCTCCCTACGCCCTCATCGCATACCATACCGCGTACTTAAAGGCCAACTACACCAAGGAGTTTATGGCCGCCTTGCTGTCTTCCGTCGCCGGGATGCAGGGAAAAGTGGGAGTGTATCTGGAAGAGGCCAAGCGTCTCGGATTGGCCGTCCTGGGTCCTTCGGTCAACCGGAGCAAGGTTGAGTTCTCTGTTGAAGGACAGGGTATTCGCTTTGGCTTAGGCAGCATAAAAAACGTTGGTGGGCATTTGGCATCGGTCATAGTTGAGGAACGGCTAAAGAGAGGGCAGTATAGCTCTCTAAGCGACTTGGTCAGGAGGATCGAGGGGCGGCTTCTCAACAGAAAGGCCTTGGAGAGCCTGATCCAGAGCGGAGCCTGTGACGAGCTGGGCACCCGGTACCAGAACCTTCAGGCAATGGACGACGCTCTTAAGATGCGCTACTCGGGCACGGACAATCAACTGTCTCTCTTTGACGACCCACCGGCCCGGCCCGCCCGGCCTGCCCGGTCTGCCCCGGTTCAAACGGGGCTTTTTGAAGACGTGCCGGCCGTTTCCCCCGAAAGCGCGTCCACGGAAGTGTCTCTTGACGTGCGGCTTCAGTGGGAGAGAGACCTCCTGGGCATGTACTTTAGCGGCCATCCTTTGGCCAAGTACAAGGAGTTCTTGAAAAAGGTGGCCACGCCCATACCGGAACTGGAATCGCTTCAGGATGGACGGGAAGTTGTGGTTGGAGGCCGCATATCGTCTCTCAAGAAGGTTGTCACTCGAGCGGGGGAGGAAATGGCATTTATCACCATTGAGGACGACTTTGGCTCAATTGAGGTCACTGTGTTTCCGAAAACTTATCAGAGATCGAGAGGATTTCTGGCCAAGGAAAAGGTTATTTTGGTGCGGGGAAGCCTGGAGGAGCAAGAGGAAACGCGTCGAATACTGGCAAGAGAAACGCAGGACGTGGATTCCCTTGTCGTATCAGGCAAGAATCCCGAGAGAGAATAGTCCATGAAAGGAAGGGAGGAACGCCCACAAGTCCCGACCTGGGGACGCTGGGCCTGCCTGTGTGGACTGTCGTCTACGTAGCGTCAGGATGGAAAGAGGCTGAAGACATACGGAACAGGCTGGCCAAAGACGGCCTTTTGGTGATGCTTCGGGGATGCGGTTCCGATTCGGGCCGTGTCTCAAGGCAAGTTGAACTGCTCGTTCCCGAAATTGAAATCAACGAGGCCCATTCCATACTAATGCAACTGGTGGGAACTGCAAGGGCATAGCCTATGAAGATTGGTGTCTTGACTAGCGGGGGAGACGCCCCCGGCATGAACGCCGCGATTAGAGCGGTGGTCAGGCGGGGAATCTCCCTCGGCTTGACTGTTTATGGAATACGCAGAGGATATGACGGACTGCTAGATGGTGATTTCCGGCCCATGGGCGTCGAGTCAGTGGGGGACATCATCCATCGCGGCGGGACCATACTGCATACGGCGAGATCCGAGAGATTTCGCCTTCCGGAAGGCCAGGACCTTGCCGCGGCGCGTTTGCGCGGGGCGGGGATCAGCGGCCTTGTCGTGATAGGCGGCGAGGGCAGTTTCAAAGGCATGATCGAACTCGGCAAGCGAGGGATTAGAGCGGTAGGGGTCCCCGCGACTATCGACAACGACATTCCTTTTACCGATTACAGCATCGGTTTTGATACAGCGCTTAACACCGGGGTTGAAGCCGTGAACAGGCTTCGGGATACCGCTACTTCTCACGAGCGCGTCTTTGTGGTTGAGACCATGGGAAGAGAGTCGGGCCATCTGGCTCTGGCTGTCGGCGTCGCGGGAGGAGCCGAAAGCATCCTCATTCCCGAATTGCCTGTGAACATCGAGGACGTTTGCTACAAGTTGAGGCGCGGTCTGGACAGGGGAAAGGTTCACAGCATTATCGTTGTGGCCGAAGGCGCGACAAGCGGCATGGACGTTGCCAAGGCGATAGAAAAGTGCATGGGGATGGAGCTCCGCGTCACGATTCTTGGTCACGTCCAAAGAGGCGGTACGCCGACCGCGTTTGACCGCTTGATAGCCTCTAGAATGGGCGCCGCCGCGGTGGATGCCCTGGTTCAAGACAATGTAGGCGTCATGGTAGGCATTAGCGGGACCAAGACCGTGTTTACCCCCATGACCGAAGTGGTCAAGAGCAAGAAAGAGATCGATCTCGAACTGTACAATATGGCGGAAGACCTGGCCCGCTAAGGGGCCATATCCCCGGCGTGATCGCTATTAGGGTGGAGATTCCGGAAAGGGACTTGCGTAATGGAGAACAACCTTAGAAGGACCAAGATCGTATGTACCGTAGGACCTGCTTCGGCAAATGAAGAGACCTTGTATCAGATGATCCTGGCGGGAATGGATGTCGCCAGGTTCAACTTTTCTCATGGCAGCCAAGAGGACCACGGAAAGAGCATAGAGCTTGTCCGTAAAGCGGCCAAGCGGGCAGGGAGACGAATTGGGATAATGCTGGATACCCGCGGCCCTGAAATCCGTTTGGGGCGGTTCTCCGGCGGAAGAGTCCTCTTGCGGACAGGTGACACCTTTAGGTTGGTGTCTGAAGAGATCCTTGGTACCGCCGAAGCTGCCACGGTAAGCCATAAGGGACTTTACGCGCTGGTACGGCCGGGTAGCCCTGTTCTCTTGGATGACGGCAACATCCAGCTTGAAGTCCTCTCCGCCCGCCCCGGCGAAGTCGTGACCCGGGTCCTAAACGACGGACCGATTTCGGACCGTAAGAAGGTCTCTCTGCCCGGGGCCAAGCTCGACCTTCCCGCGGTTGACGAAAAGGACGCCAGCGACATAGCCTTTTGCGCCGGCCTGGGCGTGGACTTTGTCGCGGCGTCTTTCATCAGGACCGCCAAAGACGTGGAAATGGTCCGCCAAGAACTGGCCAAGAACGGTTCTAGGGCGAGGATCATCGCGAAGATAGAGTCAGTGCAGGGCGTGGAAAACCTGCAGGAGATCCTGTCCGCTTCCGACGGCCTCATGGTTGCCCGGGGAGACCTGGGTGTGGAACTCCCGCCCGAGGAGATACCTATCATTCAGAAAAAGATGATCGCGTCGGCCATGACGTTGGGCAAGCCCGTGATAACCGCTACCCAGATGCTCGAGTCCATGGTGTCGAACCCAAGGCCCACCAGGGCGGAAGCGTCCGACGTGGCTAATGCGATTCTTGACGGCACCGACGCGGTTATGCTTTCAGGGGAGACAGCGTCGGGCAAGTATCCGGTCGAGGCGGTTCGTTTCATGGCCAGGATAGCCCGCAGGACTGAGGAAGCGTTGGATGCCCGCGTGTTCCTCCCGAGGTTTGATGGGCCCTCGGTATCCGATGTTACAGAGGCTGTCAGCCACGCGGCGGTAACCGCGGCGCTCGATCTGAACGCCAAGGCTATAGTCACTCCCAGCGAGTCGGGGTACACAGCCAGAATGGTCGCGCGGTTCAGGCCCCGTGTGCCCGTGTACGCCGTTACTCCCCACGACGAGACGTGCGGCTGGTTGACAGTGGTCTGGGGAGTCCAGACCATGCAAGAGGTGATCTCCGGGGACGTGTCCGAGAAGGCGATGGAGGTGCTCATGTCCAGAGGCTTGCTCAAACCGGGAGACCTATGCGTCATCACCAAAGGAGTCCCGTTCGGCGTAGCCGGCACAACAAACGTGATGGAGGTTCGAACCGCGGGAAAGGACCCAGTCCCACCTACCGTCAGAAATCATTGACGAATGTTGCCTATGAGGGTGTAATTAGGGTAAGACGGGAGAGAAGGGGGTCACAGCTTGGGTCTCCTCCACGGACTCCTCGCCATTACCTGGCAGCAGGCCGTCATGATTGGCCTGGGATTCGTCCTCATCTATCTCGCCATCGCCAAGGAATACGAACCGGTATTGCTCTTACCTATTGGTTTTGGGGCCATCCTTGCTAACATTCCCGGGTCCTCCGCCGTAGGGGAACACGGCTTTCTAAACATTCTTTACGAAGCGGGCATCGTAACCGAGCTTTTTCCGCTCCTTATCTTCATCGGGATCGGCGCGATGATCGACTTCGGACCGCTCTTCGAGCAGCCAACCATGCTGTTCTTTGGCGCCGCCGCCCAGATAGGCATATTTCTGACTATGGGCCTTGCCATGCTGGCGGGTTTCAGCCTGCGAGAGTCGGCCTCCATAGGGATGATAGGGGCTGCCGACGGTCCCACGTCCATATATGTAGCCAGCTTGTTCGCCCCGCGGCTGTTGGCCCCCATTTCTGTGGCCGCGTACTCGTACATGGCTTTGGTCCCGCTGATTCAGCCGCCCGTAATAAGGGCGTTGACCACCCCCGAGGAAAGGCGCATCCAGATGAAACCCTTGGAGGCGAGAGCCGTTCCCAAGGCGGTCTATATCGCGTTTCCCATACTTGTAACCGTGCTGGCGGGACTTATCGCGCCGGTTAGTCTTTCCCTGGTCGGTACCCTTATGTTTGGAAACCTGTTGAGGGAATGCGGAGTGGTGGAGCGCCTGTCCAGAACGGCTCAAAACGAGCTTGCCAACGTGGTCTCCCTGCTCTTGGGGATAACCATAGGTTCCACCATGGTGGCTTCCGAGTTCCTAACGCCTTCCACCATCTTGATCATAGGCGCGGGGCTGGTCGCGTTTATCCTAGATACGGCCGGCGGAGTGATCTTCGCCAAACTGGCGAACATGTTCTTGAAGACCAAAATCAACCCCATGATCGGGGCTTGCGGGATATCGGCGTTTCCCATGTCGGCCAGGGTGGTCCAACGGATGGCTCAACTGGAGTCGCCCGGGAACTTCGTGCTGATGCACGCCGTAGGCGCCAACGTCGCCGGCCAGATAGCGTCGGTCATGGCGGGAGCGGTTATCCTAGCGTTGGTGAAGTAGATCGACAGAAACCTCATAGCAATCGAACCGGCCGCTTTCGTAAACTAGAAGACCTTTGGGGGCGAAAGCGGCCGGATTGCCGACTACTCGTCTTCGCAGCAGGCCGGCTCCTGTACGGCTTTCAGCTTGGTAGCCAACCGGGCTCCTGCCCACATGGCTACAAACAGCCCGCCTACCACGGCAAGCCACCATGGGAATCTCATCAGAGCAGCCAGTGGATTGAACTCGCGCTTTTCCATTTCATAAAGCACCTCCCAGCATTATCATCATGCGGAAGCGGCCGAGTCTATGCGTGTTGGCGGACCCAATCGCGGAGCGCGGTCTAGATTGCGTACGCGCCGGAACTGTTGACGATTCCCGAAGGGCCGGGCCGGCGAAGGGGGCCCCGGAGGGCCCCCGCTTTCGCAACGATCTGTGGTCAGCCGAGCCGGGCAAGCGGTTAGCTGGGGTTGTACATGCCGTGCTGTTGCATGTAGCGGAAAATGCCCTCGCCGTGCTTCTGTTCATCCTTTTGGATATGCTGCAAGGCCTGACGGATTTGGGGACTTGCCGACTCGAAGATAGCCGTGTCGTAGGTGCCGGATACGTACTTTTCGGTCATCAGCATATCGTTAAGCATGGAAGCCTCGTTGGCGGTGGCGCCGGGCGCGACGCCTGTCAGCTCTTCGCTGGCCTCGGTCCAACCCGCGCGTTGCATTGTCTGGCGGCCTTCCATGTACTGCTGCGCTCTGCCCACCGTGTCTTGGGCTCCGCGCTGTTCGTAGCCCGTGGGCTGCTGGGCGACGGGCATCTGACCGCCAAAGCTTGCCCTGCCCGACATGAAAGCTCCGCCCTGCTGGCTACCGGCCTGCATCCCGCCGGGAGTTCCTCCCTGGCTGCCGGCTTGCATGCCTTCCTGGGCGCCGCTCTGACCGCCGGTTTGCATGCCTCCCTGGGTTCCGCCTTGGCCGCCCGCTTGCTGGCCTCCTTGTCCGAGGAGCCCGCTTATAGTGTTGTAGTGCTGCAGTTCCTCTTGAGCGAACTCATTGAACATCCGCCTGAGTTCGGGGTCTTTTGTCTTTTGGGCGTAACCGCGGTACTTTTCGATACACACCTTCTCATGGCTCAGTTGGTCTTGGAGAAGACTTCGTTCCTTCTGCGTGAGATGTGACACCTTGTGGATTCCACCCCTTTGAAGGTCTCTTGTGACCGGTTTGCCTGATACTTGTGAAGTCAGGCTCATACCTAGTCTTCTGACAATGCCCTCATCAATATTCGGATTCGGCAATCAGTCCGGGTCACATGGCATGACGTGGGGAGTAGGCGCTCGCTGAATTGAACTCCATCAAGCGCGGTGATATACTGCTGACAGCCTACCTATCACTGAGAGGAAGTGGTCCACGTGACATTAACAATGATCCGCTTCGGACCGGAGATGGGACTCAAGGGGGAGTCCAGGGTAGGATAGGCCAGCCCCACATTAAGTCCCTCCGGTCGTTCATCGCTCACGTACTACGTATTTTTCTTATGACCGAAGGGAGATAATCCGTTGCCTTACGACGCAAGTCCTGTGATCGTAGCTTCCAACCTTTCTCGTTATTTCCGGGTGAGATTGGACGGCGAAAACTTGAAGGACCGCATCAAACGCTTTATTAAGCCCCAATATCGAGTAGTTAAGGCCTTAGACGGCGTCAGCTTTTCCATTAGCCAGGGCGAGTCGGTAGGATACATCGGCCTTAACGGCGCCGGAAAGTCCACGACCATCAAGCTCCTGTGCGGAGTGCTCGTCCCTACGGCAGGAACTGTGACGGTCAACGGTTTGGAACCTTACCGTCACAGGACCGCGACCGCCCGGAGAATCGGGCTTATGATGGGGCAGAGAACTCAGCTTCTCTGGGACCTGCCCGTCCACGAGAGTTTCAACCTCTTGGGCAAAATCTACGACATTAAGCCCGACGTCTTCAAAGCCAACGTCAAGCGGCTGCAGGACGTGCTGGACATCGGGCCTTTGTGGCACACCCCCGCCAGGATGCTGTCCCTGGGTCAAAAGACCAGGTGTGACCTGGCGCTCACGTTTCTCCACGACCCGTCTGTGGTGTTCCTGGACGAGCCTACCATCGGCCTGGACGTGCTCGCCCGCGAGCGCATACGGGACTTCATCAACGAGGAGAAGCGGCGGGGAGTAACTATCTTCCTCGCCAGTCACGACCTTGACGACTTGGAGATCGTGGCGGACAGGGTTATGCTGATCCACCACGGGAAACTGCTTTTTGACGGCACCCAAGACCAGCTTAGGCAATTGGCCGGAGGCCCGCTTGTCAACCTGGAGGAGACGGTAAAGCGCTTCTACAGGGAGGCCGAACTCGGATGAAATACTTGATGTACGCCCGTTCCGAGTTCATCCGCGGCTTTAGGTACCGGGCGAACTACTGGGCGACGGTGATTAGCGCCGTGGCGCTGGCGGTAATCCAGTGGTACCTCTGGCACGCAGCGTACACAGATAAGGACTTAATAGCCGGGCTATCCCTGGACCAGGTCTTGGCTTACACCCTAATCGGCCGGGTAGCCGCGGGGTTCCTAACCGCTCCCACAGCCGCGTTACGGATCGGCTCCAGGGTGAGGACAGGCGCAATTGTACATGACATGGTAAAGCCCGTCGATCTCCACACCCAGCTGCTTTGGCAGGGGCTGGGTAGAGCGGGCTTTAGCTTCGTTGCCACGGGGCTACCGCTTCTCCTCGCCATGGCTGCGTTGGGTGTTTTGGAGATCCCCTCACCGGGGAGGCTCCTCCTGTTTCTTATCTCTCTCTTGATGGCGTACGTGACGGTGTTCTCCACCTCGTTCTTGTCGGGGGTCTTCACGTTCTACACCAAGACGGCCGTGGGCGTTGACTACGTGTATACGGTCGTATCGCTCCTCTCCGGGGAGTTCCTGCCGCTTGAGTTTTTCCCCGCGTGGCTTAGGACCGCGGCAGACTACCTGCCGTTCAAGTCCATGCACTATATCCCGATGGCCATATGGAGCGGCATCGCCGGTCCGGGAGAGGTGGTGCCTTCCCTGATCTCTCAATGTCTTTGGACGTTGGGCATGGTGGCTGTCTCCAAAATGGCGTGGTCAGGAGCTCTAAAAAGCCTGACGGTACAGGGGGGTTAAGCCATGGGGGGTATGCGTGAACCAAAGCTACAGGAATCGCGGCTTAGCAGCATATGGCGCCACGCCAGGCTGTACTATTGGTACTTGCGCGCCAACTGGCTGTCGTTATGGGCTTATCCGGTACCGTTCATCATGATGAACGTGGCGGGGATCGTTTACGCCCTGGGGTCGGTGGCGGCCGTATGGGCGTTGTTCTCCAAGATTCACGCGATTGGGGACTGGACGCTCCCCGAAGTGATGCTCATATACGGCTTGAGCATATTCTCCCGCTCATTGTTCCATCTCTTCTGGATCGAATTGATGAATACGTCCGCCATGGTGAAAGCAGGAGATATCGACCGCTTGTTGGTGCGCCCGCTCAACCCAATGTACCAGCTTGTGGCTGGGTATCTGGACAACGACGACTGGGGAGAACTGCTCACTGCCGTCGCCCTGGTGTGGACATCTTTGGGGATGCTGGGACATCGTACCGTCGCCAACGTGTTCTGGTGCCTGTTAGCGTCAGTTTCCGGGTCCTTGATTTTCGCGTCCATACACGCGGTGTGCAACGGGATGGCGTTCTTTACCGTGGAGACCGGCGGTTTTTCGCAACTGGCATGGACAACCGACGAGTTCAGTAGGTATCCTGCGGACATCTACGGGAAGGGAGTACGCGCCCTTATAACGTGGGTCATCCCCGTGGCGTTCGCGAGTTTTTATCCCGCCCAGGTCATTCTGGGCGAAGGACGGTTACGGCTCATAGGACTCCTTAGCCCTGTCGCCGCTATCCTCTCCTTCGCTTTCGCGTACTGGTTCTGGGGTAAGGCCATGGACAAGTACCAGGGGGTGGGGAACTAAGGCGCGAGATAGCGCGCGGTCGAAAACTAAGGCACCGGGGTGTGGGAGTGGAGCGGGAAAAGACCCTCCATAAGCCGGGCTATAATTCGGACCGGAGACGCGTCGGTGATTTCAGGCATAAACCAAGCTGCCAAGGCCAAAAGAACCAGTATGACGGCCGCCGCGATGGCTCTTCCGTCGCGCCTTGGCAGCGATTCTTTCCAAGCCCACGCGATGATGCCTATGGCGACAAGGACAGGTCCGATGTAGGTCACCTTTGTCGTCGCCTCCCCCGGCCTAGTAGCGTAAGGACCTGAGCGCTCGCGCGGAGTGCTCCAGGGAGGTTTCTACCTCTACCCGCACCACGGCGTTCCGAAAAACCGATTCCCACGAGTCCTTCACCTTTGTCCAGGTCTTGTGGTCGCTTCGTCTAAGGGCGGCACCAAAGCCGAATATGTCTGAGTTAAGTTCTTTGGCTTTGGAGACGGCAGCCATGATTTCGCCGGCGACAGCTTGCTCAAAGGCAGACTTAAGGGCATCCCAGTTTTCGTGGGGATCCATAAGACCGGGGCTCACTTCCGACTCACCCAACGCGCCCGTGGTTTTTATCTTTATGTAGATTTGCGCTTCGCCATCCACCATCTTCACCTTCAAGTCTCTCGCCGCTCTCAATATCTCTATGCTCGCCTTTGCTCCGGGCACTCCTGGCACGTCCACGACTATAATGCCGGAGCTTATCTCTCCGGTGACCCAAGCGAAACCTCTACCTTCTACTTTGTCCAGCCAGCCGACCAGTTTGTCGCCTTTAAAAACGGCCGTTGAATCGACCTGCGGCGCAAACCTGGCTTCTTCCCGGATTTCGCTACCCATCTGAGTAGGCAGTCCAGAACCGCGGTCATAAAGCGACACCCCGGCGGTCGTAGGCTCAATACCCGGGTTCTCAAGCATCTGGGCTATACGCAGGAGGCTGCGGGGCGATACTCTCGACAATCCTTGTTTCGCCAAGGTAATGAGGTTGTACCCGCCTTCGGCCGGGATAGCGTCGGCGTCGAACTCAGCCTGGATAAGCTGGCCGGCGGGGATTCCACGGGCGATGAGCAAGAAGGTGTTGTCACGGGTCTCCCCGTCTCTCAAAAAGAAGTCGAGAAAAGGGCCGATCCCTTGTCGCGCCAGGTCTTCGCCTATCATAATCACGCGGCTGTGCGCCCAATAGGCGCGTCTTGTGGAACGGTCAAGAGTGTTGCGCACCGCCTCAAATATCGTTCTACCGGCGGACTCCACAACCCAGTAGGCCTTTTCCCATGTCCGCGCTTGCTCTCCCGCGACTGCGATAGTCTTTACCATTTCGACAGTTACCCGGACTTCCTCGTTTTCGCCTTGGTCCAGCGCGACAGCGGTGACGAAACCGAGAGTGTTCAACTCGCGGCGGCTCCAGCAGCCGGAAAGGCAGAAGCACATGGACAGCGCCAGGACGCACGTCACGGCTCGACGAAGGCAGCGAGTTATCCATCTTCGGCTTCTCACTTTCCTGTTGTTAGCTTCTTCCACGCGAGTCCCCCCAGTACCGCGAATGCCAACACAAGGTGGAGCCCAAGATTGAGCGCTCCCCCGGTCCGTACTTGGAAAAACCGATAAAGCTCGAAACCATCTCGGAAAAACGTCAAAGCCAGGGCCACAGACAGAAAACCGAGAGGAGCCATGAGCGGCTTGGCGTCAGGGATCCCAAATACCTCGGCGAGGCCAACGGCGCACGCCCAGATGAACAGTGAACACTTTAGCGAGTGAGTGAGCACCCAGGCTACCATTCCCAAGGACTCGGTCCGTTCTATGAATTCGCCCACGCTGACTACTCGCGCCAGACTGAAGGCCGGAAAGGCGATGGACGAAAGAAGAGAGCCAAAGACCATAATGAGCACAACGATGAAGACAAGCAGCAGCGCGCTTGACGCAAAGACCGCCCCGATCACAGGTTTTCGTCCGCCTTTCCGGTGTCTTAGATGCGGCAATAGCATCCCCGCGATGGCGAACTCTGTGTAGAACGAGACGGTATTGAGAGTACCAAGGATCACTGTTTCCCACCCGTGCTCAAGGAGGGGCAGGAGATTCGACGGCTCGGCCAAATTGAGCGGCAGCACAAGCAAGAACAAGAAAAAACCGGAGAGTATGATCAGGACGATTTCAGAACCCCGGGCGATGGGTTCAAGTCCTTTTCTGGCCGCGTAGACCGCGGCGGCCGCAAGGAGCGCCAAGAACACCACCACAGGTGTCTCAGGCGTGACAGCCGCCACATTGACTTCGGCCACGGCACGGAGCATTGCTGCCAGGATAAGTATCCACGAGTTTAGGAGCAAGAGTCCCGCGAATCTGCCCAAAACCGGGCCAAGCAGGTGAAGCAGTATGCCGATTAGGCTCTTTCCCGGGAAGGCTTCGCAGAGACGTACTACTAGCAGGGAGTAAGCCTGCGATATCGGGACAGACAACAGCACGCCGATCCACAAGTCCTGTTCCTGTGTTGTGACTGAGGCCAGCGGAAACCCGATGACAACCGGAACGAGACGGGTAATCATTAACAGGGCAAACAACTGCCAAGGAGATATTTGTACTTTTTCATATTCGGCTCTGTTCACGCTTCCGTTCATTCTTTCTGCCTTCCCTTCGACCACGGTACCGGACGGCCATGCGGTTTCTTCACTTCCTTCGGCCAGATCAGCCAAGGGCGACTCTTCATCGCCCAGGAGGGAGCTCTAATGAGCGAATCTTTCCAGTCCATGACAACGGTAGGGGCAATGGGCTCCAGGAAGGGCGTCCCAAATGACCGGGTGTCGCAGAGACTGATGACAGTCACGAAAAACAGGAGTGACATTCCGAATATGCCCATGGCGGCGGCAACGATGGTGAAGCCGAATCTCAGTAAGCGTATCGCGTTCTGGAAAGAGGCCGCCGGCGCGGCAAATGAAGCGACTCCCGTTGCCGCGACAACTACAATCATGGCAGGGGACGCAAGCCCGGCCCTTATGGCCGCTTCGCCCAGCACCAGAGCGCCGATAATGCTGACAGCGGGGCCGACTATTCGCGGCAACCTTATGCCCGCCTCGCGCAGGATCTCGAATATCACTTCCATTAAGAGAGCTTCAGCCACCGCGGGAAACGGTATGCCTTCCCGCTGCGCCGCGATGGCCAGCAAGAGCGGAGTAGGGAGCAGTTCCTGGTGGAAAGTGGTGACCGCGACATACAGACCTGGAAGGAGCAGTGATACCAGCAGGCCGAGCATGCGGAGCCACCGGAACATCGTCCCAACCCAAAACCGCTCATAGTAGTCTTCCGAGCTGGATAAGAACATGTGCAGGGTCGCGGGTGCTATCAAGGTCTCCGGGTTGCCATCCACGAGAAACACTAACCTGCCCTCAAGCAGCGCTCCCACCGCTCGGTCGGGACGCTGGGTTTTAAGCAGGGTGGGGAACAGCGAAGTAGGGGCGTCTTCGATGTATTCTTCCAGGCCTGCGCTTATTCCGTCAACGTCAAGGCGCCGGAGCCTTTCGCGTCCCTCCTGGACAAGGCGTTCGCTCGCTATGCCCGCTACATAGACCAACGCTATGGGCGTCCTCGAAACCGGGCCTGAGTAGAAATACTCCACTCGAAGGAACTCGCTTCTTATGTACCTCCGGAGCAAGGTGATGTTGGTGCTGAGCGATTCCACGAAGCCCTCTTTCGGTCCGCTAACAGTGGACTCTGAAGTAGGGTCCTCGATGGACCTCGTTTCCCACTTGGTTACATCGCCGACGATGGCCTTATCGCAGCCGTCGACCAGCACGGCGCAATAGCCCTGAGCGATATGCCGCTTGACGTCGTTAAGGTCGTCGATGGTCTCAACGTCAGCGACTGTGAGGACGCCGTCTCTGAGGACTTCGATTATAGACGCGGCGGTCAAAGTATGGCCGTCAAAAGTGGAGAGGCTGCTGATAACCGAGTCCTCCATATACTGGCGGTCTGTCATCCCTTGAATGTAGGCGACAACCGCTGTCCTACGTTTGGGGGACGTGGCCAATTCTATGTATCGGAGCACTAAGTCCGCGCTGCTTCCGAAGGCTTCGCGCAATGCGGAAGCGTTCTCTTCGAGAGAGGCGGACAAAGGCACAGGCGCGTCCTTCTGTTGAGGGGACGCCCGGTCGACGGCTACCCGTTCCTCGGAAATGCCGTGCTGTTGATGTTGATTGCCGCGACGCCTGCCCCGGTTCGTAGCCAGTCCACCTCGTTGAATAGCCGAGTCTTGCCAGTGTTCCTTAGGCTAGTGTTCCTTGGCAGGTAGAGGAATATATCTTGAGGGCGCCGAAAACAGCCGCGCGTGAGAATCCGCCTGTTGTCGTCCGGACCCGAACGTGCTAGAATAGTCGATACAGTGCCGGGATGATGGAATTGGCAGTCATGCGCGACTCAAAATCGCGTGCGGTAGCCCCGCGTGTGGGTTCGACTCCCACTCCCGGCACCATTTCTTTTCGTTGAAATCCTCACAGCTAGTTTCTCCCTCCTCAACTCGATTACCGACCGCGGATAATCGTCAGCATTTCGTTGCCGTTTAGAGCATCGTGTGAGAGTGGATCTTCATTGTCGCAGAGCTTACTGTGTGATCGATACGCTTCTGAACAGCCTTGGGGTATAGGCGAGGCACCAAAAGCAACGTAGCATATGTGGTGAAGATTATGGAAGTGCAATGGAAGATTCTGAGACCATATAGTGCAGTCCGATGGCCTGGGAAAAGTCCTGGATGTGAGGGCTTGCTGCTAGAGGAACATCAATCTGGAGTCCTTCTATGTTGGATCCGCAGCTGTTTTACTGCATGGGCCAGATACTCATTGCCAGAAGTAGAAATCTGATATGAACGAGGCCGTCAAGCCCCTTCTCGTTGAGAGGTGTGATTTGGGGCTCTGGCTGCTGCGACGGTTGGCATTCTGATATTCGCGGGTTGGCTACCGCATCACATACCTCCGTCTGGA
>DULO01000051.1 GCA_012840345.1 Candidatus Fermentithermobacillaceae bacterium
CTTCCGCAACGGACGCATTCCGAACCGCGGAGCCTGCCGAAGTTTGGGCTTGGAACTCACGCTTGTGTGCCAAACCTCGAATGAGCAGTGCCGAGGAGGCTCCAAGCCATGCCGCCATAAACATACGATGGGGTTTTGAGCCCGAGATGGAAGTGAGATTAGGGTTCTAAGCCCTAGATGCCGGGGAGGTTGAGGTTCTAAGCCCGAGACGGCAGTGAATAATGAGGCTGGGGTCATCTTTGACCCCAGCCATCCGCAACCTGCATCAACCTCGATCTACATTCCTCGACCTACATTCCTCCGCAGATCTCGCAGTCTTCGCGTCTGGAAGCGGTCACAATCTGGAACTGCCCCATCTTCAAATCGAAGAGGAGCATGCGGCCCACCAACGGTTCACCTATGTTAAGCAGGAGCTTCAGTACCTCAGACGCCTCCAACGCCCCGGCGATTCCGGGAGCCGGACCGGCGATGGGAGGTGGCGAAGAAGGCTTCTTGCTCGCCGTGGACCGTTTCGGGAAAAGGCACTGGTAGCAGGGTCCCTTTCCAGGCATCACAACAGTCACCATGCCCGTGAAGCCGGATACTGCCGCCTCAACCATGGGGATACCAGCTTCGACGCAGGCTTCGTTCAGGATGTACCTGGTCGCTAGGTTGTCGAGGCACGCTGCGACCACGTCATGTCCCTGAACAACTTCCTTTATATTGTCCTTGTCCAGTCGTTTGACGATGGGGTTCACTTTCACGCCTGGGTTAGCGGCCATCAGTCTCTCTGCGAGAAGAAGAGCTTTTGGCTTGCCGATATCGTCCATCCGGTACATGACCTGGCGGGGGAGGTTGGACAGGGCTACCACGTCCGAGTCAACAAGGTCGATTTCACCTACGCCCGCGCCTGCCAGGTACAGTGAGCAGGGAGTGCCTAGCCCGCCGGCACCCACGATGAGCACCTTCTTAGTGAAAAGTTCCTTCTGGCCGGTTTCGCCGACCTCGGGGAGCAAGATTTGCCTTGCGTATCGTTCTCTGCTTTCCGCGTCTAGCTGTTCATGCATTGATGCTGGATTCTTGTCGTCCATAGGAATACCTCCGTGTTTAGGTACCGTGCTTCTCTGGGATCCTGCTTCTACGGTATCTTGCTTCTCCAAGGATTTAAGGATTATTGAACGCGGGTCGTGTCGGTTCCTTCTGTTCCGCTAGCCTTCGCCTGTCTCGGCCGGAACAAACCGAGGAAAGCCCATCCTCACGTCGAATTGTAACAAGGTAAGCAGCCGGAGTAGAACTTGAAGGAGGACATCGAGAAGAACACAGAAGACTTGACGGCGAACCCGAAATAGAACCATGAGGAGAACCCGAAGGAGGACACTAAATGCAAGACATCCTTATCAAGAACGTTCGCGTGATTGACGGAACCGGAGCTCCATGGTTTCACGGAGAAGTGTTTGTCAAAGACGGGAAGATCGCGGTGGTCGCCAAAAAGGTAGAAGCGACCGCGTCACGGGTCATCGACGGGCAGGGTTTGGTCCTCGCTCCAGGCTTCATTGATTCTCACAGCCACTCAGATACCAACTGGTTCTTGGACCCCAGGGGCGAATCTAAGATACGCCAGGGCGTTACCACCGAAGTGACCGGACAGTGCGGCGAGTCGGGAGCGCCCAAACGTCTGGATGACCAGGACGCCGGGCAGACCGAGGCGGCTCAGGGCGACGCGAAGATGCCCACTTGGAGTTCATTTGACGAGTACCTAACCGCTCTGTCGCGGAACGGCGTGGGTGTGAACCTTGCCACGCTGGTCGGGCACGGGACTGTCAGAATAGCCGGCATGGGGTACGACGACCGCCGGCCGACGCCGGACGAGATGGCCAGGATGAAGGAGTATATGAAGGAAGCCATGGAGGCCGGAGCCTTCGGGTTCTCAAGCGGGCTCATTTACCCACCGAGCGCCTACGCGTCTACTGACGAACTCGTGGAACTGGCGAAGGTCGTGGCCAGTTACGGCGGCATCTACGCCACTCACATGAGAAACGAGGAGCTGGCGCTTCTTCAATCTGTGAATGAAGCTATCGAGATCGGCCACCGCGCCGGAATACCGGTCCACATCTCCCATCACAAGGCTTGCGATAAACGAGCTTGGGGCCAGGTGAAACAGTCGCTTGCCATGATCGACGAGGCACGGCGGCACGGAGTGGACGTCACCGCGGACCAGTATCCATACGTTGCCACGGCTACGGGCCTGTCGGCGATTATCCCCTCCTGGGCTCACGACGGAGGACCGAAAGCCCTGCTCGCCAGGCTCAAGGACCCGGAGGTAGGAGCCGCCCTGAAGTCAAAGGTGGAACTGGACCAAGGCGATGACGGCTGGTACCGCTTGATGATAACCGATGTAAAGAGCGAGAAGAACAAGGCTTGCGAAGGGAAGAGGATGACCGAAATCGCGGCCATGTGGGGGATTCCTCCCGTCGAGGCAGCCTGGCGCCTCCTGTGCGAGGAGGAGCTTGAAGTGGGCTATGTCCGGTTCGCCATGTGCGAGGACGATGTCAAGACGGTCATGAAGCATCCGTGCGTCATGATCGGTTCGGACGCCAGTGCCCGGGCCATCGACGGTCCGCTTTCGACCGGAAGCCCCCATCCCAGGGCGTTTGGGACCTTCCCGCGCGTTCTCGGCAAGTACTGCAGGGAAGAGGGCTTGTTCCCGTTGGAGACCGCTGTGTACAAGATGACTGGGCTCCCGGCGTGGAGGCTCGGATTGTGGGACCGTGGATTGGTCCGGCCCGGGATGGCCGCGGACTTGGTGTTGTTTGATCCGGACAAGGTGATCGACACCGCCACGTTCGAGAATCCCAAGCAGTACCCGGTGGGGATCGAGTGTGTAATAGTAAACGGTGAGGTCGTCATAGAGAACGGCCAGCATACCGGAGCCATCGCTGGGAAAGTGCTGCGGCGGGGTAGGAGCGAGTAGAGGGAGTAGACTGAATCGGGTAATCGGTGTCACGCAGGCAGTATGATGTAGCAGTATCATGTAGCAGTGTCATGTAGCGGTATCATGCAGGGTGCTTGCCTCGGACGGTTTAACCGTTTTGACTGGGGCAGCACCCTCACCTCTTGTGGCAGCCTTCGGGAGTTATGCAGCCTAACCAAAGCGACGTTTCCCCTGATGGCAACTCAAGGTTATAGGTGAACCACACCTCACGCCTCGCTAATACAGTCTTCGAGACGCGAGACGCGGCTCCGCCAAACGAAGCCAGGACTGGGGTGAATCGCGTTAGCGCTTCTTGTCCACCGCCGCTTCCCCTTGAATCCCCCGGAAACGCCATGGCTGCGGACGAATCACGTCAGGTGCCTCGCGCATACTCTCTACCGGGATGTCCAGGTTACTTGGGTATTCAGCTACTGGGATATCCAGGCTACTTGGGTATCCAGGCTGCTTGGGTATCCAGGCTGCTTGGGTATCCAGGCTGCCTGCATATCCAAGGCGTCTCTAGTGTCGCTCAGGTGGTCAACGACGCCGGGATACGACACTAGGGCTACGCTATGGGAACTGGGCCGCTAACCCATCCGGGGAAGGGATGACCGTGGCGCGCGTTGCCTTTGTGATGTATCAAGGAACCGTCGAGGGATTCAGGCGGTTCGGCCTGCCTGAGTTGAGGAGGGCAGGAATGCGGGGCTGGACGCTGTCTAGAGACGCGAGCAAGCTTCAGGTCAAGCTCGATAAGGCTGAGCAGGCAGATTTCCTGTGGGCGGAGAACCACAGATCGAAGAACGAATCACCCGGTACGCACCGCCCGACCTGGTGAGCCCCCCAGGTTATGTAAAGTCCACGGGGTCTTGACCCGTTAAGTTAAGACCGTATGTTCAAGTCCTGACGGCAGAGAGACAAGTTGGTTGGCAGGAGAATAGGGGATTAGAGGATTAGGATAATAGGAGAGGGCTCCGCATCGTCGCGGAGCCACTCATTTTGAAACTGTTTGATCGCTGTTGGAATCTCAACAAGCCTTACAACTAAAACGTCTTTTCCACTTCGTCCACGAGGGATCCCACGTAGGCAACGGCCTTTCTGATAGGATCGGGTTTGGACATATCCACTCCCGCCATCTGTGCCAATTCCAGGGGTTTCTTAATCCCTCCGGCTTTCAGGACTTCGAGCCAGCGCTCCACCGCGGGCTGTCCCTGAGTCTTGATGTCCTGGGCCACGGCCGTCGAGATGGTTAGGCCCGCCGCGTAGGTGTACGGGTACAATCCCATGTAGTAGTGAGGCTGCCGCATCCAGGTCAGCCTGGCTCCGTCGTCTATCTCCACTGTGTCGCCCCAGAAATCCGAGAGGATCTGGCCTTTCACCGTAGACAGGGTCTTGGCGGTGATGGTCTGGCCTTCTTCAGCCAGCGCGTAGATCCTTCGCTGCAGCTCGCCTTCGAGAAGGTGCCTCACGAAGTTGTGGTGGTAGGTCTGCAGGAGGCCCATGATTACCCACCGCCGCATCCGGGTCTCAGTGTGGCGGGCAAGGATGTAATCGGCCAGGAGCAGCTCGTTCATAGTGGAGGGGGCCTCCACGAAGAAAGTTGATACGAGCATCGCGTCCGCAAGCCGATTGTTTCTCGAGCTTAGCTCGAAGTGGCCCGCGTGCCCCAACTCGTGGGCCAGGGTAAAAGCGCCTCTCATGTTGTCCGGCCACGTCGTGAGTATGTATGGATGGACTCCGTAGGCAGCAGAGCAGAAAGCCCCCGTGGACTTGCCAATGTTGTCGCACCAGTCGATCCACCGGTCGCGGAAGGCCGCCTCCATGATTTCCGTGTACTCCGGTCCGAGAACGCGGAGCGCGTCGACTATGAGTTTCTGAGCCTCTTGGTAGGTCATCTTCGGGTTGTACTCGGGGTCGAGGGGAGCTTCGATGTCGCAGTAGAGCATCTTGTCCAGACCCAGGACCCGTTTGCGCAGTTCGGCGTACCTTCGCATATGCGGGGCCAGCTGTGTGAAGATGACGTCCAGGATGTTGTTGTACACTTCGATCGGGATCTCTTGAGAGTGGAGCTGCATATGTGTGGCCGATGGATAACGGCGCAAACGCGAGATTACCACGTTCTTCTTTACCTCGGTAGCGAATGTGGCGCCCAGCGTATTCTGATACGCCTCTAGCCCCTCGGCAAACGAGGCATATGCCGCTCTGCGGATGGCCACGTTCTCCGATTTCTCATACTTTCCCTCGTAGCCAGCGAAGGACATGGGAAGCTCGTTGCCCTGCTCATCTTTGATGGGCGCGAAGGTCATATCCGTGAGCTTCGCCCGCTGGTACACGGTATATGGAGACTCGAAGACTTCCCCAAGAGACGCCAAGGCTACCTCGGTCTCCGGCGACAACACGTGGGGCTTTTCCTCCATAGTCCTTTCGAGGGTGCGGCGGAACTTGCCCAGTTCCGGTTCTTCAGCGAAGTACCTTTCCAGAGTGCCGTCAGGGAGGGCCAGGAGCTCGGAACGCACAAAGCTGACGGCGGCTTCTAGCTTGGAGTTTAGGTCTCCGGCTCTACCGGCCATCTCCTGGTTGGTCGGGTCGGTGCCGTCGGCGGACAGGTGCAGGCTGGCGTAGTTGGCCACGACCAGGAACCGCTGGTAGAGGGCTTCCTGCGCGAGACACGCCGCCAGGAGGATTCCCGGCCCCTCCGCGATACGCCCCTTATACTGGGTGACTGTCACAAGGTCGCGTTCCAACTCTTTGAGAGCCTGCTCCCAGGCCTCCTTCGACGGGAAAAGGTCATCCAGATTCCATGTCTCCTCAACGGGGACTTCGGCGCGGGTCAATCTCTTTGCCATGGAGAACCTCCTCTGTGCGCGATTATCGAATTATCTTTTCATTTGTGCTTTTATACTTTTAGCGTGGATGGGAGGAATCCTTCCGGTTTGTTTGATGGACGGAGCGGTTTGGGGGCTCTAGTCATCGACGGCTTGGTGATGGATTCAGTTGTTACTCTCCGTTGAGTCGCTGTCTTTCTTCGGCTGATTATCCTCCAAGGTAGGCGCCGTCGCGTCCGACTCATCCAGCTTTCTATGGAGGCGGTATCGCCTGCACTTGGGGCAATAGACAAAGATGGGTTGACACGACAACTCCCTGCATAGAGCTTCGAGGGTGGAAAATCTGATGGCTCTTGCCTTTCCAGTGTTTGGTATAGAAGATTCGCGATGGTGAGGTCAACCCTGCTGGCAAGCTCGGTCAGGGATATCTTGCGGTCCGCCATTACTCTATCAAGTCGAACGATGATCGGCATTTGAATAGTCCTCCCAGATTCTCAGATGATCCTCCCAGATGGTCCTCTTAGATAGTCCGTCCAGACGGTCCTCTCAATGGTCCTCTAAGATGGTCTTCTCAGATGGGCCTCCCATACGGTCCTCCTGTGATGCGGGTGTTGATGCACGGGAGAACGGGAGGGGGGAATAGCCCGATAGGTGCACGCGCAAGGGCTGTCAGCAAAGTCATGGGCGAGTATTGCAAGTGCCGCCGGCAATCGTCACGAGCAATCGTCTCGGGAAAGCGTAACCGCCAAATGTCCCTGGCAAGCATCCCGGGCCAGTGCCGCAGGTAAGTAGTGCCGGCGAGCATCGTCCGCAAATGGGGCGCCAAGAGCATCCAGGCGCCACAAATTGAGGCGTTCGAGCGGTAACTATGCAACGATTTGAAGCATACTCCCGGTTCCGGATAACCTCCCACCCCGGTTTCTGAGTGGGGCGCTTTCTTTTGCGCCTCATCAATCAGCAAGCGCTCTACCGTGATCCTCACCATCCCGATGCCGCTCTCCAGTGCGCCTCATCACCGTGAACCCGCATCAAAACAAGGCGTCCGCGCCAAGACTTTCTTTCGGGATCCCCGTAGACGGCTGACTCCGCCTCCTTTTGATGCGTTCCCGCAGGAAAGCCGCACGTGCCTGCGCCTCATCAAGCCGACAGTGTTCGGTTTTGTGGCGTTTAGCCCCGGGCTGGGTCGCCAAGCGTTGGCAGGGCCGTGAGGCGTAGGGAAGAGGGGCCAAGCACATGGCAGGCCCGGTCGTCGCCAAGCATGGGTTAGGGCTTCGAAGCATAGGGAAGACGGGCCAAGCTAACAGCAGAGCTGGCCGCCGCCAAGCATTGGGACGGTCGTGAAGCGTAGGGAAGTGCCAAGCCAAGCACAGGGCAGGTCCGACATGCGTATGGCATAGCTGTCAAGCATAGGAGAGGTGTGCACCCTACAGGCAGGGATGCTTAGCATAGGGTACGGCACCAAGCAAGGCAGGAATGCTTGGCATAGGCACGCTAACAAGCACAAGGCAGGGCCGAATTCGCTCGTGACCCTGCCAGCCTACTTATTACTTATTGGGAAGCAGACGTACCTGGTATCGCACCCAGAGGTACTACTCCGGCTTGCCTACCTGCCAGTCGGATATCGGAGCTATTTCCTTCATGGCAGCGATAAAGGACTCTACATCATAGAACTCCTCTTGGTTCACAAGTGAACCGCGCCTGTGCTTTTCCATGAAGTATTCCCCGTCGCCGCCCTGTCCGCAGACCATGACGGTGTCGCCCGACTTGAAGAACAGCCCCTTCCTTATGTTGGAGTTCACGAATTGGACATCATCCATGTTTCAGCCCACCTTTGCTTATCGTGAGACGGCTAATGCCTGTTTTCCTTAGCATTCTTCCCAGTGCCCAGGCATCCTTCGATATCTTTGGCTCAATTCCCTCAGAGAAACGCGGCAAGTGTTAGGCAGCTAGTTGTCTAGCTGCCTGAGTCCGGTTTCCCATACCTTTTCTGAGCCTCGTTCTTCGGCTAGACCTCGAACACCTTCCACGCATTGCCAGCGAACACCTTCTC
The DNA here is from genome assembly GCA_012840345.1 of Candidatus Fermentithermobacillaceae bacterium. GTDB lineage: Bacteria > Bacillota > Sulfobacillia > Fermentithermobacillales > Fermentithermobacillaceae > DULO01. Next base: position 7,823 of record DULO01000051.1, read on the forward strand.
CCAGTCCTGCTCGGAGAGATTGAGAGCCCGCCTTACCTCGACAGCCTTTTCCGACCTGCCGAGGTAGGGCGGGTAGTCTCTTCCGACCACGAACTGGTCGGCTCGCAGCCTTTGCCCAGCTTAGACTGGCAGGACTATCAACGCCAGGGTACCGGGACCGTTGTGAATCCCTATGACGCTGCCGATTTCTGTCTCGACGACCCTTTCGACCTGCCACTTTTCCCGCGCCTCTTCAAGGAGTCTGGCGGCACGGTCCGGGACATTCCCGTGGCAAATGCCTATCTTGACACGGCTGCCGAAGGGTACCCTTTCTCCCGCGCTTTCGATGAGGGTCGGGATGACGTTAGCCTCGCCCCGCACGCGCGACTTTCCGGCAACGTACCCCTCATTGTCCAGGTAGAGGATAGGTTTGAACTTCAGGAGCGAGCCCCAGAAGTGGCTGGCCCGGCCTATCCGGCCGTTGCGGTAGAGGTAGTCCAATGTATCGACGGCAAACAAAGTCACCAACCGGTCGATCATGGCTTGCGCTTCCGTCGATACCTCCTCAAACGAAGCTCCTCTCATGGCCAGGTCGTTTGCTTCCAGTACCACTAGCCCGTAGCCGACGGAGGCGGTCTTGGAGTTGATTATGGCAATCTGTCTATCTGGAAGGTAACTCGCGGCCAGTACCGCGGATTGATACGTACCTGATAGGACCTGGCTCAGCAGGATCGCGACGACGGAAGACCCGTCTGCAGTAAGCTCCTCGAAAGCTGCCCTGAAGGTCTCAACCGACGGCTGGGACGTGCGGGGAGTGTCGGGGAACTGGCTCATCTTGTCCCAGAAAGTTTTCCCGCGCATCTCGAATCCGTCCAGGTACGACTCTTCTCCAAAGGACACGGTGAGCGGCACCGCGCGTATCCCGAGTTCTTGCAGCTTGGCGGGATCGATGTCGCACGCCGTGTCGGTTAAGATTTTGACTTTGCCCAATTAGACCGCCTCCGTTTCTCGAGCGCCCGGTGTTGTAGCCGCAGGTTGCGGCCCGTTTCTTGTGGCCGATTACCGGGGTCTGCTAGCGCCCAGTGTTGTAGCCGTTGCGGCCAGTTTCTTGTGGTCGGCCGTGTACCGGTACCCGACGCTAGTGTCCTGGTGTTGTGGCCAGGGCGTTGTGAACCCGCGCTGTGTCCTGCGTGTTAGGATCCAGACTTTGTGTCGCTCGGAGCAGGACTAAGCGTCGGAACCCGCGGTTTGGCTCACCGCGTGGTCCTTGGCCCAGATGCTGTCCGCCACCTTGCCCCAGGCCTCAGCATACGGCCACAGGGGCCTGCACATTTCCGCGGCGCTCAGTTTGTTGTTTTGTGTTGGATGAGCTCCGGACTCGCTCACCATCTTCTCCAGGATCTCAGGGTTGTCGATGAGCGGGCACGGCCTCAACATGTTTGAGTTGAACGGCTGGTGCTTCTGATAGGCCAGGAACAGGGGAGACTTGAGCGCGTCCACCAAGGAACAATTCTTGATGTTGACGTTTGCGTAGTGGATGAACGCGCAAGGCTCCACTTCTCCCGCTGAGTTGATGTGGAAGTAGCAGCGGCCTCCCGCGATGCACCCGCCGACTGCCTCGCCGTCATTCCAGAAGTCCGCCACAAGAATCGGTTTTGTCGCGCGCCATTCGCGGACTTTCCGGCACATGTAAGCCCGCTGTTCAGGAGTGGCCATGTAATCCAAGTCCGCTCCTCCCCCGACGGGCACGTACGTGAACAGCCAGCCGAGACTGCATCCCTTGTCGATCATGAGGTTGATGAACTCGTCAGAGCCGACTTCCTCGGTGTTAAGCCTCGTGTACGTCGCCGAAAACCCGAATACGACGCCGGCTTCTCTCAAGTTGTCCATGGCTGCCATGACTCTCTTAAAGACGCCGGGGCCGCGCCTCTGGTCCGTCGCCTCTTCAAATCCCTCGATGCTTATGGCGAAGGTGATGTTGCCCAGATCGGCGAACCGCTTCGCCGCGTCTTTGGTTATGAGAGTCCCGTTGGTGAAGACATGGAAGACCGACTGGTCGTGCTTCTGAGCCAGCTTAATGAGGTCTTGCATTCTAACTAGGGGTTCTCCGCCGGACACTACAAAGAACCTGATTCCCAAGTTCTCGGCTTCGGTGATGACCCGGTCCAAAGTGGCGAAGTCCATGTCCAGGCTCCTGTCATAATCCCCGGCCCAGCACCCTTTGCAGCGCAGATTGCACCTTCCGGTCGGGTCAATCAGGATTGCCCAGGGAACGTGGATTCCGTAGCGCTCTCCCGACTCCCTGAGTCTTTGCGGGCACTTGATCCCGGCATTGATCAGGAAGTTCACCGCCAGCTTTTCTCTTACTTTTGGAGATGTCTCTGTTAACAGCCGGATCGCGTATTTTCTCCAGTTGTTGTTTGAGTCCGCGAACATTCGGGCCCAGTTTCTAACGTATACTTTGTGTTGTTTCTCGGTCGCGATCGCCTCACCCAATTTGATGAGCTTTGGCAGGTTCTCTTCGGGGTTTCCCGAAAGATACCTTACTAGCTGCTTGATCACTGCCTCACTGACCGTCGCCGTCGCTGATTTCAGAGCCATCGTTGCTCTCCCTCCCTGAAAAGCAGATGTGGTTTAACCTGCAGACGAGGCAATTGTCCGCAAAGGCCGCCAAGCGTCTCATCTCCCAAAACACCCAAGAAATGCGCGGATTACGGCGCTTAAGCCTATGCCGGCTACTCCAGAATCATGACACGTTGGGCGAATTCCGCAAGCATTCCCTTTGTACTCTCTTCCATCCGTTGAATTTCCTCCGCGAACCTGGCGATAAGCCGGTCGATGTTCCAGACTTTCTTCAACGCCCCCTTTACAAGAAGCCCGCCTGCCATGACGCCGATGAGCACGGGCAATGCCGTCTCGACCTCAACGCCTCCTGACAACACCGCCTCGACCATAGCCAGACTGAGACCGCGCCGCTTGAACTCGGCAACCAGCGCCGCGATTAGCGAAGCGCAGAAGACCAGCGGAGATGCGTTCTGGAGCCCGGCAAGAATCTCCTGCAGGTCCGACTTCGACTCCGCCAGAGCCCTGGCACGCTCTAGAATGGAAGCCAGTTTTATTCGGTCGTCCTGCGTCGCGGATACCCGGTTTGTTCCGGTTGCTGCCTCGGCCTGTTTGTTGCCGGTCTCATTCGCTCTGTTGGCCGTCTCGTTCAGGACAGCGAGGCCGGACGGCGTGGGTTCAAACAGGACTTGAGACCTGCCCCGGGAAGCTGACTCAGAGGTCGAGTAGGAGGCCCGTACAAGCCCGTCCGACATCAGCTCGTTAAGCATGTCATAGGCCGTCCATTTCGAGACTTTCAGCCGTTCTCCCACACGGTCGTAGTGAACCGGCTGTCCCGTCTTGGCGACCAGATCCCGAAGAACTTCGAGGAAATCCATCCTGCGTCTGGTTAGGGTCATGTGTTGCCTCCAAAAACACCAAAATAATCAAGGTGATCATAATCCTATGCGGGGAGGAGAGTCAACATGTTGGGAAACGCCAGCATACAATCCCACGAAACTCGCAAACCGATTAGGCGACAGCCCACGCTATTTCCCATGTACCGCGGTTTGCGTCCGAGTCTATTTGCCGGAACGCAGTGCATGGTGTTATAATGGTGAACGCGTCGGGGCGTAGCGCAGCTTGGTAGCGCGCATGGTTCGGGACCATGAGGTCGCTGGTTCAAGTCCAGTCGCCCCGACCA
>DULO01000052.1 GCA_012840345.1 Candidatus Fermentithermobacillaceae bacterium
AGATTCCTGCTTTGCCAAGCATTCAACTGCTGACGACATAGAAGCACAGAGTCGTCACCCAGAAACGTCTCCGTTTTGCGGAGTAATCAGCTATTTGCGACCCAGCAACCGAGTCCTCAATTTCTAACGACCCCCATTTATTCAGGCGATTGTGCCTGAAAGAACTATCTCCTCAACAGCCAATTCCGGGAGGAAAATGAGATTTCTCGGCGAATGTGAACAGATGTCAGCACAGTTGTTCCAAGGCGCGCATTGGACGCTGGGCTGACTGGGAGGGGACTCCGAAACACTTCGCTATCGGCTGACTTACGGGCCCGACAGTAGTTAGAGCCAGTCGACTTACTTGCCAAGAAAGGAGGCCAAACTTTGTTCCTCAAAGTACTTCTCGTATCCATATGGGCTTTTTGGGTAGGCAGTCCGTTGACGATGAACACGAGGTTCTTCGCGTTTTCAAGGCCCCTTGTCGGCGGTTTCGTGGTCGGTCTGATCTTGGGAGACCCTGTAAAGGGTACGATCATCGGAGCCATGATTAACGCAGTATACATAGGGGTCATTTCGGTCGGAGGTTCAACTCCAGCGAACTACACGTTGGCCGGTATAATAGGACCGGCGCTGGGAATTCTCGCGGACATGGAACCCGAAGTTGCGCTTGCCTTCGCCATCCCGGTAGCTGTCTCCAGCACGTCCATCAACGTTCTGAAGATGTCCTTGTTCTCCTTCTTTACGCACTGGGCTGACCGGTACGCCGAAGAAGGCAACATGAGGGGAATTGTCCTCCTCAACATCGTTCCCGGCACTTTGTTCTCGATCCTGGATCCGGGCCTTATCACGTTCTTGGCCCTCTACTACGGAGCCGGTCCCATTGAGTCGCTTATCGCGGCGATGCCGGCAAACATCATCACCGGGCTTACAGTAGCGGGTAAAGTCCTGCCGGCTGTCGGCTACGCTTTGCTTCTCCGTTACATGGCTCAGGAGAGGGCGCTTCTCCCTGCGTTCTTTATCGGTTTCGTGTTAGCCACCTATCTGAAACTCGATATCATGGCCATTGTCATCCTCGGCGCTTGTACCGTTCTTCTCATGCTTACATGGAAGCCTGAAAGGAGGGCTACCCAGTGAGTGCTACTGAGGAAAAGAAACTGACCAAGATGGACCTTGTTAAGGTATGGGCGATCTGGACCTGCTTCCTGCACGGCATGTACAACTACGAGCGCATGCAGGGCGTCGGTGTGGCCCATTCCATGATCCCTGTGATCAAGCGGCTCTACAAGACTAAGGAAGAGATCTCGGCAGCCTTGAAGAGGCACCTTGTGTTCTTCAACACCAACACGACTACAGGCACGATCGCGGCGGGCATCATGGCGTCCATGGAAGAGCAGCGTGCCAACGGTGCCGACCTGAGCGACGAGATGATCAACGCTGTCAAGACTTCGATGATGGGCCCCCTTGCCGGCTTGGGCGACTCGATTTTCCAGGGAATGATCATCCCCATCTGCGTGGCCTTGGGCATTTCCATGGGTTTGCAGGGTAATGTGTCAGGTCCTGTCATCTTCACGATCCTGATCCTCGGCATATGCTACCCGCTTCACTACTGGTGGTTCATGGCTGCCTACAAGCAAGGCGGTCCCATCATCCAGAGGCTAACAGAAGGCGGGCTGCTAAGGACCGCGACCTCAGCCGTTAGCTTCGTCGGTTTGATGGCGGCCGGCGCGCTGACCGCTCGTTACATCAGCTTCCAGATTGTTCGCACCATCACCATCTCTAACATGCCGCCGGTGAACGTGCAGACAGAAGTTCTTGACAAACTCATTCCCAATATGCTTCCGCTGTTGACCGTCTTGGGTATCTGGACCCTCTTGAGGAAAGGCATCAAGGTCAACCGGATCATCCTTCTGGTTTTCGTTATCTCCTTCGTACTAGGGTACCTGAAGATCATCGGCTAACTGCTGGAAGGAGCTGGGCGGGACCATGAGGTCGGTCGCTCTTGGCGCGGTACCAATGGGCCCGCCCATCGCGGAGGTGTTCAAATGACCCGTTCCCTAGGAGGCTTTACCGGCAAACTCCTCGAGGTTGACCTCTCGGAAGGTACCGTAAGGGCGGTTCCTCAGAGGAACCGGGACATGACGGAGTTCATCGGAGGCAGCGGAATATCGGCCAGGATCCTGTTTGAAGAGACCGGACCCGACACCGATCCGCTGGGGCCCGAAAACGTTCTCTGCTTCATGACCGGCCCGGTCACAGGTACCGAGGTGTTCAGTTCCGGCCGTCACGAAGTCTCGGCCAAGTCCCCACAGACAGGGATCTTCGGTGAAGCGTCAGCCGGAGGCTATTTCGGGGTGGCCCTCAAGCGATCCGGGTTTGACGGGATCGTGATAAGGGGGAGAGCCCCTAAGCCGGTCTACCTCTGGGTTCACGACGATACGGCGGAGATCAGGTCCGCTTCGGATATCTGGGGAAAAGACACGTTCAAGACTGACGAAATGGTTAGGGCCGAGACCCATCCCGAAGCTCAGGTTTCTTGCATCGGGGTGGCAGGCGAGAATATGGTTCCTCTCGCCGGAGTCCTGAGCGAAGGGCGCAGGGCGAGGGCAGCTGCCCGGGCAGGACTCGGCGCGGTTATGGGGTCCAAGAATCTGAAGGCTGTCGCCGTATGGGGAAAGGGCGCCATTACGTCCCACAATCCCGAAGGCATAAGGGCTTTGAACATGAGCCTCGGGCCGGGTATAGCGGCCAAC
>DULO01000005.1 GCA_012840345.1 Candidatus Fermentithermobacillaceae bacterium
CACATCATCAACATCCGTGGTGAGAGTTGGCGGCTCAGGGAGAAGAAGCGAGCCGGTCTGTTCGGAACCACCTATTCACGACCAGCCGTGAAGTCTGGGGTGGGGGAAAATTCGACCGGCCAAAGTGGGGGAATTTTCGACCGGCCTTGACACCCACAGAAACACGTGTTTTTGTTCTCGAATTCGTGAATAATGCGGATACCATCAAAATGGCTTTTTCGAACTACTACCGCACGACCATTCTTGCCGAAGAGACTGATCCGAACAGGCTACATGACCTCAAGGGCTGCTCTTGATGGGTACCAGGTTTACGAGCCGGACCAAGTTGAGGAACTTGTTGAGAGATACTTAGGCGGCGCCGACCGCGACAAACTCGATCCAATCCTGGATGAGTGCGTTGCGGTCTATCTAGGTCTTGACGAAGACGGTCAAGTTGATTTCAAGGCCAAGGCTAAAGCCTTCCTTCGCACCTATGGGTTTCTTTCCACAATCCTGCCCTATGCCAACGCAGAGTGGGAGAAACTCTCGATCTTTCTTAACTTTCTTGTACCCAGACTACCGTCGCCGGTAGAGGAGGACATGTCGAAGGGCATCCTCGAGGTAATTGATATGGACAGCTATCGAGTAGAGAAGAAGGCGACTATGGCCATTACGCTACCAGATCAAGATACCGAGATTGCTCCGGTTCCAGGTGTTGGCGGCGGAAGAAAGCCGGAGCCCGAACTCGACTTTTTGTCAAACATCCTCAGGATGTTCAACGAGCTTTTCGGGAACATCCCCTGGTCCGACAAGGACCGCCTGTTAGTCGACAACAGCTGTAACCGAGAACTGGTGATTGAAATCATGGTCGCTATACAGCTGGAGAATTGGTTGGCATGACGCGAGTGTAACGGTCGCAGCCGATGTCGCTAAACCATCCGAGACTTGAGATTACAGAGCACTACCCACAGAACGTTGGCAATGTTGTCTTGCTTCCTGACCTCCGAAGACGGGCGAAGGTTACTAGCTCCAAGGAAGGTCGATCCTAAATGGGGGATGAAGTGATACGTACGCCTGTCGGAATCTGAGAATCGTGACCGATTGGTTTGCACCAATCGAAATCAGGAGGAATAACACATGAGATTCATCTGGGGCCCGACTTACGAGGAAATGCTTCATCCTTCAAAGATTGATAGAGAGACTCGCCAAGCCACAACGGCATTACGAGAGAAAGACCCTCTCAACTGGCTGAACCTGTATAACATATGTTGGCGGGATGCGAGCGATCAGATTTCTTACCTGGTCATCCCCAAAGAACTCACAAACATAGACACCGAGATAGTGGCGCTGGTCGGCCGGCGTTTCCCGACAGGCTCGCACAAGGTAGGGGCTGCCTATTCCGTGACCATGGAAGCGCAGCTTGCCGGCCAGATTGAACCCGGGAGGGACACCCTGATCTTTCCCTCAACAGGCAATTACGGCATCGGGGGAGCATGGGTCGGAACCAGGATGGGCTACGACACGCTGGTCCTTGTTCCGGAGCAGATGAGCCAGGAGCGTTTTCGCCTAATAGAGAGTTACGGAGCCCGCCTCATAAAGACGCCGGGGTGTGAGTCAAACATAAAAGAGATCTACGACAAGTGCAATGAGCTCAAGCGAAACCCTACCAATCACGTTCTGAATCAGTTTGAAGCGTGGGCGAACTACCGGTTTCACTACTACTGCACGGGTAACACCGCCGCGGAGCTGGTCCGGGAGCTGGCGGAAAAGGGGATAGGGAAGGGCAGTTGCTCGGCGTTTGTGTCCGCGATGGGCTCCGCGGGTACTATCGCTGCCGGAGACAGGCTCAAACAGCTTTTCCCCGAGACAAAGATAGTCGGACTGGAACCTGAACAGTGTCCAACTCTCTACAACAACGGGTTCGGAGATCACGACATTCAGGGGATTGGCGACAAACACGTCACGTGGATTCACAACGTTATGAACATGGATGCCCTGATACTCATTGATGACATGGACTGCAAAAGGTTGCTTCAGGTAATGACCGACCCGGTGGGTACAGAATGTCTGACTCAGCGGTACGGAGTAGACGAATCAACAGCGAGAGCTCTTTCCAGCGTTTCCGGCATATCCGGCGTGTGCAATCTTCTCGGGTGCATCAAGGCTGCCAAGTATTACAACTTCGGTTCCGGAGATGTCATTGTCACCGTCTTGACTGACGGCTCAGACCGGTATGGTTCCGTAATGGAGCAACTACGTGCTGACGAAGGGGAGCTCACAGAGGCGAAGGCCGTGGAAAGGGTTCACTGGCTGCTCCATAGAGCCAAGCCCGACCTCGTACAAGAAGGGACCGTCCCGAACCGTCAGCGCTGGCTGAACCTCAAATACTTCACCTGGGTTGAGCAGCAAGGCAAGAGTGTCGATGAGCTCAGAGCGCAAGCCAGCCAGTCGTGGTGGCGAGACCAGCAAGCGCTGGTGCAGGTGATAGATGAAGAACTGAAAGCAAGAAGGTAACGCCGTTCTGAGTGGAGTGTGCCTCTCTTACTCTGCCGCCTCGGCAATGATCGAACAATCCATTGCAGCGAGAGTTGGACAATAAATATCTCCCAGATAGCAGGTTGTTTTTGAACTGTGGCGCAGTATAAAATAACTTCTCAAGAGACGGCAAAGGAGGAAGAGAGTTGAGAAAAAGCAAGCTAATCTCGCTATTAGCACTTGTGTTGGCGGTATTCACGTTCTTATCCGCCTGCTCTAAGCCTGCCACCGACCCGCAAGGCAACGGTGAACCGGTGGAGAAGGTCCTGACGATCGGTACTTACATGAACATCACCACTCTCCTTCCGTGGAAGTCCACCACAGACGGTGACTACTACGTGCTCAACCAGATTTACCACAAACTGATTGAGATGGATAACAACTCTGTGTTCCATCCCATATTGGCTGAGGAATGGAGTTGCGCCGAGGACGGAAAGACCTGGACCTTTAAACTCCGTGACAACATCTACTGGCACACCGGTAATGACCTGTTCGGGGACGAGAAGGTTCAAGTGACCGCCGAAGATGTGAAATACTGTCTCGAGTTCAACATGAACCCGGATAATGGAGCGTCCCGCTATTCCGATCTGGTGGGGACCATCGACCAGATCAACGTAATCGACCCGCTCACCCTCCAGGTCGTCACCAAGGACATCGACGTGCTCCTTGAGTACAAGATGAGCCAAATCCTTATCTTCCCGAAGAAGGCAATTGACACCGGTTGGGATCTCAACGCATATCCCGTAGGGTCCAACGCCTACAAGTTCCTTAAGCATGAGATAGACACCGAGGTCGTGCTCGTGAAAAACGAGGACTACTACATCGAGCCCGGCCTTGACAAGGTTGTCTTCAAGATCATCCCTGATGCCAACGTATGCGCTATCGCGCTGCAGAACCAAGAAATCGATATTGCCGTCACCATCTCGACCGAGGATATCGCCAATATCGCTGGCTTGGACTATGTGGATCTCCGTTCATCCGGAATCGGATCCACGCGATGGATTGGCTTCAACGTGACGCATGAGCTCTTCCAAGACGTCGACGTAAGGCGCGCGCTGACAATGATGATCGATATGGACAGTGCTGTGGAAGCGCTCTTCAAGAACGACGCTGGAATCACGCTTGCTGTCAGGGGCTACGCTCCGATTCCGCTCGAGCGTCCGGCTGGCGACCAGGTAGAGCGCTACAAGGCCCAGTACCCCGGCTACAACCCCGAGGAGGGCAAGAGGATTCTCGAGTCCAAGGGCTGGAAGCTAAACTCTAACGGCATCTATGAGAAGAACGGGAAGACCTTCAGCTTCAACATTCAGGTCGGAAACAACGACCCGTTGCGCGAGAACCTGGCCGTCATCGTTGCTACTCAGCTAAAGGCTAACGGCATCGACGCTACCGCCCAGACTGTCGAATGGGGTAAGCACCTGACCGACCTAACCACCGGCAACTTTGACATGTACATCGTCGGCGGCTATAGCAGTCTGGATGGTCCGATGAAGATCATGCACACGGACCCGCTGTCATTCAGCCCGAACCCCGGCTACAGCAACCCGCAGGTAGACGCGTTGCTTGAGCAAGCCTGGAGAACCGTTGACGGCGATGAGCGTGCCGAACTCCTCGCCCAAGCCGCCGAGATATTCGTGCACGACGCGGTCTTCATCACTGCTTACTTCCAGTACTTCCAGACAGGAGTCAACGTTCGAGTTACTGACTTCGATCAGCCTTCGGTGTACTTGAACCTCTGCGCTCCCTGGAGAAACGTATCCGTTAAGTAGTAGTCTGACTGTCAGCCGGGCGGGGGCCATACCGGCAACCGCCCGGTTTCCACACCTTGTGTACGCCAGATGACTGTTGTCGCAGGCATCCAATGAGGGGATATAGCCTATGTGGACTTACGTTATCCGAAGAACCCTACAGGCGATACCTACGCTGCTTGTAATATCGTTTCTTGTCTTTTCGCTCTTGTATATAACGCCGGGCGATCCGGTTGAACTCATTCTGGGCACTGAAGACAGGAAGATCACTCCTGAGCAGCGAGCGATCGTTGAAGCCGAGTGGGGGTTGGACAAACCATTCTTTGAAAGATACGTTAACTTCCTGGCGCGGGCAATACGGGGAGATCTGGGGACCTCCTACGCCACGGGACAGGATGTGTTCGACAGTGTTATGCAGCGCATGCCTGCCACACTCAAATTGATGGCGGCGTCCATGGTGCTGTCACTGTTAATATCGTTGCCCCTTGGCATACTGGCCGCGATCAAACACAACAGTATATGGGACTCGATCGCGACCGCGCTGGCGACTGTGGGGATTTCATTGCCTAGGTTCTGGTTTGGTCTCGTGCTTATCATCACTTTTTCTCTGAAACTAGGGTGGCTCCCCAGCATGGGTTCGGCCAACCTCGACCAGGGGCTTGGACCCTTCCTGAAGTTCCTGATCCTGCCCGCCGCGTCCTTGGCCTTGAGCATGGCCGCGGTGCAGACACGGATGATACGCTCGAGCATGCTGGACGTACTTGGGCAGGATTATGTTCGCTACGCGCGCAGCAAGGGGCTGAAGGAAAGGGCAGTCCTCTACGGTCATGCCCTGAAGAATGCCATGATTCCGGTCATCACCACCATTGGCGGTGAAATCGGCGGACTCCTTGGGGGAGCCGTGGTAACCGAGCAGATCTTCTCGTGGCCGGGTGTTGGCCGGTTGACGGTGAACTCGATCACAAAACGGGACTACCCCATGATACAGGGGATAACTCTTCTCCTTTGCTTCAGCTACCTGATGATTAACCTAATAGTTGACATACTGTACGGGTTCATCGATCCTCGAATCCGTCTCAGCAAGAAGGATTAGGGGGTGCCGGAATGAACCAAGAAGAGGGTATGAACTTGACACCAAAGACCGGGCCTTCGCCTTCGGACGAGATCGGGATCGAGTCCCTGCCGGTAACAAGTTACTGGGCAGATATCGTCCGGGCATTTACCAAGAACAAAATAGCTGTACTTGGTCTTTGCATCTTGACCGTGATCGTTTTCTTGTGTGTGGCTGCGCCGTGGTTTACCCCTTACGATCCCGTCATGGACATGGACCTGTCCAAGACTCTTTTGCCACCCGGCTCAGAGGGACATCCTCTTGGCACCGACCACCTAGGACGAGACATCTGGTGCCGTTTGCTTTATGGCGGCCGCACGTCCGTACTGACCGGATTGTCTGTAGCGCTGCTGTCCGGCTTCGTGGGCGTAACCATCGGTTTGATCTCCGGATACTTTGGCGGCACTTTGGACTCATTGCTCATGCGTTTCACCGATATCATGTTGTCGTTTCCTTTTATGGTGCTCGCTATCGCCATCGTGGCGGTGCTGGGCTCCAAACAGCAGAACATCGTCCTCGCCCTGGCGATTGTAGGCTGGCCCGGTTTTGCCCGGCTGACGCGTGGGCAAGTGCTCGCCATAAAGAGCACCGAGTATGTCGAGGCCGCCATGGTGGCGGGGTTCAGTCACTTTCGCATTATTTTCAGCCACATTCTGCCTAACTGCATGGGGCTTATCATCATCCAGGCGACATTGGCCGTCGGTGGAGCCATCTTGTCGGCCGCCGGCTTAGCCTACCTGGGCCTGGGCGTAGATGCCGCCTCTCCCGAATGGGGGATGATGCTGAGCCAGGGCAAGGGCTATCTGCGCACCGCCACGTATCTGACAACCATACCGGGCATTGCCATCTCCCTTACGGTGCTTGCAATGAACTGGATCGGAGACGGGTTGCGCGATGCCTTTGACCCCAAGATGAGAAAGTAGGTAACCGTGATGCATGACGAGGAATTGCTTAGAGTAGAAAACCTGCGCACCTACTTTAACACGCCGGAAGGGGTCGTCAAAGCGGTAGACGGCGTCTCTTTCAGCATCGGCAAAGGGGAGACGCTGGCGCTCGTGGGCGAATCGGGTTGTGGCAAGACTGTCACATCCCTCTCGCTGATCCGCCTGTTGCCTAACTCGGCGCAAGTTGAGGCCGACCGCGTCATGATTGATGGGAAAGAGAGCCTGGGGTTCTCGGCGGAACAGGCCAGGGCGCTGCGAGGCAAGACCATTTCCATGATCTTTCAAGAGCCCATGACGTCCCTTAACCCCGTGTACAGAATCGACAAGCAGCTCGGAGAGGTTTTCCGTTTGCACGAGCCGGGGATTAGCAAAGCCGAGGTGCGGGAGCGTTCGATTGCTATCCTCAAGAAGGTTGGCGTTCCAAACCCGGCCGAGCGGCTCAGGAGTTATCCTCACGAGCTGTCCGGCGGGTTGCGCCAGAGGGTGATGATCGGGATTTCTCTGGCCCCGAATCCGAAAGTGCTCATCGCCGATGAGCCGACGACGGCCCTGGACGTGACGATTCAAGCCCAGATCCTTGAGCTGCTCAAAAGCCTGCAAAAGGATATGGGCATGTCGATTCTGTTGATTACCCACGACTTCGGCGTTGTCTCTCAGATCGCCCATCGTGTGGCCGTTATGTACGCAGGCAAGATCGTCGAGGAAGGCAAGCTAGAGGAGATATTCGAGGATCCGTGGCACCCCTACACCAAGCTGCTCATACTGTCCATCCCGGGCATAAAAGTTACCCGTGGAGGCAGATTGGAATCTATCGCCGGGGCGGTGCCAAATCCGCTGCGCTTCCCCGAGGGCTGCCGGTTCGCGCCGCGGTGCCCCTACGCGCTTGACATATGCTCCAAAGAGCCGCCGCCGGAGACCGTCATCGGCGACCGTAGAGTCAGCTGCTACCTGAAGGGCGGTGAGGCTAAGTGAGCAACCCAAACATCCTAGAAATCCGCGATCTGCGCGTTCACTTTCCTATTAAGGTTGGGGTCTTGCAGAGGACGGTAGGGCATATCCGCGCGGTCGACGGTGTGGACTTGGTCATTAAGAAGGGCGAGACGGTTGGCCTCGTTGGCGAGTCGGGTTGCGGGAAAACCACTATCGGCAGGGCCATCGTCAGGTTGAACCAGCCGACAAGCGGCAGCATCATGTTCGGCGACCAGGGCGACCTGCTTAAATTGCACGGGCCTGAGCTTCGCGCCATCAGGAAAAAGATACAGATCGTCTTCCAGGACCCGTACTCTTCGCTCAATCCCCGCCATTCGGTGAAAAGGATGCTCAGCGAGGTGCTCACCATTCAGATGGGAATGGGCAGGCAGGAAGCCTATGAGCGCATGGGAGAATTGCTCAGCCAGGTGGGGCTGAGTCCGGTCTATGCTCACCGCTATCCCCATGAGTTTTCGGGCGGACAACGCCAGCGCATTGCCATCGCGCGGTCCCTGGCTCTGGAGCCTGAGTTCCTGGTCTGTGATGAGGCGGTTTCGGCGCTGGATGTGTCAATCCAATCGCAGATCATCAACCTGCTGATGGACTTGAAGAGCCAGTATGAGAACATGACCTACCTGTTCATATCTCACGCGTTGAACGTGGTTGAGCACATTTCGGACAGGGTGGCCGTTATGTACCTGGGCAAGATCGTCGAGCTTGCCGAGACCGAGGAGCTATTCTCCAATCCTCAGCACCCGTATACCAAGGCTCTCCTTTCCGCCATCCCTATTCTGGCTGGGCGAGCCAAACGCGAGCGGATCATACTTGAGGGCGAGGTACCTTCAGCGGCTCGAGTTCCGAGCGGTTGCCGGTTCCACACGCGGTGCCCCTACGCCGACAAGAGTTGCGCCGAGATCGAGCCGGAGATGAAGGAGATAGCGCCGGGGCATATGGCGGCGTGTATTAAGATCTAGCGTACTAAGGCGTAAACAGGTGTGGAGATGGGTAGGAGGGGGTCAGCGGCCCCCTCCTACAATGTTTGATAGCGACAGCGGATCCCATACGGAAGTGACCTTTGAGACAGCAGCTTGATCCCCAGTGTCAATGTCTGCGTCTTCGCAACACCGGTTGGGAGCCCACCAAAATCGGGCTAGTGTTGCGACATCCGGTCTTGGTTTCGATATCGTAACCGGTGCACCCGTAAAACGGCTGGCCTCCTTTTTCTCTGACAACCATGTAGCCGTCTTTGCATTGACTACACTTATAGATGTCATATAGGTGCCTCTTGCTGTTAGTCATGAAGTCGCAGATCTCGGGCTCGTTCGTACAAAGGTATAGCCGCAACCCATAGGTCTTGTTGTGTTCGAACCTAAGCGGATAACCGCAGATAGGGCACCTAAGTCGGAATGAGTCTACCGTTTCCATGTTAAGGTCTTGTGAGTGAGGGATCTTGTAGTCCTCAACCAACTCAATCAAAAAACGCGAGGGCCTATTCTGCGGTGTAAGGATATATACTCTGTTTTTTGTTCGTGTGAGCGCAACATAGAACAGCCTTCGTTCTTCGGCGAACGGCATGCTGGTATCTTCAAAACGTACCAGCTTCATTATCGGATCATCTTCGAGCTGACAGGGGAAACCGAACTTACCCTCAAACATGTTCAGGATAATCACGTTGTCAAAGCCCAATCCTTTAGCGCTGTGCGCTGTCATAAAAGTGAGATTAGCCTTGGGAAACTTGTGGCATATGACTCGACCATCGGACAGCTCTGTGAATCTGCCTGTTGTACACAGCTTGTGGCTGTCGAAGCCGTAACGCCCAATGAGCAAAATGGAGGAGTCGCTCCCGTACTCCCTCAGAATCTGTTCTATAGTCCTTTCCGCGGTTTCGGCCATTGCGTAGAAGGGTCTATCTGTATCATCAAACTCAATGAGGACGATCGGGTTCTTCAGGTGTTTGGGCGATTTCAGTTGCTTTGGAATCTGCGATGTGTTTTTCTGTATAAAGCCGCCGGCAATATCGATTAACTCCTGCGAGTTACGATATGTATGCGTGATGTTCATCTGTACGCCACTGCCCATCAATTCTAGGAAGCGCGTGAATAACCCGATTTCGGAACCCGCGAACGCGAAAATTGACTGCCAATCGTCGCCGACCGCTATGACCTTGGCGTTCGTGATGTCACTTAGACGCTTTGTGAGGTTAAACCGTTGCCGGGCAATGTCTTGGAACTCATCAATGATGATGTATTTGTAGGGTAGTTCCAAGTGCAAACGCTCTATTTCGGCAAGATAGAAGTGGGCATCATTGATCATGTCTTCAAAGTCAATTCGGCTCTGGGCCTCAAGCTGACTTTGATAGTAGTTGTAGGCAGCCTCTGCGATATCCAGGAACAAGAGAGTGCGTGGATTATCAGTCTTAGACCTGAGAACCTCAAACCCACCTGCATCGTATCCGCAGGTTTTGTACTGGGCAATAAAGGTCATCAGGAAATGCACCATCTTGTACACGTATTTATCTTTGCTGGTTTCCACAATCTTCTTGTAGACTTCGGAGAAGTCCCTTTCTCTCAACACGAAACCCTCAGCCAAGAGGACTTCTCTCAAGTGTTCTGACAGAGGACGCCCGTCTTTGTACCACGACCATGTTTCCAGCAGGGTGGTCCCCATCTGACGGTGGAGCTTACGTTTTGCTTTAATGTTGCGCAGGTATTTCGCAGTCTCCTCCTCGGTAAGGACATAGCTGTGCCCGCTTTCGCTAAGGGCGTAGTGTTCGAGATAGGCCGTGTGCTCGCCTTGGCGGATGATGAAGTCGGGCGTGTACTTCTTTCTTGCTCCAGGGATAACGTACGGATACACAGGCTCGTACTCATAGTCCAGTCCGTTGAGGTACAGGAAATTGGCGATCTGTACTTCCTGAACTGACCGTAGGAATTCTCCTGTCAGTGTTCGCATCGCCCGTTGGCGCTGTGTCGCAACCTTCCTGACGTAGTCTCCGGCGCCGCTCCTGAGTGTTTCATAGTCTTGTGCCGCTTTGGCAAGGTGGTATTGGTTTAGGTTTTCATACCTCATCGCATCCGCCGGCAGATCGAAGTAGAACCCGAGGAACAGGAGCAGCTTCCGCAAAAGGTCCTTGTCCTCGAATACTTTTCTTTCCAGCAGATCGACGATTATATTGTACGATGTGTAATTTACCTCGGGCGGAGTATCGCTGCACTTGCGAACGATGTCATAGGCAAAAGAATGGAACGTGCAAATCCTCACATTAAGTCCTAATCCCTTGTTAATACGCTGTCTCAATTCATCAATTGCTTTGCGTGTGTAGGAGATGACAATGATATCCTCCGGGCGAGTGCCCTTCTTGTCTACCAGATACTTCACCTTTGCCGCAATTGTTGTGGTTTTTCCCGCGCCAGCTCCCGCGACTAAGAGGCAGTGATCGTCGTCAACAACTACCGCCCGTCTCTGATCCTCATCAAGCTTGATGTTTGGATCAATGTCCCTTAGCAGGTTGTCAAAATACTGCCTTTCTTGCTCTACGACTCTGTCAACATAGAGGGCGTTGTGACTCTCCGCGTCCTGTTTCAACCTTTCGAATCGGCGCAGACAGGCATTTAGCATGTCCATGTCCACGGCAAATTGGGGGCCATGTTTTCGGCAGTAGTCATATGCTTTCTTGTCCGAGAGAGCTTCTGCCCACTTGCCAAATGCCGACTGGAGGCCTGCCAGTTCCCGCGCGGTGACATAATGATTCGCTACAAATATAGACTGATAACTGTGGTCAAAGGCAATAAGGGCGTTACGCAGTGCTCTCAGGTCAAGGGGTTCGTCGGCGTTTGAGTCTGTCAACTCTTCTGTAGTGGTAACACGAAAGTACTTAGAGGGTAGACCACAGTGTGGACAGTATGCGGCACGGTCCGAGATTTGTCTTCGACACTCAGGGCAGGCGATCAGTGGCAAAGGTTTCGCTCCTCTCGAAAACCGTAATGAAACGTCTCGCCTCGAATAGCTCCCCTGTGGGATTACGACACACTAGTTATCATCGTGAGGATTGTCCTTTCACTTAGCAGACTCCTCCCTCAATAGGGAAATTTGTGTGCGATATCCGGTCCAAAAGAGAATCTCCCCAGCTATGCACCGGGGAGATTTCGATTGTGGTCAAGATTCAAGTACGCCGCCTACCCCTCCAGCCACCTTCGCGCGGCCTCTGCCAACAACGCGGCGCCGAGAGGCAAGGTCGACTCATCGATGTCGAACTTCGGGTTGTGGTGGGGATACGCGACTTCGGGCCTGCTGCCCAGGAAAAAGAAGGCCCCTGGCACTTCCCTAAGGTAGTAGGCCATGTCCTCGCCGCCCATGGTCGGTTCAGGGAGTTCCTGCACGGTTCCTCCACCGGCCGCTTCCAATACATCCCGTGCCACGTTAGAGAAGAAGTCGGTGAAACCGCGATCATTGATGAGCACCGGGTACCCCCAATGGTAGGTAACCTCGCACTCGGCACCCATTGTCGCCGCCACTCCCTGCGCGACCTCTCGGATCATCTCCGGAAGCCGTGCCCGAAGCGCCTCGTCTAGGCAGCGTGTGGTGCCTTCAAGCCATGCGGTTCCGGGGATTATGTTGAATGCCGATCCTGAGTGGAACTGACCTACTGTTATGACGATGGGTGAGAGTGGGTTAGTCCGTCGCGAAACGATCCCTTGCAGGGCCGAGACTATCTGAGCGCCCACGTAAAGCGCGTCACAGGTCTGGTGGGGCATCGCTCCGTGCCCACCCTTGCCTTTGACCAGGACCTCGAAACGGTCCATCGCGGCCATCATGGCTCCCGGCCGAACCCCCACAGAGCCCGTGGGCACGTTCCAAATGCAGCCCATATGGAGCCCAATAATCGCGTCGACCCGGGGGTCCCGGAGGACCCCATCTTCTATCATGGGTTTTGCTCCTCCGGGCCCCTCTTCCGCGGGTTGAAAGATGAACTTGACGTTTCCTCTGACATCATCCTTCATCCGGGACAATATGGTCGCGGCTCCCAGAGCCATAGCGACGTGGCCATCGTGCCCGCATGCGTGCATCCTGCCGGGCACCTTGGAAGCGAACTCGAGGCCGGTTTCTTCCTGGACATTAAGCGCGTCCATGTCCGCCCTAACGGCGATGGTGCGATGGTCTTTCCGACCGTTCTCAGCAGTGCCTCTGAGTAGTCCAACCACCCCGTGTCCGCCTACTCCTGTGCGGACCTCCAGTCCCAGGTTACGCAGAATGCCGGCGACGTAAGCGGCGGTTTCGGGAGTCTCGGC
>DULO01000053.1 GCA_012840345.1 Candidatus Fermentithermobacillaceae bacterium
ACTCGGCATGAGCCGCCGGCCCGGTGAAACACTATGCCAAACAGGGTGTTGGAGGGGTAACCATGACCAAGGCAAGATGTAATGACATGTTTGACCTTTCCGGACGCGTCGCGCTTGTTACCGGCGGGTCCAGGGGGATCGGCAAGGCCGCATGTATCGCCCTTGCTCAGTACGGAGCCGACGTGGTTGTAACCGGGATAAGCTCCGGAAATCAGGCGACAGTCGATGAGATCAACAGGATGGGAAGGAAGTCGATCTTCGTAAGGTGCGATGTCTCCAATCCTGAAGACTCGAAAAACGCCGTGGCCACGGCCGTAAAGGAATTTGGTAGGCTGGACATCCTCGTAAACAACGCAGGTACCGCGACTGTGGAACCCGCCGAAGATACACCGGTCGAAGAGTACGACCGCGTCATGGCCGTCAACCTGAGAGGCCTGTTTTTCATGTGCCAGGCGGCGGGCAAGGCAATGATTGAGGCCAAGCGCGGCGGGCGGATAATCAACATAGGCAGCATATTCGGAAGGGTCGGAAGCGAAATCGGCGCCAGCATCTACCATGCCTCCAAGGGAGGCATCGTTGTCTTGACCAGGGCTCTGGCATGCGAGTGGGCGAAGTACGGCATCCTTGTGAACGCAATCGGCCCCGGGTTCATCAAGACCGAGATGACGAAGTCCATCGAAGAAGCTCCCGAGCTCTACAGGCTGCTCCGGGACCGCCACGCTCTCAAGAGATTCGGCACTCCCGAAGAGGTCGCGGGCGCGGTAGTCTACTTTGCCAGTGACGCATCCAGGTTTGTGACGGGCCAGAACCTGTACATAGACGGCGGGTTCACTGCCTGGTAGAAGTAGCCGGCTAATGGCCGCCCCTCCGGAGGAATACGGCTCCCCTACAGAGAAATTCCGCATGCCAAAATGAGTCGGGGAAGTTAACGATTACCGGAGGGAGGTTTGGTCATTGAGCGCAGGTCAAGCACAGTGCATCGTTCCGCAGGAAGTCCTCACAAAAGTGCTGAAGGCGGCCATGATGACAGGCGCCGACTTCGCAGAGGTGTTCGTAGAGGATACGTCCACCGAGACAATCACGATGGAAGACGGGCGGATCGAAAACGTAAACTCAGGCCGGGACAGGGGAGCCGGCGTAAGAGTCGTGAAGGGCGAGACATCGTCTTACTGCTTCACAGACAGTCTCGAGGAAAGAGACCTGATTGAAGCAGCCCGGACTGCCGCCGGGGCCATGTCGGGCGCGCGCGGAGAATACATCATCGACCTAACGCGAAGCGAAGTCCCGGTGATTAGCCCCGTTGCCAAGTACCCGTGGGAGACGACAAAAGCCGCGAAAGCCGAACTTCTACATAGGGCAGACCGGACGGCGAGGGCCTACGACCCGCTCATCCGCCAGGTGACTGCCGCCCTCCTCGAGATCGTGAGGAACACGACCGTGGCCAACTCCGAGGGCGTCTTGGCTGCGGATTCGGTGACTCGCTCGAGGTTCACGGTTAGTGCCCTGGCCGCCAAGAACGGTATCATGCAGACCGGGTCGGCCACGATAGGAAAAACCCGCGGCTTGGAGATCCTTGACATCAGGACCCCCGAAGACCTAGGAAAAGACGCCGCCCGGCAGGCCATTGTGAACGTACACGCGCTGCCTGCCCCCTCAGGGCCGATGACAGTAGTCATGACCAACGGCTGGGGTGGCGTCCTGTTCCACGAAGCGTGCGGCCACAGCCTTGAGGCCGACAGTATCCTCAGAGGATCGTCGGTTTTCGCAGGCAAGATCGGTCAGAGAGTGGCCCGCGAATGTGTGACGGCGGTGGATGACCCGACTATCCCCAACGAGTGGGGTAGCTTTGGGGTCGACGACGAAGGGAATCCCGGCAAGAGGACCGTCCTTATCGAAAACGGGATTCTGACAAGCTACATGTACGACCGGAAGAACGCCATCAAGGGGAAGCATGAGTTCACAGGAAACGGCAGGAGGCAATCGTACCGCTACATAGCCATCCCGAGGATGACCAACACCTTCATCGCTCCTCACAACAGCAAGGCGGAAGACATCATTGCCGACACTTCGGACGGCCTCTATGCCAAGGGGCTGAGGGGTGGCCAGGTCAACCCGGCGACGGGAGACTTCGTCTTCACAGTATCTGAGGCGTACCTTATCAAGAACGGGAAGCTGGGCGATGCGGTGAGGGGCGCCACCCTTATCGGGAACGGCCTCACGACTCTCGGAGAGATCGACGCCGTGGCGGGCGACCTGGACTTCGGTCCGGGCAACTGCGGCAAAGGCGGCCAGAGCGTTCCCGCGGCATGCGGCCAACCGGCCCTCAGGATACGCCGGATAACGGTTGGCGGCACCCAAAGACGTTCCGCCGAAAGGAGGGGCTAAACGTGGTCGATCTCAAGTCTTTACTTGCTTACGCTGCATCCCTAGGCGTAGGGGAGACCGAATTCTACCTGGAGGAAAGTAGCAGCTGGAGCTGCCGGGTCTACCAAGGGGAGGTCGAAAACCTCCAGGCGTCCCAGGGAAGAGGTCTGGGCGTCAGGGTCATCGTTGACAAGGCGCTCGGCATCGCATATACCAGCGACGTCTCGGAAGGGACCGCCCGGGAAGCCGTTAGGAGAGCGGCCGAAAACGCGAAGATCTCCGCTCCCGACGAATTGCGGTCCTTCTATGCCCCCGAAGGCGGATACCCGAGTGTAGAGACCTGGAGCCAGGATATCCAGGACACGCCGGCCGAGACCAAGATCCGCATGGCCCTGGTCATGGAGGCCATGGCAAAACAAAAGGATCCCCGGATTCGGAAGGTCCTCGGGACAGGTATAGCGACCAATTCCCGCTCGGTCACCGTGGTGAACTCAAAGGGAGTCAACGTTTCGTTCAAGTCTGGCGGCGCGCAGATCTCATGCCAGGTCCTTGCAGCGGATAATGAAGTGATGCAGACGGGCTTCGGCAACCAGTTCTCCCGGTCGTTCTCGGGCCTCGATCCGGAGAAAGTGGTCGATGAAGCCGTCCGGAATGCCCTCAATCTCTTGGGCGGGAAGCCGGTTGAGTCGCAAGACGCGTCCGTTATTTTCGCCCCGGAGGTATCGGCGATCATATGGCAGATGCTTGCCGCCACCCTAACGGGCGAATCCGTGCAGAAGAAACGGTCGATGTTTGCGGGGAAGCTCGGCCATAAGGTTGATTCCGAACTTGTGTCGCTCATCGACGATCCCTTTGCCGTGGAAGGCCCGGGGGCTTCTCCATTCGACGCCGAAGGAGTACCCAGAAAGAGATTGGCCCTCATCGAGGACGGCGTCTTGAAAGCGTTCATGTACGACAGTTATTCGGCAGCCAAGGACGGAGTGAAATCCACCGGCCACGCACACAGGAGGGTTCAATCCGCGGTCTCGACCGCCCCCTGTAACCTGTACTTGAAACCGGGGACGGCCTCCCTGGAGGAAGTTGTAGCGTCCACAAAGAACGGATTCCTGGTTATGAACGTGTCCGGTATAGGTACCGGAGGTCTCAACCAGGTTTCAGGAGATCTTTCAGTAGGGGCGGCCGGAAGGTGGATCACCGGCGGACGGTTTGTCGGGCCGGTACGGGAAGTCACCATAGCCGGCAACCTGAAGGACATGCTGCTGGGGATCGACGCCGTAGCTTCTGACCTCAAGTGGATGAGCATGGGAACGCCGTCATTCAGGGTCGCCAAGATGGCGATAAGCGGGAAATAGCATGCGAAACGGACTAGGTGAACGGACTAAGTAAACGGGCTAGGCGCAGATACATGCAGGGAGGTTTGGAATATGCCAATCGTACAGATAGAGATGCTTGAAGGAAGGACAGTTGAACAGAAAAGGGCGATGGTCAAGGAAGTGACCGATGCCATCTGCAGGACGCTAAACGCTCCTCCGGAGGCGGTCCGCATAATCATCCGCGACATGTCCTTCGACAACTTCGCCACCGCAGGCGTGTTGAGGAGCGACCAGAAGAAGTAACGAGTCCGGAGACCGTATCGCTCTCCTTCGCTCGCGCATAAGATCCCCCGGCGGAACGCAGCCGGGGGTTTTCCTTTTCTTATAATGAGGTCCCCCGAAAACAGATACCCGCTCTGTTTCTCCTTCGGCGACACCGGGACTCACCCTGGGCCAGGCCCACCGGTGCGATAGGGGCATCCGGAGGCGGCCACTGCCTGGCCTACTATATGGATGAAACCGAAGCGTCGGCGCCCTCTAACCGCATGTTCGAAGCAAAGGTGCTCCTTGACAAAATAGAAGAGCACAACCGGCCGCTGTCATACGGCATAGTGGCTCACCCGTTCGAACGAAGAGAGAGATGGCGGGACTGGTCCGTTCGAAACCTAGCCGGAATGGAGATAATCAACCGGTCCAGGAAGTCAAGGCCTGAAGCCGTGGCCAAGTGGTTTGAGTTCCTCCGTCGCGACCTTTCCAGGACACTGAGGACCGGCGAGTTCGTAGCGTACTTGAACACACCGAAGTCCGCTTGGGCTTGCTCCCCGGGCTTGGTCTCAAACCGTGAGACAGCGTGGGCTTTTTGCAAAGGCCGGAAGGGTTTCACGAAATCCTTGAGAATTGTTTTACCGCCGGAGTATCCGAGAGACTTGATCTCGTTAAACAGGCGGTTGGCGTTGAACACGCCCTCGGCCATCTTGGACTTGAGGTAATCCTTGAAGGGATCTAGTTTGGACGGTCGCGGTGGCCTGGGCTTGTACTTAGGCAGTTCTTGGCATTGGAGATACTTGGCGATGGTCTTCCGGTCTCTGCCGGTCCGCCTAGCGATCTCCCTAATGCTGAGTCCTTGACTGTGCATGAGTTTGATATCCAAAGTTTCCCCGCCTCCTAGCAAGATTGCACCTCCGAAACTTGGCTGGTTACGGAGTGCTACTTTGAGGGGGTGGCGGATTTTACAACCGGCCGTAACATCTGAAAACGGCAAGACAATAAGCCAACCTAACACAGCAGAGTTGGCTACAGTGGCCGGCTTTGAGCGTTCCACTCACGCCCACATTGGCGATGCTGCGAAGTGTACCAGCGGTGGGTGTTTCTCCCCAACGAGACTTAACACGGAATAAAGACTCGTATCGCGAGAGACCACAGTCCCCAGCCGAGATGCGGGGGCCTTCATTATTGTTGCAGACGAAGGAAAAGGTTGCGGGTCGTTGAAATGACCACTCGGTCCCCACTCAAAGCTGTGGAGAGGAGTGTTCTCGATGTGTGCCAAGAAAGTGCCTGCGTCCCCTCCAATGCCCACCATGCTTTCAGCTCATGAGTTGAGCCCATCTTGGGGCTTGGCTGCTGTGGTTGATTGTGAGACAACTGGTTTCGATTACGAGAAAGATGAGTTGATAGAGATCGCCGTAGTTCTATTCGCCTTCGATCGAGAAACCCACGAGGTCAAGGGCGTGGTAGATGAGTATGTAGGTCAACGCGAACCGGGAAGAAGCATTCCGAGAGACGCTACGGCCGTTCACGGTTTAACTAAGAGGATGCTCAAAGGCAAGGACCTAGACTACGTACGGCTCCGTGAGATTGCAAGAAGGGCAGAATTCTACGTTGCGCATAACGCTGACTTCGATGAGAGGTTCTGTGGCTGTTATTTCCCCCCACGACCCTGGTACTGTTCGATGAGACATGTCGTATGGACTACACGTACGGAGAAGTGGCAAAAACTCGAAAAACTCTTAAGGCGTTACGGTATCATCGAAAAACAAACCCATCGAGCAATAGACGACGCAAAGGGCCTACTTACACTTCTCTCACTCAGAAACAAAGCTGGCGAGACGTTTCTACACGAAATGATAACCAGAGCCGAAAGACAAAAAGAAGCACTTGAGCGCTTGCGACGAGAAGCGGCGGCCACAAGAGTCCACGAAGAGACCGAGAGAAAACGGCCTCGGGCAGGGTGTCTCACGCTAACTTGTCTGATACTAACTCTCGTGTACCTTTTGTCCAGGTGTTAGGCGTGGCTGCCAGAGGCTGAGAACGATCTAGGCGAGTCGGGCAAGAGCGCTGGTTGATTGGCCAACTGCACCCATAACATCCCGATACCGATTCCTTCGCTCAGTTGGAAAGCATCTCTTTTCAAGAGTGCGTGTTCGAGTACAAGCACCCAGCTCTACTCGGCATCATCGGGAACCAGGACCCAAATCTGCTTGAGGGGAATCTCCGCCTGGAGATCCCCAGGTAGACGCTCGTAGTTTTCCAGGATGGCTTTAATCAGCTGGTCAGCATCCCAGAGGCGAATCTCGAAGAATTCTCGAGGGGCTTCTTTGACTACGCTTGTCTTGAAACCGCCCCAAGAGACGAGCAATCCCCGTTCTGCGCCATAGTTCTTCATCGTGCCCTGAAGCTCCCGAAGGACCGACACCTCTATTGGAGAATCCGTAGACTTGACCTGAACACACAGGAACGGGGGATCGAAACCCATGGGACCGCGGCCAGCTATGATGTCAACTCCACCGTCGGGACCCTCGGGCGACCTGTAAGTGTAATACCCTTGAGCTTTTAGGACCTCATCGACAAGGCGCGCCAAGTCGTGACCTTTAAACTTTCTGGTAATCAGGCCTCGGATCTGATCACGTGCGTACTCTTCGAGGTCCGCAATCTCCAATTCGCCTTCTTCTTGCTCAGCAGCAATAGGCCTACCCGAGATGAGAGCCTCGATCCTCTGTTCGGCCCGGTTTCGCGAGATCTGGCAGACGGTCAGATACGCACCAAACGAGTACAGGAGGTCCTGGTCGAAGGCACTACGAGGAACATCTGTATTAAGCCATTGGACTTGTCTTGCATGTCTCGCTCCTTCGCCCAAATGGGGCGTGTACTGGTACGACCCAGTGACCCTGCCTATGGCGATTACAGAACGTGTCTTGATAGGAAGAACAACAAGGTCGCCAACCTTCATGCGGTTCCTAAAGGACCACACTTGCGTCACCCAGTTGTTGATCGTTCGCGGTTTCTCGTCAGGATAGGTTTCGCGCATGAGACGTCCGAGTTCATGTTTGGTCCCCACCCCGGATAAGTCAGGCAGCTTGTCCCATCCTATCGCAACCAGGCCCCGCTCAAGCGCTGTGTTCTCCCTTTCTCCATACCTTCCTGCGCGAACTAGCCAGACCGCCATCATACCCACCTCCTGATGCATTACTGTGTCATTCTAGTCGAGTGGAAGAGATCCTCCCGGATGAAAAGCCTAGCCGTGACTCGCGGCTGTCGTCTGGATGTGCCCTCAGCCTTTTCCGGAACGAAACCTGTGTACCAGAACGCCTGTAAGACTCTGGACCGAGTCGCGTGGGGCTGCCACGTCCGGCATCGGACGCGAATCTACGGATAGTCACCATCTAGTCTGCAACAATGGGATCTCCCCGTAGCGAGGTCGGCTGCAATAGCGATCAAGCCCGAGATGCCTCGACGGGTGACGCGTCGCTCGCGCTTAGAAGCGGTTTCACCGTAGGTTGTGGCAAGGCCTGTCCAGCCCGGGAGGGCGCGACTCCGGTGCCCTACCCCTCCAACTCAAACAGCTCCCTATCAAACTTCGTCAGGCTCTCGCATCCGTTGTCAGTGAGCAGAACCATGTCCTCGACACGCATGTAGGCCTTGCCGGGGAACCAGAGTTTCGGCTCAATGCACATCACCATACCGGCCTCGAAGACTTCTTCCGCCTTGTCATGCAGCCACGGCCGTTCATGCAGGTCGATGCCGATCTGATGTCCCATTATCCCGGTTCCGTCGTAGTCTCGTAGGTACCTGCCCAAGCCGCGCTTCTCCAAGAAGTCATACAGCACCCTGTAAGTCATATCCATTCTCATCCCGGGCCGGAGGATCTCCAACAGATAGCACTGCGCCTCCTGGAGAGCCTTATAGGCGTCTACGAGGAGCTTCTCGGCCCGACCACAGTAGAAAGCGCGTCCAAAATCCGAGCAATACCCATCAACGACATATCCGAAGTCGAACGTCACGGCTGACCCTGCCTTAATGAACTCTTCTGGAGGGCCGAAAAGAGTTTCCGAGCCAGGGGCGCCGGCTGTGACGCAGATACAAGCAGGCGGAAAAGACAGGTCCAGGCCATGTCTTCGGGCTATGTCTATAAGCAGTCCCTCGATTTCTTTGGGCCTGACACCCGGACGAATGCTCGGCACAATTTCTGCCATGGCCTGATCGGTGAACTCGGCGGCTTTTCGCAACTTCTCGAGCTCACTTTCGTCCTTGATCTTCCGCAACTCTTCTCCGTATTTCTCGCCTTCTACGACCTCGGCACCTGGGACGATACGGGATATCGTACGTCTCAGATATCCTCCGCAGCTCTCTCCGTGGGCGATCCGCTTGCCTCGGACGTAACCGCTCAGGGCTTCTGGGATCATCACGTAATAGCAACGCTCTATCTTGATGGAGGGTGTGATCGAACCCCGCTCCAGCTCCTCGGCCCGTTCGTACGTGGCCACCAGGACAGGCTCACCATCCGCGGGAACGTACAAGACGCAGTCCGGACGGTTCAGGAAATGCCCCGACTCGTGCGACGCGCTGAAAGGCAGGCCGCCCGTCTCGGGCGTCCTTTGCCATCTAAATGAGATATCACCAAACAGGTACTGCATGTTCGCGCTGGTCGCGTAGAGAACCCCATCAACACCGTCATGCTGAAGCAAGCCTTGAAGCTTCTGGATTCGTTGGTTCACTGAAAGGTCCCCCCAGTCTCCTACTCTCTTTCGCTCACCGGGTCCCGCCAGTCCAGAGGATCCGGACATCCCCGACATGCACGTTGCCTTAAACGCGATTGGCTAAACCCGCTAACTGAGGGTTTCATATCCAACGCCCTCCCATCATACCAATAGGCGACGAAGCCGACTAGGTGGCAGGACTATGTGGATAAACCGTTCCATTTCAGAGTTTCAGCTATCCAAGCTTTGGCGCGGACATTGGAAGGCCAGGCAACCCAGCGCTCACTCTGGCAAGTCAACTGGAATATTTCACCCTCTACCAACGGCGCGCGTCATCCTGACGGTGCGCATCATCCTGGTAGCGTTCGCCGTCATCATCGCCGGCGTCTTGTGGGTGACCGCCGGGTCCGGCCAGACCGTCCCAGCGGCCAGTCGTACCGGGCTTACGGATTACGGAACAACACAAACAACAGGCACCTCGGCACCTGCCGCTGACCGGACCGCACAACCGGATGACCGAACATCACCTGCGGGACCTGCAGGGGAGCAGGCGCCCCCTCTAGACGACCGGACGAAACCTTCAGGTGACGGATCCTCTTCGTCCGCCGACTTGCGTCTCCCCGGTCAAGCAGCGCCTCGAAAACCCGCCGGCCCTGTGAATCCATCTCCGCCTGAGCCGGATCCTACAGAACCGAATGAGGCAGTTGAACCGACGCTTGAAACCACAAACGGCTGCGAACAGCGCCCCCTTACCGACAAAGAACTCGCCGAGCTGCAAGTTAATGAACTCGGCGGCGTACCCATCATCATGTACCACGACATCGGAGACCGGGAGGGCTATCTCATCAGGTCGAGAGACAACTTTCGCAAGGACCTGCAGCGGTTCTACGACTTGGGCTACTGTCTCATCCCCCTCTCGGACTACCTTACAGGAGACATCCGGATTCCGGCAGGGAAATCGCCGCTGGTCATCACCTTCGATG
The DNA here is from genome assembly GCA_012840345.1 of Candidatus Fermentithermobacillaceae bacterium. Lineage (GTDB taxonomy): Bacteria > Bacillota > Sulfobacillia > Fermentithermobacillales > Fermentithermobacillaceae > DULO01. The sequence goes on from DULO01000053.1 coordinate 9,634, forward strand.
ACGGGAGAGCCAGTCAGCTCAAGCTGATTGAGGTGGACGGCAAAGTAGTGGCGGACCCTGACTGCGCTGTCGGTATCCTACTGGACTTTTCCCGGAAACACCCGGGTTTTGGCCACTCGGCGACGTTCTTCGTAAACTACCCGAGGATGTTCGGCACTGAGACTCGGGCAGTGGAGTATATGAAGTTCCTTCTTGATAACGGAATGGAGATCGGAAACCACACCCTGACCCACAGGAACCTTGCGTCGGCTTCGCCTGAAGAAGTTGCCAAGGAGATCGGCGGTCTCGCGAACAAGATCCGTGACCTCTTGGACTACGATACGCTTTCCCTGGCCCTCCCCTACGGCAACTACCCCAGGTCCAAGCAGTTCCTTTTGTCAGGCCGCTATGATGACCGGTACTACCGCAACCTCGGCATTCTCTTGGCGGGTGCCGAGCCCGCCCCCTCTCCCTACTCCCTCAAGTTCAACCCCCTGGCCGTTCCGCGAATCAACGGATGCGACGAGGAGCTCGACAAGTGGCTGCGCACCCTGGAGAAGTATCCCGAAAGAAGGTATACGTCTGACGGACAAAGCGACACAGTCACGATCTGCCTGGACTACGGCCTCGTGTACGATATCGAGCGCGTCGGCGATCTGAAGGTTCGGGCATTCGCCGCCGCGGTAGAGATAGCGGAAGACGCCGGCGACGGGACCCACGCAAAGTAAATTGTATGACACTTTAAATCGTGTCTAGCAAATTCCTTCCGAAAGTAGTAGACTACCGATGAGGGCCGGACAAGCCTTCCTAGACGTAGAACTCAGTCATGTAGCATTTGGACAGTCTAGTTACTGGGAGGAGGGAGCGTAAACCCACAAATCGCAGGGGTTTCTCTGCTGAAACCGGAATCTCTAGGGAGGTATTCACTTGCTGGAGAAACTGTTCAAACT
>DULO01000054.1 GCA_012840345.1 Candidatus Fermentithermobacillaceae bacterium
AGATTCCTGCGAGACTGGAGAAAACCTCAGATGATTAGCCTGCGCGATCTAATACCTGCTGATTATCTTCATCCTTTGGATCGTGAGGCGATGGCCACACTCAAGAAAGTACCGGGGCTAACTGAGATCGTGAGGAAGGTCAACTCCGTTGGCCTGGACCGGCTCGTGCACATGGAGTACATGGCGAATACAAAGAGGCCGGCTGGACTTGCCCCGCTTGTGGCAAGCGGTTACCGTTCTCATTACTGTCGTGCGTCTATTGCGGCTACCCGGACCGGCAGGGTTAAGGGGTTCTGGCTATCGAACGGGTTTCGGCTATCAAATTGGTTCCGGCTAGAAGGCTCCGCCAGAACCATTTCGTCGTCTAACACTGGAACCGAGAGGTGTTCCGATGAGCATATTCGCATGCAGATTCTTCTGCTCCTGGAGCGGGGGGAAGGACTCCTGCCTGGCCCTGTACCAGGCGACTAAGGCGGGCGGTATTCCCGAACTGCTTCTCACGATGATGGTCGAAGGTGGGGAGAGGTCGCGATCCCATGGCCTGAGTCTCGATGTTCTTCGCGCTCAAGCGGATGCGATGGGCATTCAGTTAGTTACTCGTTCCGCTTCGTGGACCACATATGAGGAAGTGTTCTTGAAGGCAGCCCGGGAGTTTGCGGCGCAAGGTGTCAGAGATGGAGTCTTCGGCGACATCGACCTGGACGACCATCGCGAATGGTGCGTACGGGTATGCTCAGAGGCTGGTGTACGAGCCCATCACCCGCTCTGGAAACTGGATCGACTAAGAGCGGTGCACACATTCTTGGATGCCGGCTTCCAGGCGTACATCGTAGCGACCAAGGACGGCCTCGATAGAAACCTTCTCGGAAGACCCTTCGATATAGATGCCGTCAAGTCGATGCAGGACCTCGGAATAGACCCCTGCGGAGAAGAAGGAGAGTTCCACACCGTGGTCACGGGCGGCCCGCTGTTTTCCCGCTCCTTGAGCATGACCTTCGGTGAGCCGGTCTTTAAGGATGGTTACTGGTTTGTGGACTCCCGGGTGAGGTAGACTGGCAACACTTACATCTCTTTATACCTATCGCCAGATGACACTTACGAGCCCGTCTAACTACTGCTAGGCAACACTTGCGGACCCCACTGACTACCGCCCGGCGACACTTACCTGTCCGTCCAACTATCGCCAGACCACACTTACCCACCCGACTAACTGCAGCCAGGCAACACTTACTGACCTGTCTAACTACCGCCAGGCAATACTTACCTGGCGGGTTAACTATGGCCCAGCAACACTTACCGACTCGACTAACTTTTGCTAAGCAACACTTACACCCCCAGCTAACTACCGTCATACCACACTTACCACCTCACTAACTGCTGCCAGACCACACTCAAGTCGTCACAGTGGAAAACCGGCGTTACAGCCTCCTGGTTGACGTTCCCAACTTAACAGTGCCAAGATCCGATCGAAGGCAACTGATCGCAGGTAACGAACTGCCAGCAAACGAATTCTAGGTACCGGGATTGCAGGTCGTGTAGCGCCTAGCGGCGGCAATCATAGCCGGTCTTGTCGTAGAAGCTCCTAGTAATTGTCGAAAAGGTTTCCACCGAGGTTGCAGACTAGTTTCCGACCAAGTCAAGCATCGCTCAGGCAGTCACGATGTTACGACGCGGCAACATGCACTGTGCAGCAGTTTCGCATTCAGATAAAGGGAGTGGTGAGGCATGAGCAAGATCAAGATAGACAAAGACCTGCTTGAGGCCGCTGTTCTCGGCGGAAGCTTCTACGGTGGAGGGGGAGGAGGGTCTCCTGATACGGGCCGGGAGATGGGGGCGCTTGCTTTGTCCCTGGGCGATCCCTACATAGTTGACCTCAGCGACCTGCCTGCTGACGCCATGCTCTTGACCGTATCCGCCGTGGGAGCGCCCGCGGGCGGGGGCCGTCACGCGAAGGCATACCATTACTTGCGGGCCGTGGAGGTTTTGCTCAAGTATTCCGGCGTTAAGATAGACGGGTTCATCACCAATGAGTGCGGAGGTCTGGCCACGGTCAACGGCTGGATCCAGTCCGCGGCGTTCGGTCTACCGGTGGTGGACGCTCCCTGTAACGGACGTGCCCATCCAATTGCCGTTATGGGATCCCTAGGCCTGCATGCGGTGCCGGACTATGTTTCCATGCAGGCTGCCGTGGGCGGAAGCCTTGAGGACGGAACGTACGTGGAGACCTTCGTGACCGGTTCTATCGAGAAGGTTTCAAACATCATCCGCCAGACAGCGGTACAGGCGGGCGGGCTGGTCGGGGTGGCCAGAAACCCGGTGAAAGCGGCCTTCGCCAGGGAGAACGCGGCAGTCGGGGCTCTTCAGAAGTGCGTGACCCTCGGACGAGCCATGCTTGAGGCCTCGGGACAGTCTCCTATGAGAATGGTGGAGAGGGCAGCCGAGGTCGCCGGCGGCACCGTGGTCTGCACAGGCGCGGTCACGCGCAAGAACCTCGAGACCAGGGGCGGTTTCGACGTGGGAGAGGTGTTCGTGGAAGGCGGGTATGAGCTTACTTTCTGGAACGAGTATACGACCGTGGATAAGACCGGCTCTAAGGCGGGCTCGGGCGACTCAGGCAGGTTGGCGACTTTCCCTGACCTTATCGTGACTCTCGACCTCTCCACAGGATTGCCGGTGTCATCGGCGGAGTTGAGGGAAGGGCAAGAGATCGCGGTTGTGGCGGTGCCTGAGGCGAACCTGCTGCTAGGCGCGGGGTGTAAGGACAAGGCCCTGTACAGGACTATTGAGCAGGCCACAGGCAAGAAGATTCTCTGAGCAACCTCCAGGTTATCCAGGTTAAGGAGGGTCTCTGAACAGCTCCAAGACCACACAGAGTACACAGGAAACACGCGAGGGGTGATTTACGTGAGCCTCAAAGCGACGCTAGAAGCGATCTCGCTGCTAGACGACGCCACGGTTGACGGCGCCAAAGTGGAGATTGCCCTTCGAGCCGCGGGTGTCCGGGAAATATCCGTGACCCGCGTGCAAGGAGAGAAGGGCTTTACTGATTTCGTAAAGGCCGTCATCCCCGGGAGTTCCGGCCGTAGAAACGGAGGGAACGCTCCCACCCTGGGGGTCATAGGCCGTCTCGGAGGCATCGGAGCCCGTCCAGAGGCCATAGGACTCGTCTCGGACGGCGATGGAGCTTGCGCCGCGATCGCGGTGGCCATGAAGCTGGGATCAATGTCTGCCAAGGGTGACGTGCTGCCCGGTGACGTGGTGATCGCTACCCACGTTTGTCCTTGCGCGCCTACGATACCTCACGAACCGGTGCCGTTCATGGGTGCTCCCGTGGATATGGCCACGATGAACCGGCTCGAGATTGATCCCTCCATGGACGCGGTGCTGTCCATAGACACCACAAAGGGCAACCGGGTGATTAATCACAGAGGATTCGCCATATCCCCGACAGTTAAGGAAGGATACATACTTAGGGTCAGCGAGTCCCTGCTTGACATCATGTCGATAACCACAGGTAGGCTCCCGGTGACCTTTCCCATCACCACGCAGGACATTACGCCATACGGAAACGGCGTGTATCACCTTAACAGCATCCTTCAGCCCGCGACGGCGACGTCCGCTCCTGTGGTGGGCGTGGCGATAACCGCCGAGATCCCGGTACCAGGATGCGCCTCCGGCGCCACCCATGCGGTCGACGTCGAGGGAGTCGTGAGGTTTGTCATCGAGGTTGCTAAGGCGTTCGGAGCCGGAAAGTGCAGCTTCTACGACCCTGACGAGTTCGCCAGGCTGGTGGAGTTGTACGGTTCCATGAAACACCTCCAGACGTTGGGAAGGAAGCAGTGATAGGGAGTAACCAATGATAGAGGAGTAGCCAAGACTGGGGAAATAGCCAACGATGGGGAAGCAACCAAGGATGTGTAACCAAGGATCGGGCAGTAACCAATGACAGGGAAGTGACTATGTAGCTGATCGGCGCAAGTCGAAGCATGGGGTGGACCGCGTGAGGGAGGAAGGAGATACGGCCATGAAACGAGTGTTGGGCACGGTGACTATCGGGCAATCTCCAAGGGTGGACCTCATCCCCGAGATGAAGCAACTGCTTGACGAGGATGTCGTCATAATCGAGGCCGGGGCTCTGGACGGCCTCACGCTCGCTGAAGTGAAGAAGCTGTATCCTGAGCCGGGAGATTACGTCCTCATAACCAGGATGGCCGACGGCACGCCTGTCAAGATAGCGGAGAAACACATCTTGCCGAGGATGCAACAGCAGATAACGAACCTCGTGGAAAAGGGAGCAGAAGTGATAGCCCTGGTGTGCACCGGCGAGTTTCCCGATTTCGACTGCCCGCGCTTGGTGGTAAAGCCGCAGAAGGTGCTGTTCAATGCTGCTGCGTCCGTGGCCGCGGGGCTTAAGCTTGGAGTCCTCATTCCAGACGCCGACCAGATACCCCAGTTCAGCGAGAGGTGGGCGGGTGTTGGGGCAGACCTACAGGTCGAGCCCGTTACTCCGTACGGGCCTGTCGAGGCAATCCATGAAGCAGCCAAGAGCTTGCGGGACTGGGGAGCCCAAGTGGTAGTCATGGACTGCATTGGCTACACCCTGGCGATGAAGCAGTCTGTGAAGGAGATAACCGGGGTGCCCGTCATTTTGGCGAGATCAGTAGTGGCGAGGATGTTGGCCGAGCTGCTATAAGATTGCCGCCACAGGACCGGGTTATAAACTCAGTTGCAGCGTCGTGCGGCATCCCGCATGTTCTACTGTCTTGTCGTTTTGCCCGGCGGTCTCGTCATTGTGTCTTGCGCCGAGCGGAGTTTCCGGACCCTCGAGAAAGCCCCTTGGCCTCCCGGTAGAAGTCTTTCAGTTCGCGCTTGGTTGTTTCGTCGAGGTCGTGCCACCTAATGCCTTGTATCGCTCCTTCCAGCGCGGACAATCGCATCAAGCAGGCTGACGGGTCTCGAGATAGGATGCGCAGCCAGGCTTCCCGGCTGCCTACGGACTTCAGTTTCTCAACCGTGTCAATCTCTACTTCGCAGAGCTGTCGTTCCAGTTCCGGGCCGATGTTGGGAAGGCGCCTGAGTTCTCCCATCTCTCCCGACTCTCCTTCGTGTCTGTGTTTTCTGTCACCGTCGGTGGCGAGATATACAGCGTCACGGCAAGTCTAGACCGCGATCTCCGGCTAAGTCAAGTTGCCTGCCTTGCCACCCGCCTGCCTTTGTTTCATACTTAAACGGATAGTGTCGTCTCACCGGTTTCCGTTCCGAGGGTATTCTCCAAACCGTTCCGCGTTGGTGGATGATGGTCCGATACGGCGGTAATGGTGGACAGATGGCTAGACTGATACGCTCCGAACCGTTCCGTCTTGATGGATGATGGAGGGATCCAATCAAATGTCCGTCGGTCCGAATGCAGTCGGGAAGGCAGATTCGCCGGAAGTGAGCCAAACCGGGGTGTCGCAGGAGGAAATTCGCCGCGACATCTTCGGTATGATATGGCCTGTTACAGCTGAGAACGTTCTTCAGTTGCTAATCGGTTTCGTCAATACGGGCATGGTCGGACGGCTCGGCGCTGCGACGATCCTCGCTGTTGGGCTGTCGAGCAGGGTTGGCATGTTTGTTTGGGTCATCTTTAACGCTATCGGCACCGGTACGACAGTGTTGTCCGCCCGCGCCCTCGGAGCAGGTGACCAGGAACGCGTCCGTCGGGTAGCTCAACAGGGGCTCTTGCTGGCACTGGCGCTGATGGGAGTGGTCGCGGGAGGCGTTTATGTTCTAGCTCCGTCGCTTCTCACGCTGTTCAAGATCACCCCTGAGGCTCTGCCTATCGGTGTGGCCTACCTCAGGATCCTGGTTTTCAGCATCCCGTTTCAGGCGCTTTTCCTGGTCGTTAGCGCCATCCTGCGAGGGCGGGGCAACACCCGGGTTCCCATGCAGATCGCCCTTGTCATCAACCTTGTGACAGTAGCGCTGAACTCGGTCTTGATTTTCGGTCGGTTAGGCTTTCCCGAACTGGGATTTCGCGGACCGGCTGTCGGCACTATCGTAGGTCAGGCTGTCGGCGCGGTCATCGCCCTGTGGTATCTGTACAGCGCCCGTTCGGGTGTAGGTATCAAGTTTGGGCGGCGTTTCGCGATGGATACGGCCCTCGTTCGCAGGTTGCTTGCCATCGGGCTCCCATCTTCAGCCGAGATGTTCTTCTGGCAGATAGCGAGCATCATAATCTTCCGCGTGATCAACGTTTTCGGGACGGCCGCCGGCGCAGCTTACCAGTTGGGGCTGCAAGCGGAGGGCATTTCCTACATGCCTTCAGCCGGTTTTGGCATCGCGGCCACGGCGCTTGTCGGTCGTTCCCTGGGAGCGCGCGACCCCGTCCTAGCGGAACGATATATCAAGGAAATCCTTAGGTGGGGGATCGCGCTGACCTCGCTAGCCTCCGCGGTTCTTCTTTTGGGTCCCAGAGTCCTGATGCGTATCCTGACAAACGACCCCGAAGTCATCAGTATCGGCTCCCAATACCTGTTCATCATGGCGTTTTCCCAGGTTCCGCAGATGCTGTCGGGCTCGTTGGGAGGATGCCTCCGAGGAGCGGGGGATACTGTGATCCCAATGCTCTCCGCGGCCGTGGGTATCTGGGGATGCCGCATCCCGCTTGCCTTCTTGCTTAGTCAGAGGTTCGGCCTCATGGGCATCTGGTGGGCTATCAACGTGGACCAGTATGCCCGCCTTGCGATAACCGGAACGAAGTATCTGACGGGCAAGTGGAAGACGCAAGTCGAGAGCGGTCAGCGGGCGCAACAATCGGCTGTCAAGCAAGATGTCGAGTAGGATGTGAGGACCTCGGGACGCCCACCGCTCAGAATCTCGCTACCTCTGGGATCCAGTTGTAGAAATCGTACTACTCCCGCGGCTTAGTGGCAGAAATCTTACCACTGATTGCGCTGAGTGGTAGAAATCCTACTACTGCGGCGGTTCAGTAGGAGAAATCTTACCACTACCGAGGCTGAGTGGTAGAAATCCTACTACTCCGGCAGTTAAGTGGCAGAAATCTTACGACTGCCGAGGCTCAGTTGTAGAAATCCTGCCACTCCCGCGGTTTAGTAGTAAGAATCCGACTACTAGCCGCGGTCGGTTGTAAGAATCTAACAACTGCCCACCTCCGAGCATCACAGTCCTGCCTTCTTGCTACAGCTGGCCGCGGATCACATCGTGTTCGATTCCAAACTCTGGTTTGGCACGGGGAGAACCGGAGTGCTTCCCATAGCTGCCTTCAAGGGGTAGAATGACTCTATGTGCAATGCCGAAAACGCGATTGGACGATGCCGGCGTCCGAGAAATGGTGTTCCTTCATGTTCCTTCAAAGAATTAAGAAATACGAAACAAGGGTGGATAGACTCAATGTCAAAACTGGGTTCACTTTTCGGCGCGCAGGATATGACGCGCGGAAAGCCGATGTCAAACCTTCTGAGATTCTCGATACCCCTGCTTATAGGCAACTTCGCTCAACAGATGTACTCTACTGTGGACTCAATCGTAGTTGGCCGGTACGTGGGCGATGCCGCTTTGTCCTCTATTGGGACCACGTTGCCCGTCGTTAACCTGCTTATGGTCCTATTCATGGCGGTGGCGACCGGTGTGGGAATCATGGTTGCCCAATACTACGGCGCGAAAGACCAGGAATCGCTTACCAAGTCAGTAGGAA
>DULO01000055.1 GCA_012840345.1 Candidatus Fermentithermobacillaceae bacterium
CCGTGCGCTGGCAGGGCTTCTCAAGAGATACTTCCCGGAAGCGTAAGGCTAGTCACTTTACCGGCAAAAAGGCCCTGGAGATCCAGGGCTTATCTTTTACTCCACCACGGCACGCTTTCGATGGAGCCAAGCCGATGACGGCCGCGCGCAGCGGGATCATGGGTTTGGCCATGTACGTGTTTGGCGCGTTTGTCATTCACCTGCTATCAGAGGAACCCGCGGTTCGGGTTAGCGACCGTGATGCCGTAGCCAGCGGCGAGCCGAATGCCCACACAAACAGCGGCATGCCGAGTGGCCGCGCAGTCAGCGGCGCCGATGCTCGCGCCGCTTTGGCCATATTTGGCCTAATCGGAGTTGTTCTGACGTGGAACGCCCTTCACAGTATCGGAGTAGTCGGATCTGGGGTTCCCGTATGGAGCGGGATTAAAGCCGTTTGGGAAGAGTGGGTAAGGGGCTTGATGGAGAGCGACGCACACATCGAAGGAACGGGCCTTATCGGATTTCCCAATTTGGTGCTTTATGTGGCCTTGCCGGCTATCGTGTACGCCACACGGGGAAGACCGCTCCCCAGGATGGGAGGACTGAAGTCTGCCGTCCCGTCCCTACCCTTCGTGGCACTGTATTTAGCGGCCTTTTGCGTCATCCGGGGTATCTCGGCGCCAAGTCTCCTCACTTTGCTCTTCGTAATGCTGTGGCCTGCTCTGGGAGAGGAATTCCTGTATAGGGGGATTCTTCAGAAGGCTATAGGTGACTTTTTTGGCAACGCCGTTACGGGGATAGTGGCTGCCTCGTTTCTCTTTGCCCTAAGTCACATTCCCGCGTATGTTATCGCCGGGAGCGGGCCGGTTGTCCTTCGGTGGTCGGGGCTTCTGTCAGTTATGTTGACGTCCTTCTTCTGGGGCTACGGATACCACCGCACCGGGGCGCTATGGCCGTGGGTTTTCATCCATGCCGCCAGTGACCTGGTAGGATTCTAGCTGCGCTCAATGAGAAAACTGCAGTGATGGTATCTGCAAAGGACGCTCCAAAGGGAAGACCGCTTTATTCCGAGAGGTCCTATCGCGCGATGTTCCTTTCGGTTTCTCTGCGTTCACTTATCAGGAAGTGCTCCAGGGAGCTCGCGACGAGGCGGAGTACGCCAAACTCATAGACGTGTGCCATAGTCCTCGATATCCCTCATCCAGTCCGCATATTCACGGCCCAGGTCTCGGAGCAGAAGTTTGTCAGCTGTATAGAGAGGTGCGTCAAGCGCCATTGCCAACGCCACATAAGCGTTGTCGTAGGCTGAGTGTCCGTTGCTTGCGGCCATCGAAACGGCTAGGGGCGTAACGGTGCTGTGTTCGATTAGGGGAATCCTCAGTGAGGTGAGTTCCTCGAAAGCAGCGATCGCGTCTTCGGCGGTCAATCTGCCCCTTTTCACAGATATGCCCAGGAGGCTGGCCATTTCGTACGCAAAGAGACTAGGAGCCACTATCGATATGCGGCCTTCGATGAAATCCTCTTTCATTCGATCGGCGGCACTGCAGGCTTTTTCGTCTTTCAGGAACCACTTAGCCACGACGCTGGCGTCCACAACAACTGTTAGACCCATATCCCATCACCACGAAATCTCTGTTCTTCTTTCGCCTCGCGGACCATATTCGCCACAGAACACGGTCTTGACCTAGCCCTGATCGCCTCTAGAGCTTTGCTGGCTGCTCGCCTCTTCTCGTATAATGTCTCAACCAGCGGATTCTCCGGCTTCCGAGAGCCAAACTCACGGCGTTCCGGGTGAGCAACGGCATCCTTAACCGCAAGAGCATTGTGCGATCCTGATGCGACCGGATAGGCGGACGGCGACGGTTTCACGAGTCCCGATTCCGGGAAACGCCAGATGCCGCCGACCTTGATAGCAGGCACAATCCCCTTTCGTGCGTATTCCTTTATTGTGTATACCGAAACTCTAAGGAGCGACGCCGCTTCATCCGGGGTGAGCAGACGTTCCATTGGGCCACCTCCCGTATGAAAGTATCACCGGCGCCAACAAAAAGCAATGATTAGCAACTAGTGA
>DULO01000006.1 GCA_012840345.1 Candidatus Fermentithermobacillaceae bacterium
GCCCCCGCTCATTCCTGGGCGGGGGCCATCTAACCCTAAAGAAGAATTATCTGTGTTGGCGGCGATTTACTACGGAGTCTCCACCTTTGCGTATACGTACGTGTAGGTGGTAATGGAGAAGTGCGCGAAGAAATCGATCTCGGTTTCATCCGTCTCAAAAGTAACCCCGTCCAACGTTCCTGCGAGGTTTTGGCCAGGGGCTTTGTCAAATGACTTGCCTGAACCTGTGTAGTTCCAGCGAACTGTCTCGCCTGCCACAATTATCTTGCAGGTGTCGCCCTCCTGAGGGTCGGTCGGGAAGGTCTGATGGTCGAAAGCAAATGTCACCTGGTATTTGTTTCCGCCTACGTTAGCGATGGTGATGGTGCCGACAAGATTGGCGCCATTTTTCGGATTCCCAGCGACGATGGGAATCTCGATGGAGTCGTCCTCGCTGGGCAACGTGATGTGCTGCATGCGGAACCAACTGTTGCCGATCAACTGGTCGTCAAGGCTCAAGAAGCCGGTGCAAGAGTCGTCCTCTTCGCAGGTCAGCACCCAGCAATACTCCGGGGGACAAGGGTCGCAACAGTCTGGTTCGGCCTGTTCACACTGCTCGTCCGTTCCCGCCGCAAAAGCCGTCATCGGAACCAAACTTACAAGAAGGACAACAGCCATCAGAAGGCCTATTAGTTTGCGCGTTTTCACGTTTTTACCTCCTTAATGCTTGTGGGGCTCCCCGTAAATGCTCGCGGTACCATCAAACGCCGCTATCAAGGATGCTTTCAAAGACCCTTTCGAAGACGCTTTCAAAGACACCATCAACGACGCTGCATCAGGCGGATGCCATCTACGTCTGACTGTGTTGGTGACCGCATGGGCCTCGTCCACGATCTCAACGTCGTGATTGCTAAACCGTGACCACCTCCCTATAGAACACAAAACCGACCTGACCCGGTCGGTTACGCCATTGACTCATCCGTGGGGAATGGGCGGCCACACACACCCCACAGAATCATGGTCACCGAATCTGTTAATTTATAGGTGTCCGGACGTCAGATTAGAATCCGTTGCCACACAATTGATCCTTCGGGTTCCGCGTCTGATATAGTGCATCAATCACGGTCCCAGTAGTCCTTGGAAGACGCGACTTGCTTGCCTAGTTCATCAAGCATATGGGCGACGGGGCCTTGGGGCTCGTAGCACCTTCGCGGAATCTCCGGCGGCATCATGGCGTCCACTGCCTCTATGGTCAGCTCCTCTTTTGTGAAGATAGAGAGCCGGATCCCGTTCTTCCTGCTAAGTCTGGCTTTTTCGTAGTCTCTCTGGACTCGCTTCGCGAACTCGTTCGCGTCTTGGTACATCTTGGTTGGGCTAAAGTGCTGGTCGCCGAAGTATTCTCCTGCCCATTTCCACTCTGGGATGTAGATATCGTACTCGAGCGGCTGACCTGTCTTCGTGCTCTTCAGATGCTCAACTCGGGCATTGAAGAGGATTCTCACTCTGGGCGCGACAATCCAGGAGACGATTGCCTTGGCAACCGCCTCACCTCTGTACGGCGCCACCTCGATTTCATTGCGGAGCATGTCCGCGACTCTGTCTTCCACCGAGACCGGCACCGCGTCGCATGGCACCAGTAATCTACCTACACGTTTTAGGCGGAGCCATCCCGCATCGACCAGATGAGCGCAATGCCGGCGAAGACACTTGTAATCTGTTCCTGTGGAGTTGGCCAAGTCGTGAAGACTTCGAGGAGGCTTTGTCATGACCGCCAGATAGATGGACTTCGCAATGCTCGGGATGTCGGAAGCCTGCGAAAGCGACTGCATGATGCACATTTGGATGTCCAAAGCGCGTAGACCTCCACTCGTTCACCGCGCCGCTTCGCGGGCTTCCAGATTCTACCTTCTCGCGCCGTTCTCCTGCAACGATCGGAGCAATTTGTGTCCGGATAAGTGGTCTGAGGCCCGAGGCGGTGAGAAGGTTGGGGTTCTAAGCCCGA
>DULO01000135.1 GCA_012840345.1 Candidatus Fermentithermobacillaceae bacterium
AAGATCTCCAGACATGCGCGGGTTATGCGGTACGTTCGTTCCAGCGGCTGATATGGGTCAGTGACGCTGGACATTATGATTTCAAACGATGTGCTTGAGCGTTCAAGCTGTGCCTTTCGACGGGCACATCGGCGGGTGTTGGCGTCAGTGGCCAGGTTTTCGAGGACCGGGTCGATCACGGTTCGGGTCGGTGCTTGTTGTCTCTTGGATGACCGTCGAAGGTCCGCGGCCAGCGCTTGAGGAGCGTTGACTTTCACGTCCACCCATTGACCCCAAGGCCTGTCGTGACGGGAGAACCGCGCCATAAAAGACGCGTAGCAATATACGCAGTTGTGCGCGCAACCGACGTATGGGTTTAGGGCGTAGTCGGTAATCTCCGACTTTGTTAATGCCGACTTGCAGAATACCTCCCGGACCGCCGGTTCCATGGGATCTCCCGCCTTCCGTTTTCTATCCTAAGTCAAGTATACAGGGAACCGGGTCGCGTGCGCTGAAGTCCAGGCGACCTTGTCCGAAGGTTTGCGTGGCTTTCGCGCATGAGTTCATCCTGCTGGCGGTGATCACAAGAACTCTTCCCGGTCCCGGAGGTGAGTACTAAAGGAAGGGCCGGCTTCGGGCCGGCCTGCGCTATCCCATGGAGCTTTCGAGGTTCCCCTCACATGCACCGGATTTTTGCCATGATCTTTTTGGCGTTTACCCACTCGACTATGTCGTGTACCAAATTAGATCCGCCCGTCATGAAGAGGCCTGTGATGGCCGGACCCACTAGGCACCACTTAAAGCTGATGCCGAATATTCGGAAGAAGTCTAGACCCGCGCCGTAAGCCAAGACCATAGAGAGAACCAGTGCCAAGAGTGTAGGTACCTGAACACCAAGTACCTTCTTCCTATCTAGTGTGGGCAGGATGTTCATAACCAGTTCCACCAGTCGCTCTACCGCGAAGGCCAGGAATACCCAAGTGGCCAGTAGTCCGCCGGCTGTGCTCATGAAATACCCTCCTTCTTCAGGGAATCTGCACGTATCCAATAAGAAGCTAGTTAACGTAATGTATGACAAACGCAAACCAAACGTGTTCCCATGCTCCGCTCCTTGCAGGAATTGTGGCACTTCTTGGCATATGTAATCCGCATGTGCTTCCTTACACCAATCCTTGGAAGTCAACTTCCGGAAAGAAGGGAAGGACTGGCAAGTGGAGCAGGAGATCAGGGATTCGGGCGTAGTGCCGTTAGGCGGGGTGCCGTGGGGGACGCACGTTTGCCATTTCTACGAGACAAAGGCCGAAGTACTAGAGATCCTGGTTCCGTACTTTCGAGCAGGGCTCGAGAACGAGGAGTACTGTGTTTGGGTTTGTTCCGACCCGGTGGGCGTAGAGGAGGCCTTGGATGCTCTTCAAGAGGCGGTACCCGGGCTTCAAGAGTATCTGGAGACCGGGCAACTAGAGGTGGTCCGGTTCGACGGATGGTATCTCAGGCCCGATGGGAGCTTCGCGGCCGAGGAGGTCCTCCGCCGGTGGAAAATGAAACTGGTCCAGGCCAGGGCAGCGGGATACCAGGGTGTCCGTTTGGCAGGGAACGCGTCCTGGCCTAGATCCGCCGCCTGGAAAGGATGAAAGACAGGTTCGTGCAAGTCATGGGACACGAGATGAAAAACCCCATCCAAGTGATGAACGCCTTGGTACCTCTCATGAACATGATGGAGACCCCGGACATTTCGACCATCCGTCGCTACGCGAGAACCCTGAACGCTCAGATTACCCAGCTTGCTTCACTTATTGAAGACCTATTGACCGCTTGCGCCGCCGAAGACAGGGAACTGTACATCCTAAAGCGTCCGGCGGACCTTGTGGACTTGGTCCGAGACTGGACCGACTCGCTGGTTTCGGTGAAACGCCACAAAGTCATCAGGCTCTTTTCCGTTAAGGACAGGATCCCGGTCTGTGTGGACTCCAAACGGATTCGCGGTGTCTTGACCGCCGTGTTTGAGAACGCGGTGAACTACTCACAGGAAGGCACGAGGATTTGGATAGACGTCAAGCGACAACCCGGATTCGGGCTGGTGATTATTGAGGATGAAGGCGTGGGCATTCCCGAAGACGAGCTGGAGAGGGTTTTCCAGGCGTTCTATCGGGGTTCTAACATTGAGAAGTGCGACGTCGACGGCGTTGGGATCGGGCTTTTTATAGGGAAGAAAGTTGCCCGTCAGCATGGAGGAGACCTCTGGGCAGAAAACAGACCCGGCGGGGGCACCAGGATGATCTTGCGACTGCCCGTATTGGAGGAGCGGGTCGACTTGTTCTCAAGCGCCATGGACGGCTAGAACTGTGCGGGCGGTAGATGCGGGAGCACATTGTCAGGTAACTGTATAAATGCCGGCAAGAAAGGAACAAAGAGGCACAGTCTGCGTCTACACGAGCGTCGCTGACATCTCTGCAGGACTGTCGGACCGGACTAGGGAGGTTCCTTACCTATGAACGCATCGACATTTCTCAGGGCTCTCGCCATTGCGCTTCTATGCCTGATTGGAGTCTCGGGTTTGGCAGGCTGCGCAAAAAAGCCCGGCCAGGCCCTCGCGACGCCGGCAAAGAACACGGTCTCTTTCGCCAAGAGAAGCGCCTCGTTTGGAATCGACCTGTTCAAGTCCCTGTACGATCCCGATGCCTCCGTAAACATGGTTTTGTCGCCTTTCAGCGTAACCGAAGCGCTGGCGATGGCTTTGAACGGCGCGTCGGGGGAAACCCTGGAGGCGATGGGCACCGTCCTCAACTTCGGAGACTTGACGGTCCCGGAGATGAACGCCGCCAGCAGGGAGCTTTGTGACATATTGATGGGCTCTGACTCAACTAGAGAGCTCTTCCTGGCGAATTCAGTCTGGCTCCGGAAGGGGTTTGATTTCGACAAGGACTTCGTTGCTGCGGTGAAAGACGCGTTCAAGGTGGAAGCAAGCGTCTTGGATTTTACGGATCCGAGCTCTGTCAACAAGGTCAACGATTGGGTGAAGCGAAAGACCAAGGGCAAGATCGAATCCATCCTGGACAGCATCGGGCCGAACGACGTCGCGTACCTGGTGAACGCCGTCTACCTGAGAGCTGACTGGTCAGATGAGTTCAATCCCAACAAGACAACTGACGCTCTCTTCCACACGCCTTCTTCGCAAGTGACGGTCAAGATGATGCGAAGGCAGGCTGAGTACGCGTACCTCTCCGGGGACGGCTTTAGGTCGGTGCGAATACCCTATGGCGGTGGCAGCATGGCTATGTACGTCTTCTTGCCAGACGAGGATGTGGGACTTGGGGGATTCCTAGAAAACATGACCTCCTCGAAGTGGGAGCGCTGGATGGAGAGCTACGAAAAGAGGAATCTCTCTTTAGGGATGCCGCGGTTTACTGCCAAATACGAGACGCTCATGAACGACGCTCTGAAGTCTATGGGAATGGACATCGCTTTCGACTATAGCCGGGCGGATTTCCGTGGAATGTCCGCCACGAAAGACCAGAACCCCGGCATATTCATCGGTAAGGTCATCCATAAGGGTTTCATCACGGTTGGGGAGAAAGGCACAGAGGCAGCCGCGGCGACCGGCGTGGTAATGGAGACTACCTCAATACCCTTGGAGCCTGAGTTGTCGGTGGTCCTGGACCGGCCGTTCTTCTACGCCATAAGAGACGATGTTACCGGAGCTGTCCTCTTCATGGGGACGCTCGTGAACCCGTAGTCATCAACTACTGACAACTCAGCACCGCCTGGTCGTCAACTGCTGAAGGCTTCGGCCTGCGGAGTCATCAACCAGTGCCGTCTCTGCCGAAGACTTCATCTCAAGACTTCATGCCCTGCGTGTCCCTAGCAAGTTTTAGGTAGCCGGTTCCCTTTCCTCACGCTTCCCGACTTGATAGATCGCGCAATCACAAGTTCTGCGCGCCTTTTCCCTGGAATTGCCACCAAAAAGCCGAAGGCATACTACTGCCGGAGGTGCGGTCAATGAACAGCTTTTCCGTAGCCTCAGGAAGAGCACTAAAATCCATAAGGCACCTCGTGAGTCAGGAGATCGGTGCCTGGGAGGCACGCGGCGTGCGGGTCAGCGTCAAAGAAAGCCAAGCCGGCGAACTCCTGGTCTTACGCTGTGAAGTGCCGAAAACCAAAGACGTAGAACCGCACGAAATCCTTCATACGATTAAAGCTTCCGTGGCTAACGGATTGTCCCACATCATCGTCGACGAATACGAGAAACTTTTGGTGGCGCGGCTGATCGATGACAATTACGCGTACCTGTCCACGGCTGACAGGGAGATCCTCAAGCGTAAGGCCATGTCGAGGCTGGCCGGGAACGATGGGGCATCGAGCATTGGACATTCCAGCCAGAGGAAGAGCCGGGTATGGGCAAAACTCGCCGAGTACCTGGAACGCGAAGATGAAATCGTGCTGGAAGGCTTTATCACCTTTCGGCTTAAGGAATACCTTGAAGACTTGTTTGACGCGGTCGAGGAGACTGTCGAGGATTACTTGACCGAGCGCGAGTACAGGGAGTTCCTCAAGCTCTTAAGGCATTTCATGTCAAGGCAAAAAGTGACCACCTATCAGGTCAACATCGTGAGGGACGGTGCCCGGTATCAGGTGCTTGACGAGAAGCTGAAGCCGGTTGCTGGTGAGGTCGGGAGGTTCTTGGAAAGGCCGCCGAGGGGGATAGACTTGGGCGTGGACGACCTCATTGTGAGCGCGGTTGTGACCTTGGCTCCCGAATACGTGGTCTGGCACGGCAAGGTTGATAACTCGCCCTGCTACGATCTTATACACGACCTGTTTGAGAACCGTTTGCATGTCTGCGCCGGATGCGCGCTGGACTCAGGCGGATCCCCGGTGGTATAATGCGAAAAAGCCACATATTGGCTGTGAAGAGGAAAGTACCACAGGCTCTATGCAGAAGAGAGGGAAGGCCACGGCTGAAAGCCTCCCGCAAGCGGCCTGAAGGGAACACCGCCTCGGAGCCTCCGGCGGAAGCCCGGCTTGGGATAACGCCGGCGCGACAAGCGCGATACAGCAGTACGAGGGCCGGTTAGCCCGGCTGAATAGGGTGGAATCGCGGTAACCCCGCCCCTCTTGGGACGGGGTTTTTTGTTGGCGCCAAACATGGAGTTGCGGCGCCAGTCTCGGAGAAGGCAAGTCCTAAAGCAATTGCCAAGGAGGTAATGCGACGTGTCCCAAGATGAACTGCGCGTATCTTGCGGCGGGGCGGCCGCCGTTGTCCCCAAGGACGGAACGTACCTGGACGTCAAGAAGGCTTTGTCGTGGAAGAACGACGTCCTGATGGTGCTCGCGGGAGGAGAACCAAAGGAGCTCAGGAGTAAGGTGGAAGGGGATTGCGAAGTCGTTCCCCTTACCTTTGATGACGAAAGGGCGCGCTGGGCGCTCAGGCATACCGCGTCGCACGTGTTGGCGCAAGCGGTTAAACGCCTGTACCCGGGGGTCAAGCTGGGCATAGGTCCGGCCATAGAGGACGGTTTCTACTACGACTTTGATCCCGAGACCCCGTTCGTGCCGGAAGACCTGGAGAAAATCGAATCCGAGATGAAGAAGATAATCTCGGAGAACATCCCGGTCATTCGCGAAGAAGTGGACAGGGAAAAGGCCAGGAAGATGTTTTCGGACATGGGCGAGACGTACAAGGTGGAACTCATTGACGAGCTGCCTGAGGGTTCGACCATTACCGTCTACAGGCAGGGCGAATTCGCGGACTTGTGCGCCGGGCCTCACGTTCCTTCGACCGGCTTCCTCAAGGCCGTGAAACTCCTTAGCCTCGCGGGCGCGTACTGGCGCGGGGACGAGAAGCGTCCCATGCTCCAGCGCATCTACGGCACGGCTTTCATGACCCAGGACGACCTGAAAGCGTATCTGGACAAGTTGGAGGAGGTCAAGAAGAGGGACCACCGCAGGCTGGCCAAGGACCTGGATCTGTTCAGTATCCAGGAAGAAGGCGGACCTGGGCTTGTGTACTGGCACCCGAAGGGCGCCTTGATCCGCGAATTGATCGAGGACTTCTGGCGCAAGGAGCACCGGAAGCGAGGGTACGAGATCGTCTATTCGCCTCACATCGCCAAGCTCGAGCTTTGGAAAACGTCGGGGCACTGGGATTGGTACAGGGAGAGCATGTACGCTCCCATGGCGATCGAGGATGTAGAGTACCTGCTTAAGCCGATGAACTGTCCTTTCCACATCCTCATGTTCAAGAACAAGACCAGGAGTTACAGGGATCTCCCAATGCGGTTGGGCGAGTTGGGGACGGTATACCGCTACGAGCGCTCAGGCGTGCTGCACGGGGCCCTGCGCGTAAGGGGCTTTACCCAGGACGACGCCCACATTTTCTGCACTCGTGAGCAGCTCGAGGATGAACTGGTTGGCGTGTTGGAACTGGCCCAGTTCATGCTGGCTACCTTTGGCTACGACGAGTATGAGTGCATGCTTTCTGTGAGAGACCCCGAGAACAAGGCCAAGTACGTTGGGGACGATGAAAGCTGGGCATTGGCCCAGAGCGCGCTGGAAGAAGCCCTAAAGAGGAAGGGGCTCGCGTATAAGGTCGATGAAGGGGAAGCCAAATTCTACGGCCCCGCCATCGACATCAAGGTGAAGGACGCCCTGGGCAGACTGTGGCAGGGGCCCACGATCCAGGTGGACTTCAACAACCCCCAGAGGTTTGACATTACCTACGTGGGGGAAGACGGGATGAAGCACCAGCCGGTCATGATCCACAGGACGGTTCTGGGCAGCATGGAGCGTTTTGTGGCGGGGTTGGTGGAGCATTACGCGGGCGCGTTCCCGTTATGGCTGTCTCCCACGCAGATTACTGTCATCCCGATAACCGAGAAGTTTTCGGGATACGCCGAGAAGGTAGCCGACACGTTGAGGCGAGAAGGTTTCAGAGTGAACTGCGACCTTGGCCACGAGAAGATGGGGTACAAGATTCGACAGGCCCAGATGGAGAAAGTCCCCTACATGCTGGTGGTCGGAGCCAGGGAAGAGGAGAACGGGACCGTCGCTGTGCGCCACAGAGCAGGAGGAGACCTGGGCGCGATGCCGTTGGAGTCCTTCGTCGCGCAGGCTAAAGAGGAGCTAGACAGCAAATCCCTGGAGCCTCTGGTCAAGCCTGGAGCGTAGGCGCCTTCTCTCGAGATTTGGGTTGCGGATCCGGAATCCTAGAACCGGAAACTTGATTCGGGAAACCTAGATCTGGGATTGTGGCAATGACAGACAGTGTACCTTATGTTATACTGTGCCACGGACGAAGTAGAAGCCATCCGCTTCTCACCTTACGGCTATAGAGGCTGGTAAGGTTTTGACACACGCTGATCGCTTCCGTATTGGAAGTATGGTTCGTCGTGGGCGGGTGGTTTGACCCGCCCACTTTGTTTTCACGATAACTAACTGAAGAAAGAAGGTGTAACGCGATAAGTCAGGACCAAAGGATCAATGAGGCAATAAGGGTCCGGGAAGTCAGGCTGGTCTCTCCAGATGGTGAACAGCTGGGTATTAAGCCGACCTACGAGGCGCTTCGGATGGCAAGAGAGATGGGGCTGGACTTGGTTGAAGTAGCGGCTCAGGCAAAGCCCCCGGTTTGCCGGATTATGGACTACTCGAGATGGAAGTACGAGCAGGCCAAGCGTGCGAGGGAAGCGCGGAAGAAGCAGAAGGTTCAGGATGTGAAGGAACTTAAGATGCGCCCAACCATTGACGACCATGATTTCGAAGTCAAGGTGCGGGCTTGCCAGAAGTTCCTGTCCGAAGGCGATAAGGTGAAGGCAACGATCATGTTCCGGGGTAGAGAAATGGCCCACCTCGAAAACGGTCAACGGGTCTTGGAGGCTCTCTTGGAGAGGGTCAAAGGCCTTTGCGTAGTGGAGAGGCCGCCTAGAATCGAAGGGCGGAACATGATAATGGTGTTGTCGCCTAAGCCTCAAACCCAACAACAGAGCTCGCAAGCGGCTCAGGCGAAGGCTCAGACCACCGAGCCCAAGAGCGAAGATTGACGCGTCTAGAGGAGATGGGTTCATGCCTAAGAACAAGATGAAGACACACAGCGGGGCGAAAAAGCGCTTTTTCGTGACCGGTACCGGGAAAATCCGCCATTACCACTCAGGCCACAGCCACAGGTTGTCGGGTAAGGATGCCGCCCGCAGGCGGAGGCTCAGGAAAGACTCCGGTATCACTGAAGTCCATGAAGAGAGGATCAGAAAGCTGATCCCCTACAAGTAAGACCAACAGCGCTGAAGAAAGAGGGTATCTATCATGCCTCGCGTAAAAACCGGCTTAACTAATAGACATCGTCATAAGAAAATCCTCAAGCTCGCCAAGGGCTATTGGGGTAAGCGTTCAAAGTCCTTCAGAATGGCCAATGAGACCGTGATGAAGGCCCTCCATTACGCCAGGAGGCACCGCAGGGAGAAGAAGAGAGAGTTCAGAAGCCTGTGGATTTCCAGGATTAACGCGGCTGCCCGCCTTAACGGGATGAACTACAACACGTTCATTAGCGGCCTTAAGAAGGCCGGCGTGCAGATCAACAGGCAGATGCTGGCCGACTTGGCGGTCTCGGACGGAAAGGCCTTTGCCGAGCTGATCAACGTGGCGAAAGGGCAGCAGGCGCAGGTTTAGATAGCTAAGATTGGATAGCGCGGTGGTAGACGCACACGGGAATTGACTGGGGGAAACTGTTATTGCCATCTCAATCCAGGGGAAGAGCATGGGCCACGCCGACAAGGGTGGTAGTGCTTTCCTTTGGCGCGGTCATCGCGATGGGGACACTGCTCCTGCTGATCCCGGCATCGACCGCGGATGGAGTTTCGCCCGGCATAGTTGACGCGTTGTTCACCGCGACGTCGGCGGTTTGCGTGACCGGACTAGTCGTAAGGAACACCGCGGCGTCTTGGAGTTTGTTGGGCAAGGTCATCATACTGGTCCTGATCCAAATCGGTGGTCTGGGGTTGATGACCTTTTCTACTGCCCACGCTCTGGTTGTCGGAAGGCGGATTGGCCTTCGCGAGCGGCTGGTTATCCAGGAACAGACAGGCCAGTGGAGACTGGCGGGAGTAGTCAGCCTGATCAAGAGCATTATTCTGGTTACTGTGGGGTTTGAGCTGGTTGGGACGCTGCTCCTAACCCTGGCTTTCTGGCTGACAAGAGGGCCTGTCGGGAGCTCGGCTCTGTGGAACGGATTGTTTCACTCTGTCTCCGCCTTCTGCAACGCGGGCTTTGACATTTTGGGAAACTCGTTGATGGACTACCCGTCAAACGCCCTTGTCAACCTGACGATCGGCTTTCTCATCATATTTGGCGGCCTGGGTTTCCACGTAATTATTGACCTCATCGCCCACCGGTGCAAGTGGAGTGAACTGAGCCTTCACTCCAAGATCGTTATAAAGATGACCGCAGCGCTCATAGTTCTAGGCACCTTGGCGGTCTTGGTTTTGGAGGCCGGAAATCAGGGTACTCTTGGCCCTCTTGACCTAAAGGGCAAGATTCTGGCGTCCTGGTTTCAGGCGGTAAGCCCGCGCACGG
>DULO01000056.1 GCA_012840345.1 Candidatus Fermentithermobacillaceae bacterium
CAACTAGTGACCACTGCAATTACCTGTGTTCGGGGAACCCTTCACGTGCCGGCAACGTCGACCCATTTAGAAAAATGCCACTACTCGCGCCAGCCCGCGAACTGAGAGGAGTGGTTCCTCGTGAGAAAAACACACCGCCATCTGTCGGCACTCTTGTGCCTTCTCGCCATTGGATCTGCCCTCATGGCATGCAGCAGATCGACTCTGGAGGGAGCTCAAACTGCGAACCCCGGTGTATCCGAGGACGGCACGTCGACTCGCCCGGATGGCGCCGAAGAGACTGCCTCGTTAGTCGCGTTCTCTGCGGATGCGCGTCCGGACGACGGAACCCCATTTGTCTCATGGGATACCGGCAGAACGGTCCCGTTCCTTGTCGAACAAGGCGACGCCGGCGGGCCGTCCACATTCCGCCTGGGTCTCTGGGACACTGAGACCGGGTCCGTCTGCATAGATGACCAGCCGCTCTTTGAGACTGCAATAGAAAGCAGGGTGTTTTGGGACGGCAGCGAGCATTTTGTGATAGTTCCCTATAAGCCGGAGTACGCCAGCCGCTTGCAGGTAACAGTGAGCGACCGTAGACTGAAAGTCCATGTCCCTGAAACGGCCCTGCGTTTGCCTGCGGACAGGCATGCCCTGGTGGAGGTCCTCCGTGACGGCAGTGTGGAGGCCATCGCCTACGGCAGTTCTGTGAGGGGAGCGTTCCTGGAGGTAAGAAGCGGTTCCACTTACGAAAAGATTGAGCTTGCTCCTCCGGTACGTGAATTCCTTGGGCCTGTCTCGCTGGAAATCAAATCTCCTACTGAGGTAATCGTCCACATGGAGGTTGGCGACGGTACCATCGTAAGAGACGGGCTCGGTTACACCTTGGGCGCGATTTGGGCCGGTACATGGGATGGACAGTCTGTCTCGTGGGAACTGGTGGCTAGGGGCTTGGAGATGAATCAGGCGGGAGCAGGGGGTGTAGTGCGCCGGTTTGGCAACCAGTTAGCCGTCGGCGATGATAGGCGTGTTACCCTCCTGGACCTACAGACTCGGAAGTACGAGCCCGTTTCTGAGGTCAACGAGGCCATGCGGAGTTTTGCGGAAAACTCCGGAAACCTAGGCGCAATAGACAAGGTACGAGGGACCGCATGGGCACCCAAACTTAAGGTAACGATAACAACCGGGCGCGTTCCCGCGTGTTGAGAATATTGGTCATTAGCCGGAGACCTGGGGCCGCAAGAGGCCTCCTGAACTGGGAGCCAGCCCTCAAAGGAAGGACGCCTGGGAGAAGGCCGTCGGTGCGTCTCAGTTCAACAGGGACTATATGCCGAAGGGCACCCTTTACGGGCATCTGATAGGCAGCCCCTATGCTCATGCGCGCATCAGATCCGTGGACGTTTCGGAAGCTCTACGGGAGGAAGGCGTCCACGCGGTCCTCACCGCCGACAGCGCTCGACCGCTGCTGGGGACCTGGATCGAGGATCGCCCGGCGCTGGCGCTGGGAAAAGTCAGATACTATCGTGAGCCGGTGGCCGTGGTCATCGCGAACACAGAGTATCAGGCAGCCAGGGCGGCTGCAAAGGTGAAGGTGGAGTACGAGCCGCTACCGGTAGTCAATTCCATAAGCGACGCCTTAAGTCCGGATGCCCCTTTAGTCCACGAGGACCTTTCCCGGTACAACAAGGTAAAGTCTTTTGTGTACCCGCAGCCGGGGACCAACATCTGCCACTGGACAAAAATACGAAAGGGCGACATGGAGGAGGGGTGGGCGCAGAGCGAGGTCGTGGTTGAAGAGACATTCTCCCTTCCTCAATCCGACCACGCGGCGATGGAAACCAGATCCTCTTCGGCTGAGATAAGCCTCAGCCGCGAGATCATCATTCACACAGCCTCTCAAGCGCCGTTTGTTGTAAGGAGGCTCCTTGGGAAGTACTTCGACATCGACCAGCAGAAGATCGTGATCCATACCCCTGTTGTAGGAGGGTCTTTCGGCGGCAAGTGCGCGCCGCATTTGGAGCCCATAGCCATCTTGGCTTCGATGGCGGTGGGCGGACGGAGGGTCAAAGTGACCAATTCCCGTGAGCAGGACATGGCAGGTTCGCCCATACGGATAGGCCTGGACGCGACAGTGAAAATCGGCGCGTCAAAGGACGGCGTCATCCGCGCGGCCCAAATTACGTACTACGTCAACGTCGGCGCGTATTCGGACATGGGAGTGGTGATGGCCAAGTCGATCGCGGCGGACTGCACGGGTCCGTACAGGATCGATAACCTGTGGTGCGATTCCTACGGCGTCTATACGAATCACGCGTTTGTCACCTCTTTTCGCGGATTTGGGCATACCGAGTACACATTCTGCATCGAACGGACCATGGATGTGCTCGCTTTGGCTTTGGGCATGGCCCCCGTGGAACTCAGGCGGAAAAACTTGATACGGGAAGGCGATACGTCTCCCACAGGAGTCAGAGTCACCACAAGCATGGTGGGTGATGTCGCGGCTTGCCTTGACAGAGCGAAGGATCTTATTCAGTGGGGCGAAGGGCAAAAAGCCCGGTTGCCCGACGGGAGAATTAGGGCCAAGGGCGTCGCGTGTTTCTGGAAGGCCCCGTCTACCGTGTCAAATGCCAGGTCGGGCGCTATAATTACCTTCTGTCCCGACGGCACGATCAACCTTAACCTCGGGTCCGTGGAGCTGGGACAAGGTTCGAAAACGGGCATCGCTCAACTCTTGGCCAAGGCAAAAAGCCTGTGCACTACTCGGGAGGGACCGAAGTCATTACGACGCTTCGAGAAGGCTCTCTGGTCGCGGACGCGGTGATAGACCTAAAGGAAGTGCCCGAGTGCAGGGCTCTCGAGTTTCAGGGCGATACATTGGTGGTGGGGTCGGCTGTGACGCTGAACGAGGTCCAAGACTCCGGTTTTTTCCCCTTTTTGGGCGAGGTCGGCCGGATGTTTCTAGATCACACCAACCGCAACAAAGTTACGGTTGGGGGAAACATCTGCAGCAGGTTGCCTTACAGAGAGATGGCGCTTCCATTCCTCTTGACCGACTGCGAGGTCGTTCTCGCGGGGCCGCAAGGAGTGAGACGAGCCGCTTTCTCGGAGGTCTTCGACCGGACTCTCAAACTCAACGCCACCGAGGTTCTCTTGCAGTTATGTACGCCCAAGGCTCAAACCGAAGCGCCCTGGGCCTTCGAGAGGAGGACCCGGAACGCGAAGATCGCGTACCCCTTGGCGAGCGTCGCGGCATTGAAGGATGGCGGGCGCGTCCGGTTTGCCCTATCAGGCGTCTGCGATTTCCCGTTTACATCCGAACCTTTGTCCGAGAAACTTGACCTGACGCCGACGCTCCTGCCGGCTGAACCCCGCAACGACATAGACGGTTCGGGCGAATACCGCATCGCCTTGGCAAAGACCCTTCTAGCTCGTGTGGCCCGGAAATTGGAGGTTGGATAGACTTGGAGATGCTCGCCAAAGGAATGCTGGAACTCCAGGTGAACGGCCAAAAGATGGCGGTGCTGGCGCGACCTGCGGATACCCTTCTTCATGTGCTGCGCGATCAACTTGGACTTACCGCCGCTAAACCCGCCTGCGAGACCGGCGATTGCGGCGCGTGTACGGTGTTGATCGACGGCAAGCCGGTGAAGTCTTGCATGGTGCTGGCGCCGGAGGCGCTCGGACACGAGGTAACGACCGTGGAGGGGCTTAAGGACTCGCCCGTGTTCCAAGCGTTCGTCGATACGTTTGCAATCCAATGTGGCTTCTGCACGCCGGGGTTCGCAGTAAACGCGCACGCGCTCATTAACGCTTGCCCTGACGCCGGCGACGACGTAATAGAAGACTGGATGGACTCCAACCTTTGCAGGTGCACGGGCTACGATGAGATCAAAGCCGCGGTGAAGCGGGCTTTGGCCGCGAAGAAGGGGCAAGAGTAAGATGGCTATCGTAGGGGAGGGGCTTGACGCCTTCACGTTGGCTTCCGCTTACCGGGATTTGCTACAGGAACTCGAAGCAGGCCGGCCCGCGGCAATGGTGACGTTCTTACGCACTTTGGAGGGAGACGGCCGACTCCCATACAAACTGCCGGTTCGTATGGACGGCGTCGCCATGACTGCCTTCCCGTGGATTGACGATGCCCTCAAGTCGGAAGTGCGCAACGCGTTTGCGTGCGGGGCGCCCAGGTACCTTCGCGGTTGGGCTCATGGCGCCGTCCTCATTGAGCCTTGTTTCCCTGCTCCAACCATGATTGTCCTTGGAGGCGGCCATGTCGCCGCGCACGTTGTCGAGATGGCATCCAAGGTAGGTTTTCTGGTCACCGTTATCGACGATCGTCCGGAGCTTATGACAAAAGCCCGGTTTCCATCGGCGCGCCGGATCCTTTGTGACGACTTTGACGGGTGTCTGGACAGGCTTGCTCCTGACTCCTCGGCCTATGTGGTCATCCTCACTAGAGGTCACCGGTACGACATACCGTGCCTCAGGCAGGCGCTTGGCCGCAAACTCGCTTACGTGGGTCTGATGGCTTCAAAAACGCGGGTCGCCGCCGTAAAGGATCTACTCCTGCGCGAGGGGTTCGCAGCGATAGACCTTGAGCGCCTCCATGCGCCGATCGGTTTAGAGATTGGAGCGCTTACGCCGGAGGAAATCGCGGTATCCATAGTCGCGGAGGCAATCAGGGTCAGAAGGAAGGAGTCCCCGACTCAGGAAACTCGTCAAGCGGAGTTTGATAGGGTCGTGATCGAACATTTGGCGGAGCGCAAAAGAACCGCGGGAGTGTCGCCTACAAAGTCACGAACCAGGCGAAATGCAGCGTGCTTGTGGTGAAGTAACGCGAACTGCGCTTGCTATTGAGCTATCCGCAAATCGATGCAGAGATGCACTGGTCATTAGCAGTCGCCGAATTGGCGTTCCTTTCTGACAGGATGTAGACTCCGAAGCGTCGAACCGGAATGCCATGGAGTCAGGCGGCATCAGGCATGTACCCCACAAACCGGTGCCACCGCGACCATAGGCCATTCGGGCTCGTAACGGAGAGGAGTGTTTCGATAGTGAGAGCGGCCTTGAGAGGTCCATCCGAAAGGTTTCTTGCTGGCTTCATGATCTTTCTGCTTCTCTTCACCTTGTTTCCCGCGTGTTCGCCTGGTGCCCCTGTTCCGGGAGAACCTCGAGAAGAGCCGCCGGTGTACTTGCCGGGCAATCTGTTTCTCTTTACCGAAGCTGAGGATTTCGAAAAGGGCGAGCATGATAACACCGAAGTTATCCCTCTGGGCAACGGCGCCGTGACGCTAAAAGAGGGGGCTTCCAAGGGAACATACACCTCGCCCGTGTTCAGCACTGATCCTTTCGAGTACATGATTCTCTCGTGGAACGCTGACACACCGAACGGAACCTACATAGAAATCGAAGGCCGCGTTTACGCGGGCGTCGACGATAACAGACAGTGGTCCAACTGGCTTTCTTGGGGTTCGTGGAGCACCACGCCCTTTACCGACGAGACGGGGAGGACAAGGTTAGCCGGATCCGCTTCGGGGTCCAAGGTTGACGATGCCATCGCCCACGTCGACATCGACGAGTTGTACGTCAAAGGCAGCTCGGGGGAGACCGCCGACAGGTTCCAGTATCGCCTAATACTGCACGGTTTCGAAGGCGCGGCACCGAAGGTCGCTTTGGTGGCAGGCGCTATCAGGAACACATTGGACGGGCAGCAGATCGCCACGGTGTACCCAGACAATGCTCCCGATCTCTCCAGACTAGACAAGGACCTTGACGTTCCCACGTACTCCCAGTATCAGAGGTACTTCAAAATCGCGAACTCTATCTGCAGCCCGACCAGCGTCGCAATGGCTCTCGGCTACCACGGCGTGGACGTTTCTCCCGACGAGATGGCCTGGAGCGTCAGAGACTACGAAGCCGAGCTTTTCGGGAACTGGATATTCAACACCGCTGCCGCGGCAAGCTACGGGTTCATGACATATGTCGCCTACGCTTCGCCCAAAGACGGCGACCCGTGGTACGACGTGAAACATGAGATATATGAAGGCAACCCGGTCGTGGTAAGCGTCAAGTACCGGAAGCCTAACGTCCAGGCGAACTACCCACCGGTGGAGAATGTCCCCATCGACTCAACAGGAGGTCACCTGGTCCTAATTCGCGGATTCACCTGGCAAGACGGCAGGGAGTATGTCATCGTGAATGACTCGGCGGCCGCGAAGGATTCCGAGGTGCGCCGCCTGTATCCCGCGGACCAGTTCGCCCGTGCCTGGGTCAAGAATCTGATGTACGTCATCAAGCCGCATGAACAGGAAATCGCGGAGCCTTGCGTCCAGCCTTACATCCAGGCCAGGCTGGTGAAGGTAGGAGAAGTGACGGAGGGCTACCAGAAGTTTGAGATGCAGGTAGACGGCACGCCTATCGACTTGAGCACAAATACCATGCGTAGCGCGGTCGTATCATACAACGGACAGAAGACTGTCCCGTTCAACCCGCGTGAGGCCGCGTTGCCCGAGTCCAACTACCTGTGGTTCAAGGCCGACCAGAAGCCGGGGAAATATACCTTCTGGTTCTTTGACATGAATAGAAACACGTACACGGCTGAGATTGTGTGGTAGCTTGACGGTTAAGGGCGAAACTGAACGGTGCCACCAGGGTGAGGAAGATGGGCTGGCCTAGGGGCCGGCCCTCACCTTTGTTTCTTCAACCCAAGTCATTCAGCGCAGCAAAGACCCGTGCTTCCGGCTCACCAGATCTTCGGCGTGAGAGTAGGCCAGACGATTGAAGCTGTCGTGGAACAATTCCCCCGGCCTGGGTTCGCTGTGACCTAGTCAGTGTAGCGCTCGTATGGGGGTATGGTGATAGTCTACCTTTGATTCGTTCGCGAAGGAGGTTGCCAGGTCATGAGCGGTAAAGGGCCCTTTGACGCGTGCGGCCTAGAGGACATTGAGCGCAAGCTCGCTGAAGTGGTGGCGAGAGTAGAGAACAAGAAGAGCCTGGAAAGAAAGTTGCAGCGTGCCCGCCAGGAACTCGATTCGGAGAGGGCAAGGCTCGCGGGGTTGGCCGCGGAGATGGCGCGAGAGCAGAAGGACGTCGCCCGTCTGGAGGGGGTAAGCCTTGCAGGGCTTTTCTATGCTGTTCTGGGAGACCGGTCCGCTCGCATCGACAAGGAACGCGAGGAGTACTTGCGGGCTAAGCTACGTCATGACCAGGCCGAACAAGCAGTGAAGCAGCTTGAAGCCGATGTTCGAGACCTATCGGACAGGGTGGCGGCATGCGGTGACCCTGAGGCGGAGCTCGACGCTCTGCTTAAGGCGAAGGAAAGATTCCTTGTAGCGGAGGGGAGCCCTATCGCTTCCGAACTGCTCGGTCTTGAGGAAGAGAAGGGCCGTGCTCGGGCCCTGGGCAAGGAACTCCGCGAGGCCATCGCCGCTGGCGAGAACGTCCACGCCGGGCTTAAGGAAGTCCTCAACTCTCTGGGAAGCGCCCAAAACTGGGGAGTGTGGGACATGCTTGGAGGCGGCCTTATAGCCACCGCGGCGAAGCATTCTCATCTTGATAGAGCCCGTGACCAAGTCCACCACGTCCAGGACCTCATGAATCGTTTCAGGAGAGAACTGGCTGATGTAGCCGGTTGTCTGCCCAACATCGAGATCGGCGGATTTGCCAGATTCGCGGACTACTTCTTCGACGGGCTTCTGGTTGACTGGATGGTGCAATCCAAGATAAACGAGAGCGCTGAGAGGACTCGTCAACAGGTCTCCAACGTTGAAGCGGTCTTGAGTTCGCTTCGCGCCAGATTGCGGCACACCGAATCGACGCTGGAAAGGTTGGACGCCAAGAAGCAGGCCATCCTGTTGAAACCAACCGGGGAGTAGGACGCTTCGCTGCCAGTCCGAGCTTTACTAGCGGTCGGGGTAGCGAGAAGCCGTGTTAACCGTGTCTCCAGATCGATCCACTCTGTGATCAAGTGCTGTCGGATACGCCTCGATGCGGTTGTCGGACAACAGCGTGGACACGCAAGCCGCTGACCCTCCAATGTAGGTGGACATCAGGTCTATCTCAGTGCTGACGCACCATGCGCGGTCTACGGGCCACCACAAGCTGGCTCCTATGCATCCATTAGAGGTCGATAGACAAGCGGCTGCCTCGATTGGTCCGCGCAGCAGGTAATACGTGCGGTCAGATAGCTGAAGCCTGCTCGCGCCCTGCCA
Organism: Candidatus Fermentithermobacillaceae bacterium; assembly: GCA_012840345.1. GTDB lineage: Bacteria > Bacillota > Sulfobacillia > Fermentithermobacillales > Fermentithermobacillaceae > DULO01. The sequence continues at coordinate 8,187 of DULO01000056.1, forward strand.
GCGGCTTTCAAGACCGGGAACTCCCCAGCCATCCCATACCGCGAACACGCAGTCATCCGGAGCAGTCGTGAAGCGCGCAAGGATCTCACACAGTGCGCGGAACTGCGCTTCCGGCAGGATGCCCACCGCCGGCTCGATGAATGCCCTTTGAGTAGAGGAACTGAGTTCTCCGTTGGCTACTCCAAAGGGTTTTCCGTATCGTCGTCCCTTGGGTTCTCTATGGATGGCGTCCCATTGCATTTGGGCGTGGGGCGTCGCACCAAAGTAATCGGCGACTTCGGCCCAAGTCGCCGGGCGTTGCTCTACAGCGTCAAAAGCCGGATGGAGTACCCTGGCATAGGCTTCAAAGCCGCGAGGAACTACCGCAGCCACATAGTTCGCGTCGTGGCTCCGCCCCCAATGGGGCTCGATGCTCGTGGATAGCCACTCGGCGGCTTTCGGATTAGTCTCGGCGCGCAGCACCACAGGTCGACCTCCATTGTCTGGAACACTCAAAACAGAACTCTTACAGCCATCCCCAGTTTGGACGCGCATGTCCACACAGTATCCCTGAGCATGTCGAGGTATTCGGCCTGCCGCCGAGTGTAGGCTCGCAATGCGGCAGCGGCTTCCGGAGGGGCGACTCTCATGAATCTGCTGACTGAAGCCGGGTAGGGATTGAACCTGTCGACCATGACTCTCGACGCTCCGGTGTCTTGGATAGCACGCAGTATTCCTAGCATCGCTTCCTCCGAATCGGAGTGATAGGGGAGGACAGGACTTATGAAGGCCCATGTCCTGAGACCTGCTTCCGCAAGTGCCTTGAGCGCGGCAAGCCGCTTACTGGCAGGAGATGCTCCCGGTTCGTAGAGCCTGCTGACTGAGTCATCAACTGACGTGACTGTTAGTCCTACCTCGACGTGCCGTAAGTCCTGGAGCACATCGATGTCGCGTAAGACCAGGTCCGACTTAGTCAGGATAGTCAGGCTTGGATGAGCCTCGATACTGTCGTCCAAAGCGGGAGCGGGGAAGAGTCCGGCATGCGTTTCAGAACTCCCACCCGCTAAGATCTCCAGACATGCGCGGGTTATGCGGTACGTTCGTTCCAGCGGCTGATATGGGTCAGTGACGCTGGACATTATGATTTCAAACGATGTGCTTGAGCGTTCAAGCTGTGCCTTTCGACGGGCAC
>DULO01000057.1 GCA_012840345.1 Candidatus Fermentithermobacillaceae bacterium
AGGTTGAGCGGGTCATGAAGCGGGCCAGAAAGGACGCCAGAAGCTTGATGGACCCAAGACGGATGCCTACTTCCATTAGGACTCCCACTCCGGTCACCAACAGGAGAGTTCCCCACGGCACTCCCGCAATCGCTTGTTTTTCGTCGGCGACCCGCATCAACATGAGGACGAACGACACCAAGAAGGCGGCAAGTCCCACATTCACCTTAAGAATCAGGACGCCCAGGACCATGCACGCAATTCCCGCGAGTGTCTTCTTCTGGTCGGGATTGAACGCGGGCAACTCGGCCTGCGTAACCGTGGCCTCAGATCGCAGACGATGACCGCCCAGCGAGAAGTACAGGACCATTGCCCAGATGGTCAGACTGATGTAGGAATTGAGGAGATACGGCAGTTCGATACCGGTTTGCCCTATCTCGGCCGATAGCGTGATACCGATGATGCCTGTGGGAGCCAGAGGGGAAATCCCTGCTCCGCACGCGCCCAGAACTCCCATGGGAGCCAATAGGAGAGGGGAGACTTTCAGTTCAGCGGCCAGGGCCATGGAAAACGGCATTACCAACGCCATGACGGGGATGGAGCCCGGACCGATGGCGGACAACACAGACGCCAGCAGGAACACGACTATGGGTACCAGGTAAATCTTGTTTCCGGCGAGCCCTACTGCCTTCCTCGCCAGCAGTTCCAGGGTCCCGTTTACCTGGGCGATGCTAAACAGGTAGGTTACCCCAAGCAGCATGACGAACAAGGAGGAGTTGAAACCTTTGACGATCTCGGCGTCGGACATTCCGCCGGCTCGGCCCACTATCAGGGCAAGCCCGATGGCCACCAGGCCTGTGTTCATCTTCCTCACAAATCCAAGCATGATAGCGACCAGAAGGCAGATCAACGGAGCGAGTTTTACCATCATCCCGGAACCCTTCTTTTCGGTGATGTGATTCGTGAGTCTCTGTCTACCGCGATATGTCTCACCAGATCGACGCTACCGCCACCATTGCCACGAATACCAGCAAAACCAGCACGTTGCGATACTTCTTCAGCCCATATACGTGCGCTACGCCGTGAAAGCCAAGCACGCCGCCTAGCGCCGCTCCCCACAAAGCCCACATGACTTCCGGGCGCTCAGGGTACAGCGCTCCGCTAAACAGCCATTCCAACCCGTTAACCACCCCGTATGACACGGTAGCCAGTACCCAGTACCCAGCCGACAGGGTGTACTCCAGAATCTTGACTAGAAGGAAAATCCCAATCACCAGGGCGATTAGCCCGCCCAAGCATCCTTCTGGATCATCCAAAACGCAACGCCTCCTGCCTCTTCGAAACTATGTCGCCGGCTATCGTAGGACGCCTTAGCCTTTCGTCATTCTTCGGAGGTCTCGTTTTCCAGTGGAGAACTCCCTTCCCTAGGTCTGCATGACCACCAGATGGCGCAGCCCAAGATCAACGCGAGTATCATCAGACCGGCCATGCCCAGTTCCTTGGCGTACGGGAAGAAGCCTTCCAAGGTACGCTCCCATACCATCCCTGCGTCGTACTCCGGGACCACCGGTATTTGGATGACCTTGGACGCGATATACCGGGCTCCGCCCAAGAGCGCGGCCCCAATGGCTGCCCCGGAGGCGACTCGTCCGATGGTCCCCCAAACAGGCAGGGTGGCGCCAAAAACAAAGGCCTTGGCTCCTCCCTCTAGCTGGGTGAAAGCGCCTTCCACCTCGAGGGTGTTCTGGAACCTACGCGAGGCGGGAATACCCTCGGTTGTGTCCAGGGTGAGCTGAACTGTCCCTTCTCGTTGCTCAACCAGTTGGCCTGAAAGGTAAAGGCCCGGGCTTTCTTGGGAAATCTTCAGGACGCCGAAGGGAATCCCGCAGCCTACCGTCGAATAGCGGATTTTGACGCTACCTGACTTGCCGTACGTCACCAACAAGCCTCCCGCCAAGGACTCCATAGACAACCTGACGGTTACAGGCGGAAGCTCGGGGTCCAAGAGACGCAATATGGTTTCGAACGCGGCGTACCTGTGCTCCGATACGCGCTTTGAGATCTCCTGGGCCGAAGACGCCAGACGGCCATAGCCTCTCTGCCTCATCCACGCGTAGAGGATGCCCTTGTTCCAGAGCTCGAACGACTCCATGTAGCGTTTTGGCGGACCTTGAGTCCACTCATCCGGTCTTCCGTAGGTAGCCCTGGCTATCTCCTTGGCGGTCTTGGCTTCTAATCCCGGCATGATCCTGTACGGCCGTTCGGGGTCTATAAGATAAGTCATTTCCGCCAATCTGACGTGCTCAAGCCGGTCTATCAGCCCGTGAATCCTATCAGCCACCCGCTTGTCCGGTTCGGCCTTGAAAGCCAGCCAGACAGAGAACCTGGACAGGGCTTTCTTGGAGACAAACACGAATGGGTTAGGGCTTTCGTCGACGTGCCTGAGCCAGTCCATCGCGGTTTGCGCTTCATGACCGTCAGCCATGATGAACGGGCGGAACGGGTCGCATATCGTGATTGCCGCAAACAGGGCGGTTTCAGGGTCTTGCCTGTACGCCTCCCTCGCCGAGCGTATGGTTCTCGCCTTGTTGGCGTCGATGTTCCCGATCCAGTTGAGAAGGATGTCGCCGCTCATGAGGTCTTCCATTGCCGCGTCCGGCTCACGGTACATGGCTTCGGCGAGGCCGGGCAAATCCACAGGGGAATGCGACTTCAGCCGGTAGGGCCTGCTTGCCCTGGGAAGGTCGTAAGCCCTGTCTTCCAGGATGCGCTTTTGGTCATCGTTCGTGGTTGCGCCCTTGAGCCAGCGGTCAACTTCATCGGCTCCCCACCGGGTCTTCCTGTTGCGGATGAGAAGCCCCTGCAGGAGCAGGGAGAGTCGCCGGGGTATGTTCTCAGGTATGGCGACCGTATTGCCTTGCAGGTAGAAGTCAAACAGGTCAGGCAGGTCGCACATGTGGAGAGAAGTTGTTCCCTGAAGGAGTTCGACTATGGTGACCCCGAGAGAGAAGTAGTCCGCGCTCCTGGTCACCCGCCCTCGCTGCATGGTGGCGGATTCGTCGACGAATCTCGGGAAGGCTTCCGGGGCGGTATAGTACCATGTACCACCTATGCGCTGGGTGTCTCTGGACGTGCGGGCCATGTCAAGTCTCGCTGATACATCGAAATCCCCCAGGACCAGGACCTCTTTGCCGCCCTCAATCTTGCGGTAGATGTTGGACGGCTTGATGTCCCGGTGGACGATGCCCCTGCTGTGGAGGTATTTGAGCCCTTCATTCATTTGAGGGATGAGGGTTTCCATGACCCAGGAGGCCGTCACAGGGGTGAAACCACGGCCTCCACCGCCAATCAGGTCGGATAGAGTCCCTCCCGGGCAGTACTCCTGGACCTCATAGTATAGGCCGTCGGACTCGATGGTCCGGTATGTGCGCAAGACGTTCGGATGCCGTAACTCGGTTAGGATACCCCACACTTCGGGCCTGGGGACATAGTCTGTGGGCGCGACTTTGACGATGACGTCTCCTTCCCGCGCTGTGCAGAGGTAGAGCCCGGGACGTTGCGACTCGTGTGGTGATAGGGTTTCCCGTACGATACAGTCACCCGGGAGACGCGTTCCTTTCGCGAGGGCGCCAAGGGGCATTACCCGCCCGCCGGACGTGAAGGGGCGAACAGGCCCCCCCTGGAGGGAACTCGCTGTACGGGAACTTCCCGCGCCGGGACTCTCCGTACCAGGAACTCCCGCGGTGTCAGGAACCGGGACGCGCCTTGTAGCGTTCGTGTCCCAAACTCGACGCGTGAGGGCGTTCCGGTCTCCGGCGCGTTTATCTGTAATCGGCGAGGGTACCCTCGTTGTTTTTTCATCCATCGAGCTTGCCTCCATCGTATATGTCCACCATTACCAAAGTGGAGTTGTCGCGTCCGTCGGCCAGAAGCGATTGGGCCATCAGCCGCTTCACTTGTGCAGCGGTGTCCAGTTCATAAGTCAGCGCGCGGCGTATGGCGCTATTGCTGAGTCCTTTTCCCACTCCGTGAAAGCCGTCGCTGGCAATTATGAAACGGTCGCCCGGAGCCCAGGACTTTTCGAGACCGATTTCCACTTCCGCGCGGCCGCCCGCTCCCAAGGCGCGGGTGAGCCCCAGGAGTTCGGGGACTTGATACGCGTCGTGCTCGCTAATCCTTCCCGAGGCGATGTCCTGCCCGATCCCGGTATGGTCGACGGTCAGCGCGCGGACGAAGCCCCCGGAAGCTCGCAGCACGCGGCTGTCCCCCGCATGAAAAACGACAAGCAGGTCAGGGGGCATTAGGGCGATCCCGGCTACGGTCGTGCCTGCTTCGCCAAACCCCGGCTTTTCCGAAAGGGCTTGAAGCAGTCGGGACTGAACCGCGCTCAAGTATCTACGAACGCATCCCGCGAACTCCTCCCATGAGCACCCGGTCCGTTTTTCCCCGTAAAACAAGTCTTGAAGCGCAAGGAGGGCAGCTTTGCTTGCGTAAGCTCCGCCGGCGTATCCTCCCATACCGTCGGCCACGGCGGCGAGAAGCCCGTAGTCTCGGAATGATTCCGAGTCTCGGTCGTACTCCACCGAGTACAACAGCCCTTGTCCGACCCGTTGCCCGATGCAGTAATGGTCTTGGTTTTCCGGCCTTGCCCCGCGGCAACTCAACCCGGCGGCACAGATACGCACGGCTACACCTCCCCGAGTTTCACGCGGAATTCGGTCAACGTGAGGGCCACAATCGAACCATCATGGATTTCCACAGGTTCTTGACCCGTGTGTATGACGCCGTCAACCTTGATGAAGTTGGTTCCTCCCACATGCCGCACAAACCATTGAGCGCCTTGCTTCTCAAAGACAGCATGTTTGCGGGAAATGGCGTCCAGGTCGGGCACCCCCGTCAAGACCACGTCGGCAGAGTCGCCTCGTCCCACTGTCTGTCCGTCCAAGACAGTAAAGGATATGGACGGGTCCTTTAAAGACTCCAAGACCAGAGACGCCGCTTGTTTCCTTGGCTTTTCCGCGGGAACGGTGGATAGGTCCGCATCGCCGCAGGATGCGCAGTACGCGGCGTACCTTGGATTCTCCGCGCCGCAGACGGGGCAATACTTGACCAAGGTATCACTCATCGTCCCTGATCACCTCAAAACCTCGATCGCCGAGCAGCTTAGCGAACTTGGGAAGGTCCCCTCGCTTGGGTATCCCTATCAGTCGAAAGGTTGACGGCGACAACATTTGTATTGATAGGGGCCTCTGTTCCGGCCAAGGCAAGTCCTTAGTGTCCCTGTGACGCTGTGCCTGAGGGGAAAGCAGGTGGACTCTTTGGTTGTCTGAGCCCCTCCACTGCAAAGTGTCCGGTTCTTCCTCCATGTACGGGCCGTCTATCAGGATGTCTACGTTGGACAAGAGCTCTTTCCAGGCAGGAGGGCCCGACTGAATCTCTTCGATGGTATATCCCGTATAAATGAGAACTTCGGTTTGCGCGCGCTGTCGCACGAGCCGGACCAGGGCCAAGACCGCTTCCGCCTGGTCAAACGGCTCGCCTCCGGAGATGGTGAGTCCGTCCGCCTTAGCCAACAGTCCGGAAATCTGGGACACGATTTGGTCCACCGGAGTCCGGTTTCCGCCTGCCCAGAGCTCAGGCGCAATGCACCCGGGGCAGCGCCGCCGGCACCCTCTAACCCAAACCGCGACCCGGGTACCCGGTCCTAAGCCCAGGGCCCCATCCGCGTAACCGTCAAAGTCAAGGAACTCGGAAGCGGCCGGGTCAGTGGCTGGGTCTACCGCGGGGTCAGCTGTCGGGGCGATCGCCGGGTTGACTGAGGGCCCGCTATTTGAGGGACCACTCAATTTCATACCGGGACCCTCCTAATTCCTCAACTGATTTCACGCGTTCTACCCGCAGCGTTCGTTCGGCCACTCCTTCCGGTCCCTTTTCTCGCAGGATACCGAAGAGCACTCGAGACACGGGGTTCAGGACCGCCAGTTCCGCTAAATTGCCGATCCCACGCCCGCCCGACGCGACGTCGTTTCCGCCGTAATCCATGAGATTACTGACCACTTCCTGTGAGAACTCCAAATGGACCTTCCAGCGTTCCATCACCTGTTCTCGAATGGACTTGAGCACCTTTTGTTCGAGGATCTTCCGCAAGGTGTCGCCGCGAATGAAGTCAAAGACCACGATGTTTTGTCCTATGCGGTTCAGGAGTTCGGGCCTTCCCAAGAAGTGTTTGAAGTACGACTGGACTCCTTCCAACACCTTCTGCCTTACGACCGAATAGGAAGTATCCTTGGCGGGGTCCACGTTTAAGACCGGCAGTCCGTCCAGCGGGTTAACCATCGGCCTGCCGGTTGAAGGGTCCAGCTTGTAGATCCCCGCGTTGCTGGTGAAGATGATGATGCTTTCTGAGAAGTAGACGGTATCGCCGCGTCCGTCGGTCATCCGGCCGTCCTCGAGGATTTGTAAGAATTTGTCCAGGATGGTCGGGTGCGCTTTCTCGATTTCGTCGAACAACAGGACGCAAAACGGGTTGGCTTTGACGCGGTTTGTGAGCTGCCCGCCTTCCTCGTATCCCACGTAACCGGGCGGGGCGCCCAAGAGCCGCTGGTCCGAGTGGGACTGGCTGTATTCGCTCATGTCGAACCGGACGCAGGCTTCTTCGGTGCTGAAAACCAGTTCGGCGATGGCCTTTGCCAGTTCGGTTTTTCCGACCCCGGTGGGACCGGCGAAGAAGAGCACTCCCCGGGGCTTGGTTCTGCTTGAGTGTTGGGCGCCGGAGAGGTGAAGCGCGGCGCGGCGCAAGACGTCGGCCACCGCCGCGACGGCAGCGTCCTGGCCCAAGACCCGCTTGGAAAGCTCGGCCTCGGCGTTTGCCAGGCGGTCCCAGTCCAGGCTGTCCCACTCGCTTTCCCTGACGCCGTACTTGTACCAGTCGACCAGCGCTTTGGCTTTTATTCCAGGCGAATCGAGTCGGCGGGCCAGCGCCCTGATCCCGCTTAGGTCGCGATAAGACATCTGGTCGGTCAGATCGACAAGCTCATTTATGTCCAGGCCGGTCGCGCCCCGACTGGAAGGGGGCATGAACAGGTCGAAATAGTGCTTGCGCTCGTAAGACCTTGGCGGCTCGACTTCCACGCTGCCCACAAAGGGGTTGTTGAGGTAAAGCCACGCCGGAAGGTCTGTCAGGCGGTCGCAAGTAAGCACGAGTAGGTTCTGAACGGCCCTTCGCGCGCCGCCTTCTTCCACGGACACCATCTGGCTTTCGCAGGCGGCCTTCACCAAGCGCAAGAACGAGACGCGCTCGGACAGCTGAAGGTTGGAAGGGCCGCGAACCAGCTGGGACGCATATTCAAGTATAAACACGCACGGCTTCTCCCGGTTGGTGAGGCACGTGCGGATGGACTGAAGCACGTGGTCGAGAGGGTCGTCAGTCCTGGCGGGGCCCGGGGTAGTCCCTAAGGGGTGTTCCTTTTCCCGCCCTTTCCTCACCAGCTCCTCATATAGCCCCCTCATGGTGTTGGACTCGCCTTCGTCGGCGAAGACCAATCCGTCAATCAGGTTATAGGCCGCTATTAGGGCATACCCGCCGTTTATTCGGCGAAAAGCGGAGAACAAGGCGTCGCGCAGGGTTCCAAGGGTCCACTGGCCCGAAACGTCCCCAACCGGGTAAAGGGCCGTGTCTTTGATGTTGCCCGACAGGATGATCTGGGTCTTGGCGGCCGCGAGCCTCTCAACTTCCCTGAGCCATCTGGGGCGGAGGTCTTCTCTGTTCATTGATTCTCACCGATCTCCCGCAGGCGTTTTTCTTCCGAGCTTTCTTCCCATACGTCCTCCGTGGCGGCTAACGCCACCTTGCGGAGTCTGTCACCGGGCTCCAACGGGAGACGGAACCCTTCTTTTACGGCGATGTTCCGGTCGGACAGGGCCTTGTAGACTTTGTCCACCAGGCCGCAAGCGGTTTCTTCGATTCCCAAAGACGCAGATTCGACCGCGTTTGACAGGGATACCACCTCGGTTCTCAAGCGGCCTCCGCCTACGGAGAACTCGATCCCGACGCCGGGCGCGATGGAAGCCACCATGGAAGCATCGGCGGCGGGCGAGGGGGGAGGAGTCTCTGTCACACGGTACCCCATGGACAAGAGCACGTCTTTCAGGTGTCCCTTAACGATGGCGCTCGTTTCCTTGCCCGCGGCCCGAACGCACAACTCGCTCACCAAGGCGTCAACGGAGGCTTCCATGCCCGCCAAGAAGCGTTCGTCCAGGTCCCCTGGAGATACCAGTTCCAATCTCTTGGCCATGGTATTGGCTCTCTCCACTAGGTCTGGCAGTTCCTGATGGGCGGAGACTATTGCCAGCTTGGCGCTTAAGTCCGCCAGGCGGGAAGCCAGCGCTTCGGTTACTACCGGCTTTGCCGCGGATTCCGAGTAGTTTCGGAGTTCCCGTTCCAGACGTTCCGTGAGTATCGCGATTCCTTGAGAAGCCGCCGAAGGAGAAGTGACCGCCAAACGCTCCAGGCTATCTAGCTTGGATTGAAACTCGGTTCGCACACGGCTCCATGCGCCCGTTTCGGGGAACCCTCTTTCCACGCCATCTCGAAGCGCCCGGATCTGCTCCATGAGGCCGTTCGCCCTTTGAGCGCGCACGGGGGCACCGGCGCTTGCTTTGGGGCCGGAGCTTGCTTCGGAACCGGGGCTTTCTTGGATATTTGTCTTAGGCGCTTCGCCCTCGACGAAGGTTCCTTTGACGAGTTTGAGAAGGCTTTCGGCCTTATCTCGCCGCTCTCTGGCAAGAGCAGCCCGGCGCTCTTCTTCCGCCCTCTGCCTTTCCAAAGCCGCTTGCTTGGCAGCCCTGTATTCCTCTTGTATGGAGGATAACGCGTTGCCGGCGACCTTCGCGGTTCCGACCACCGCTGCGGCGGGGAGGAGGAGCAGGAACCCGGGGATGATTAGTGCGTCTGTTTTTCCGCTCACGCTGTTCGCCTCCGTCGACGGGCTGTGAGATACACCGTAAGTTGTCTCGATGCGCAATAATCGTCATTTCTTCTGCTTGGCACCGAATCCCTGCAGCGTTGGAACCGGCGCCCAACGGGGGTATCCCGCCTGACATAGCGAAGATTTCCCGTCTCCCGGAAAGAAAACTTTGCATAACCCCCTGTACGAGGGAAATAGAAGCCCACCCGGCGAATTGGTCGAATCACAGCAGCA
>DULO01000007.1 GCA_012840345.1 Candidatus Fermentithermobacillaceae bacterium
CGAGTCTATTTGCCGGAACGCAGTGCATGGTGTTATAATGGTGAACGCGTCGGGGCGTAGCGCAGCTTGGTAGCGCGCATGGTTCGGGACCATGAGGTCGCTGGTTCAAGTCCAGTCGCCCCGACCAGTATTTTGGTTCTTTTTCTTGTGCCATCTCCCGCTTTCCTCCATTATGTGTGCACTTCGTGTGCAGCTAGATGGGGCCGTCTAAGACTCTGTTGCGCTGAGAAAACCGCTCAGTCTGTCGACAGCCGCTCGTTTGAGGCCGATTCCCACATGGCTGTAAATGTCGAGCGTAACGCTGATTTCGCTATGCCCGAGAAGCTCCTGAACGATCTTGCTGTCTTCGCCAGCCTCAAGAAGCATGGTTGCGAAGGTATGGCGTGCGTCATGGAAGCGGACGCGGGGAAGACCGGCTTTCTGTAGGAGGCTTTCCCATTTGCGCGTGAAGTTCTGAGGGTCTATGGGATTACTGAGGAGCGCCGCCGCAAACAAGAGTTTGCCAACTTGCCGTCGCGGGGAGTTGGGCAGACGCTATACACCGGTCACCGGAGGGATTTTTCAGAAAAGAGGGGACTTGACCAGAACCCCGTGAGACACCACAATACTGGTAAAAGAAGAGACGGGTAGCAGTTCGCCACACAAATATGAAATAAGTACGACCTCGGATAGACGGACACTACTCTCCTTTCTCTGTTTTCTGCTTGCTTGCGCTCACCGTACGCTCAGCATAGTGGACTCCGGGCTTCGAGTACAGACGGGAGGTAACCACAATGCTTAATCCAAGAACACCTCTTTGGCCGACAAGAATAGGATTCCGCCTGGTCGCCGCCGTCTTGGCGATGGTGATGCTGGTGCAGGTAGTACCGGCTGCAGCATTCGCCCGGCCGAAGATAACACCCTTGAATCTAAATGAGCTGACCACCGTGGCTCTGGACGATTTGCTCGAGCCCGGCGATACGCTGCCGTCGGAGGGCGGACTTGATGCGCCCGGTGACGGTCTCGACGGCGATACCATTCCCTCCGGACCGGCCGCCCCCGAAGGTTCTCCGCCAGAAGACGGAGGTGACGGTGGGGCGCCCGAACCACCGCTCGTTCTGGCCGCAGGGATCATCGTCAAGATGAAAGAGACCATGGGGACAATGTCGACCCGTGGCACCTACACGAGCGGCATTGAGGGCACCGTCCTTGAGACCGAGGGCCTCGAGGTAGTCGATGCCTCCGGCTCCCTCTGCCTAGTTGACGTCCCCGATGACAAGTCCTTGGAAGAAGCCCTGGACGCCCTGCGCAGCATGGATGACGTGGAGTACGCGGAGCCCAACTACATACTCTTCGCCCAAGGCAATTTCGACTTCCTATACCCGGACGATCCGGAATATGAAAACCAGTGGGGACTACAGCGAATTCAGGACATCGAAGCGTGGGGTAAGGGCCTCGAGTTCCTATTCTTGGAGGCCGGCCGGCAAGGCGACAACCCCTACGACCTGAACGGCAACGGGATACTTGACGAGGAAGACGACATTAAGGGCCTGTACGGCACGGCGGGTAACGTGATAGTGGCAGTACTCGACACCGGGGTTGACGCAGGCCACGAGGACCTTAGCGGGAGAGTTCTCACAGGGTACAACTTCATCTCGAAGAACTATGTGACCGCGGATGACTCGTTCAATGGGCACGGCACTCATGTGGCCAGTATCATAGCTGCCGCAACCAATAACAACAAGGGGATCGCGGGTACCGCAGGCGAGTTTCCGGTCTCCATCCTGCCGGCGAAGGTACTTGACAGTGCCGGGCTCGGCACCATGTACGATGTCGCGACGGCGATCAGGTGGGCGGTCGATCAGGGTGCCCGGGTAATCAACTTGAGCCTTGGCGCCAGGCTGTTCGACTATCCCCGGACATTGGCGGACGCCGTGGCGTACGCCCAGGACAAAGGGGCCCTGATCATCGCCGCGGCAGGCAACGAAGGGAAACACGTGGACGGTTTCTATCCCGCTTGTCTCCCGGGCGTCCTGGCGGTCGGCGCCTCCGACAACATGAACGAGCAAGCCTCTTTCAGCAACTTCAGGCAATGGTACGAAGACAACTTCATACTCGCCCCCGGAGAGAGCATTCGCTCGACTGTCCCTCTCAGCGTGAGCGGGAGCGGGTACGGTGACTTGAGTGGCACGTCCCAAGCGTGTGCGTTTGTGACCGGCACCGCGGCGCTGATCCGTTCAGTCTTTCCCGGTATTACGCCGGGACAAGTGGTCCTGGCCCTAAAAGAACGCGAGGTAGGGTCTGTACTGAGCGCGAAAGGGGCGATCCAGGCCGCATCAACTTCTAACCTCGACCCCGATTACCGGGAGTTCTTAGAGTTTGTCAGCCCTGATCCCGGTTACGATGACTTCTTCAGAGTATCGGGCGAGGTTGATCTCATAGTCAAAGTCCTTGACCCATCCCTCGTCAAGGAGGTTGTGTTCTACGCGGACTTCGAGGAAATCGGCGTTGTCCAGCAAGCCGCTTTTTCGCAGGGCGGATACGTCACCCTGAAGTGGGACACCACGCAATGGGAGGACGACTACTACTGGATTGAGGCCTATGCCCACGATTTCAACGGTAAGCCTCTCGGCAACGATTCCATCTCGCTTGAGGTTGCAAACAACCAGGTCACAGGCCTCATCATAAACGTAGTGAACCCCGACGGCCACCCGGCCGCGGAAGCCCTTGTAACAGTGCATCACATCTACAGGACGCCTAGCGGCGAGGAAGGCACGGAAGGGGAGCTCGTTTACCAAGAAGCATGGGCGGGCAAGACCGACCCCTCCGGTAGGGCGATGCTTCCCGCAGGGGTGCTTCCAGGCGGCAATCAATACCTTGTGACGGCCAGAGGGACGAACCCGCCCTTCTTCTACCGGGATATAGTCTGGGCGCCCGATCTGGACGTGACGCTCACGGCGGAAGGTGCTTCTACCCTCAACGTTGCCGCATACCGCCGAGACGGATCTCCCCTCGCCGGAGCCGAAGTTTCCATCGAGCTATCCGCCGTGCCAGGGATAACACTTCGTGGCGATGGACTTGGCTTCGACGACGGTTTCATCGAAACGAACTTCATGCCGCTAGTCAAGCTAAATGCTTTAGGCCAGAGTTCCATCACCGTCTACCCCGGAAGCTACAACGTGAGGGTCAGCGACCACTCTAGTAGGTACTACCTCGCTTCCTACGACGTGCTTGTCGACGATGAAGTCGCGACGGTGACCCTCGGGTCTGACCCCAACGAGACAAGCGTGTTCTCTCTAGTATTCGACGCCGAGTACACTACATTCGCTCTCGTGCCGTCCGAAGACCCGGGCAAGACAGGCTACGAACCCGAAGACACGGTCAAGGCGACCGTCCGGATCGAAGACGGACAGGGAAACCGCCTTGTAGGCATGGCGCTCAATTTCACTCACCTGGGATCCACTGCCGGGTGGAGTTATCTCACCGCCGTCCGAGTGCCCGGAGGAGGCCAGCTCTTGGTTTCCGCCTCGGATTCGCCGGAAGAGGGCGTCGGAGCAATGACCCACGAGGAAATAGCTCCCTTCATAACGGTGCTCGGACCTGACGGCGAAGAAGTTTCAGGCTGACCCGTCGGGCATTGCTTTCTACCGGGCGAGACGTTTGGGAGGCGAGCCACCGGAAGAAATCCTAATCGACAACATCACGCCAGGAGAGCCGGGAGAAGAAGTCGCATGGCTCGACAGCGGCCTTACGGCTCGAACCGAGTACACATACGAAGTCTGGGCAGTAGACGGGGCCGGCAACGAGGGCATCCCCGCTGAAGTGAAGGCAACCACGACGGCAGGCCAGGACCCGGTGCCTCCCACCCCGCCACGGAACCTCTCGGTGTTCCTTTCCGGATTCAGCGTCACACTGACCTGGGAACCTGCTTCGGACAATATCGGAGTGGCCGGGTACAAGGTATACCGGTGGGTAAAGGAAGACGGACCTTCCGCGGCGGTAGTGACCGTTATCGAAGATCCCGACGCCATATCGTTCTCCGAGCCTGATGTTCTGGACGCCAGCACGACGTACGTCTATGCAGTCGTGGCCTACGACGCTGCCGGCAATGAGTCCATCCTCGAAGGCGAAGACCCGGAGGGCATCCCGGCCGCGGTGGTGGAGATCACAACGCGTGCCCTCATGATCACGACCTTTCAGTGGTCGGCTCCGAGAGTGGAGTGTGGGCTTCTCGACCCCGGTAATCCTCTTGATGACGAGCGCCCGGCTGTCAGCGTGACCGTTGTTGGGGATGCGTCGCGCTCCGCCAAGGCAACCGTGGTTTTCGCCGGGGTATACGTTAACCTACTGGACGAAGATCCTGACAACGACGGGATATACGAGGTGGATCTTGTAGAAGACACATCGAACGAGGGCGTTGGGTTAGGCATATACCGAGGCTCGATCCCAATCCCTAGAGGGACGACGAGACTCGTGTCCATAACCTACCAGCTGAGCGATAACAGAGGTCACTCCGTCGAGGCCAAAGCACGCGGCGTCCCCGAGGAGTTCGCGGGCATCGTGGAGGTTGAGGTATCCTCAGACTACCCGGACGCCGACGCTCTAAAAGATGCTGAGATCAAGCTCTGGAGTGAGTCACTGGGGACCGGCATCAAGGTAACGGTGAATGGGACCGGCACGTACTTCTTGAGCGGCCTGCCGCCCGCCACCGACTATGAGCTCACTTTGAAGTCCAAAAAGAATGAAGTGCTGGCCGAGTGGCCCGATATCAGCGTGGGCTCGGGACTTACTAGCAGGGTCGTCGTAGATGCGGCTATACCCGCTACTTTCGATATCTATGTCGTAAAAAAGGACGGTCAGCCCGCCGGAGGAGTCACCGTCACGGTTACCCGCGAGAACGGAGGTCTCTTGGCCCAGGGCATGACATCCGGTCAGACCGGCTTGGCCTCTCTCAGGTACAGCGACAACACTCTTCTGACGACAGGAACAGCGATAGTGGTCTCGCTCGTTCTTCCGTCGTATTTCGCAATAGAGTACACAGGCATCGCGGGCAAGCGGATTGTGCTTGGTCCGGGAACAAACAGCATTACCATCGAGCTCCCCACGAGAGGAAGAGCGTCGCTTTACGGAAAGGCAAAATCAGCGCAGACACAAACACCTTTGACAGAAGCCACGATCACCGCTTATCAGGTAATCGAGGGGCGGGAAACGCTCATAGAGTGGACCAGGACCGGTTCGTCTGGAGACTACTCGCTGAATCTGTATGAGGGCCCGGTCAGGCTGGTCATAACTCACAGCACGTTGGGCATATCCGAAGAGATACGCCTGGATAACCCTCTCGAACCCGGTGAGAATAGGAGTGCGACCTCAGCATCCAGGTACCGAAAGCCATCTCTCTCATCGTGAACACCAAGAGGATCGGCGAGCCCACGTTCACGATGGATTTGGATTGGCGCGTGGTGGCGGACCTCAAGACGACCATCATCAACTGGGGCACTGAGGATAACCCCAAGAAAGTCTCAGCCAGCGCTTCCGGCATTGAGGACGGGTTTGTGAAGATCCCGCAGGCAGAGCCGGGCGATCGCATAGAGATAACCGTCGACGGCTCCCGGGCGAACATGACCAATGATACTGTTTGGGTTACGCTGGACGAGGACTGCTGGGCGCTTGCGGAAGTGAACCTCGTAGAGATGGGCACCCTGAAGGCCAGGATGCTGGACTCTGCAGGCAACCTATTGAGCGGCACCAAACGGTATGCAGAGCTCTTCGAGATCCGGGGTCAAAGGACCCGGTTCCTTGAGACGTTGACGAGCACCAATGGGACCATACAAACCAAACCTCTCGACCCCGGGACGCCGGATGACCCCGTGAAGTACGCCCTGGTCTTCCACTGGGCGCCACTTCCCAGTGTGATAAATGTGAACGGCGTGTGGATGTCGCCGTTCGAGGATCTTGAGCACCTCAAGACCTACCTAGGAGACGAAGGCGTGGCCGTAGAAGACCTCGTGTTCGTCGACGAACCGGTGATAGATCTAGGAACGGTCAGGCCCCCCCTCCCTGCTTCGTTGCAGTCGGGCTACTGGCGGGGCGTCGAAGGGAATGACATCGTTGCCAATAAGTATGAGGCTGCCCCCGGCAGCGTCATTACTCTGAGAGGCAGCTACCACACCGAAGCGGGTAAGATGCCCTACAGACCCAGGCTCTACTTCGGGATACCGAGCGGCGCAACGCTCGTCCCTGGGAGCGTGGTGCTCACCGTCACGGAGGGTATCGCGCCCCAGGTGTCCACTCGTCCGGACGCCGTTGAACTTTCCTTCGGGAACGGCGTTAGCGAAGCCGTCTCGGGTACGGTGGCCTACAGGATCAAGTTGCCTGATGATCCCGATACAGCTGTCTGCGAAGTCAGGATGTGGGGCAACTACCAGTCGAACAAGAATGAAGAGATAACGACCATCACGATATACGTACCTTACGTGTCCGTCGAGGCGCCGTCGCTCGTCTGGAACGCGGACAGAACCGTGAAAGTCAGCGGAAAGGCCACCCCCAAGGCGACTGTGCGAGTATACGACATGAACTACTTCCTTGCGGAAACCAGGTCGTCTGATCTCGGTACGTGGAGAACCACCGTGGTGCTTCCGGACCGGGGTCCTCAGGCGAACCACTACCTCCGAGCCGAGGTAGCCATCGTCGAGACGGACGAGGCCACAAGTCCCAGTTGGCCCGCGGGTGCCGCGCTTACGGCGAGCAAGATGGAATCCAAGGCCGTCACTCTCTCCTGGCCAGAGGCCCAGGACGAAGTCGAAATCGCCCAGTATGTGGTGACGGGTTACCTGAGCGACGGCAGCGTTGGTGTAGTCAGGACCGCCTTCCCCACGGGAACGGGCAGCATCGTCTTCCGCGTTGACGACCTCGTTCCCGAAACGACCTACTCCTTCAAGGTTGAGGCACTGAACGCATCGTACAACTGGTCTCCTGCACCTCTCACGCTCGACGTGACGACTGGCCCGGAGGATACGGTGCCGCCTTCTTGGTCGAGTGGAGCTCAGCTTACGGCGAGCGAGGTCAAGTTCACGAGCCTAGTGCTGCAGTGGCCCGAGGCTACCGACTATGAGGGGCTAAAGGAGTACA
>DULO01000058.1 GCA_012840345.1 Candidatus Fermentithermobacillaceae bacterium
GCTTCCGCCGTGTCATAGTCGGCGGGAACCTCGCCTACTTTGATGAACCTAACCTTCCGGAGCATCCCCTCGCTCAAATCCCAGTAATCGGAGACCGCCAAAGGCCCTAGTCTGTCCACAATGCTCCTGTATGCGAACGCTCTGTCACGAGCGCTCAACGCACCCAGGTTGGCCGTTATGTCGTCGGCTTGGAGCTTGGAGACTGTCTTCAGTTTCAGGAGAGGGTTCAAAGGCGTATCTTCCCCTACGGAAGATAGCCCTGATGGCCTAAGCGACCCCGACAGCAAGTCGGACAAGAACGCGTCACTATCGGACGGGGAGTCGAACAGGGCCCCTAACACCCCCGAAACATCGGTCAGGAGGCCATCCAGCGGTATTTCGTCGACGATAGGATAGTGGGCCCGGTAGATCTCGTACCGGTCGGCGTGGCTTACCGCCGAGAAGTTTACCTGGACGCCGTCTTTTCGCGAAAGGGGCAAGAGCAGGTTGGGCGTCTCAGGCGGCTTTGTGGACGGCACTCGAAACCTCTGAACAGCTCCGACCGCTGATTCGACGCCCCAAGGAGACACCGACGTGACCTTATAGTAGTAATAATGGGCGAAAGACTGCTCGACCACGTCGGTATAGATTGGAGCCGTAATGTGGTCGCCCACCAACACCCATTCCAAAGTCGATTCGTCTACGGGCTCCTTAAAGGACGGCACCTCGGCGCGGTACACCCGGTAGTAGTCGATCTGAGGATCGGAAGGAGCGTCCCATCGCACATAGACGTAACCCGCTTCCGGTAGAAACCTGAGGAGCGATTCCAAGTAGGACTCGGACCACCCAATCCCGATGGACATTCCCGGTAGCGTAACCAGCCCGTCCGCGGAAGAACCGGCAGGCTCGAGACATATGAGAAACAGCGATGCGCTTCCGGGGGTCCTGTTAAGGCCGCTTACGACATACTGGTTATTTGTTATGACCGTGTCGTTAGTCCGGTACCACCGGCCCATCCGCAAGAGCTCGTCCCGGGACTTCTTCTGCATCTCCTGGAGGGACGGAGTGGCAAACATTGGCCGGTAGACAGAGTAACCCGCGAGGCCGTCCCCGCTGTAGGCGGGCCACTTCAACCGCGCTGTTCCGTCGGGCAATACATCCTCCCCGCGGATTGCCACAAACATGTGGATGTACCGCTCTTCGGGCAGGTTGTTATAGCGCTCGTCGATGTAGGGCGACAAGACGCTCTCGCCGGTAATCCAAGGATCGGTGGGTTTCTTCTGAATGAACTCCCCAATACTGATCCCGCGCTCTTCGGCTTCCAGGATGATCTCGGTATCAATATCCGGGGCAAACTGCCGCTTGGGAAAAGATAGCGCGGCGGCGCCGAGTTGTTCATACGAGACCACATCGTCGTACAAGAGTCCGGGGGGTTCCTGAGAGAAGTCGGGGAGCTCCCTGGCGCTCATGGAGACGCGCAGCGAATCAGGCGCCTCCGGCTCCCGGGCGGTCGGCACGGCCGCGGAAACCGAAGGAGACCACATGCTCTCGTTGTTCCACGAGTCCCAAGCCGAGACCCAGTACTTGTACGTGTAACCTTCCTCTATCTGAGAATCGAAGTAAATGAGGTCCGGGTGTTGGTTGGAAGGGTTGGTCAGTTGCACTTGAACAGCCTTGTTCAGTTTTCTCTGGACAATGGTGGCGGGTATGGCTTGCTTCAGATCGAACGCCGAGTATCCGCCCGCGGCCTCCAGTTGCAAGCCCTCAGTATCTTCGACCGCCAATCCCGCGGCAGGGTTATCGTACAGCAAGTTGGCGATAGGCTCGGGATCCCCATAGCCCTGCGCTCCGAGTTTGGCCGCGCGGTAGATAGTGAAACGGACCGTATCGGGAGAATCTGTGTAGATAGGCAGGACGATGCCCCGCCTGTTCCCATTGAGCGCGATGGCATCCAGGACCGGCTGGTCCGCGCCCTGGGGGTCATCTGACAACACGGGAGTCTCTACCGTCGGGCTGTTTGGAGGCGTCACCTTCTGGACCGGGCATGTAAGGACATCCGAGTACTCGCTGGTCCGCCCGAATATGTCAATGGAACGTATGCGGTATTGGGCCGTACGGCCGTTTTCGACCTCATCCTCGTAGAATATGGGCGATTCAAAGTAGATGCCCGTCTCATCCAGGGTGTAAGTCACGACGACGGGTTCCTCGTTCACCTGGGTGAACTCTTCTTCGCCGTCCAGCTTGCGCTCTAGGAAATAGCCGCTTAGAATACTCCTCTCCTTGGGGTCTTCTGGTTGATCCCAGCGCAGAGGCACCTTTCCGTCTATGCCGTAACCCAAGAGGCCCTTGGGCTTGCTGAGCTTGTTCTCGGTCCCGCGCTTGACAGGCAAAGTAGTCTTGACGCCACCGGGGGTTTCGAGGACATAGATCACCGTCTGGTCAGCCGCAAGGTTCAACCCGGATAGGTCGTCTCTAAACAAGAAGCCGGCTTCTTCGGCAAATTGAGCATCGACAAAGCTCAGGGTCGCCAGTTGCTGTCTGGCTTCCAATATGGACCGGGCCAGGCGCCACTTTGAATCCCCGTCCGGCTCGACCTGAAGGGCATCTAAGCCTGTCGGAACTCCAACCGCGTTCAAGGACGAGTTTTGCCACAGGTCCGTCTGGAGCGACGACAAGGTGAAGGTATCATTGCCCTCTTCGCCTAGAACGTGGACGCTCGAGTGCAGCAGGCGGTCGGTCTCGGGCATCTTTTGTTCGGCGCTCGCCGGTATAGTCAGAAGGGTTTCTCCCATCCTCACGAAGTCCTGCTTGCCATCTATACGGGGTCTGCCTTGGATGACGTCGGTACTGTATGCCAGGTCCCCGAACTCATCGGCGGTCATCTCCAGCAGAGTTAGCTTGTCCGGTGTCAATTGGGCGGCAAGGATCGTGTCTTTTATCACGTCCGACTGCTCAATGGTAAGGTTCGCGATCATCGAGGAAGGCGACATCAGGTTTTCGGCCAAGAGTTCTCTCTGCTCGCCTATCGCCCTGTAGAGCTTGTAGCCCTCCTCAGGTGCCCAGCCGCCCGACGGGACCATATGAATGAGGTTTTCGTCCGGAGATTGCCATGTTCCCTTCATGTTCACGGACGGCGGGACGGTCACGTACCGGTCGTATGAGGGCACCGCGAGAAGTCTTCGCGTCTCCTCCTGAAGGTTACTTATGAAATCGGCCTGTGCCTGAAGCAGTTGAGAGGTGTCGACGGACGGTGAAGAGTACTCCCAGGACGGTGACGAATACTCCCAATCGACGTTACGGACGGTACCCGGTTCTGGGACTAGGTTTAATGCTTGTTCATTTGAGGACTCCTCCGAAGGCTTCTCGAGAGCCAGTTCGGGCAGTTCCTGAAGCCACTTCGTTATTTGCGCGTCTAGGTTACGCAGATTGTTTAGGGCCGTACGCGAGTCCACGATGTCCGTAAGGCTCTTGGCACTCGCCAGTTCCTCTGCGATGGAGGGGTTCTTCAGCAGTGTCTCAAGGCTGGGAGAGCTGGAATTCAGCAGTTCTTTCAGTGTGGCGGGTTCGGGCTTCTCAGTTTCGGCGAGGCGGTACTCGCGATTAGGCACATAGGTGAACTTCTCGGCGGAGGTCGCGCC
Organism: Candidatus Fermentithermobacillaceae bacterium; assembly: GCA_012840345.1. Taxonomy (GTDB): domain Bacteria; phylum Bacillota; class Sulfobacillia; order Fermentithermobacillales; family Fermentithermobacillaceae; genus DULO01. The sequence goes on from DULO01000058.1 coordinate 3,618, forward strand.
AAAGGCCCACCAGGCGACAGCTGCTAAGGCTGCGAGAAGGGTAGTCGCGACAAGCAGGAAACGGGATTTGCGGGCACCATTCTGGGTCACCTTACGAATCGGATCGCGGGGATGGGCCATGGTTATATCTCCTATTTCTTAGTCTTTGGACCGGCACACAAACCAGCCCGCCGGGAGGGCAGGATCGCGATTGTGCGGCGCCTATGGGTACGCGAGGAAGCCTTGTTGGGGGCATACGTTAGTGCCGTCCGCACACTCTCTATATATCAGGGGAGTTTTTGGGAGAGAGACAAAAGAATGCTATTTTAAGACGGTTTATTGCTGAATAGCCCTGTCGGCGACTTGGGATTGCGCGAGTCTGCGGTATTCTGACGGCGAAAGCCCCGTCTCCTTCTTAAAAAGGCGCGCGTAGTGCCCGTGATACTGTAGCCCGCAGGCCGAAAACGCCTGCTCTATGCTTTGATTTGCGTCGAGGAGAGCTTCCTTGAGTTTCTCTATCTTGATTTTTATGTAGTAGTCGTGGGGGGTCGTACCCGTGCACGCCTTGAATAACCGCGCGAAGTGAGCCGTACTCATAAGTGCCGCTTTCGCTACAGCCTCCAGGCTAAACTTCTCCTGCCAGTGCTCCTCCATGTACTCTTTGGCCCTAACAATCTCGTCGCGGTCCAGGATCTTTCTCTGAGTGACATACACGATAACGAGGCAGATCATCTTGTCTTGCTCATCCTTTAGCGGAAACCCGTAAATGTCCAGGTAGTACAACTCAGCTTCATGCACGGGGATGCGAAACCATTGCTTGAGCCTGTGAACCTGAGCCGGAATGCCCATTACCCTTCCGGGCTGCCCCCTAAACGCGGCGTATAGTTCGGGCAGCACGCCGTATTCCTCTAGGGTTGGGTCAGACAGAATATTGTACCTTCCAACTATCAGGTTTCTGTGGGGTATGCGAAACTCGGAGAGAAAGGCGGGGTTAGCGGCTATCAACATTCCGTCGGGCGCGTAGACCTGAATCGGGAGCGGAAACGAATTGATGAAATCACAGAGAAGGTCTCTGTTTCCGGCCAACCGTTGCAGGCCTTCGAACGCGTCGGGCTTCATACCGCGATTCCCTCCAGTCTGTCCGCCTACCTCGCCTCTCCTACGGACAGTATTCTAGCCTTCACGGTATTGCGGGTGATTTCCAGAATGGCAAATGAGGGGGCATGCGTCTGTCTGGGGCTATGAAGGCTTCCGGGATTGACAAACAGCACTCCATCGCGCCGGAA
>DULO01000059.1 GCA_012840345.1 Candidatus Fermentithermobacillaceae bacterium
CCGGCCATCGCCAGAAAGGCTCCCAGCTCCATGATACCCATGCCCTTCATATCCAAAGCACCGCGACCCCATATGTACCCGTCACGGATTTCGCCTGAATAGGGAGGGACGTCCCATCCCTCGTTCGTCGCGGGCACAACGTCGACGTGATGTAGGAGTACGATTGACCCGCCCTCGCTTGGTCCGATCGAGCACTCCAAAACTCCTCTATGAGGAGCGGTTTCGTGAATGACGGGTTCTAGGCCTCGCTGCTTTAGGATGCCGTCCAGGAATTCCAGAGCGGGCATTTCCCGCCCCGGTGGGTTTTCCGTTTGTATCCTCAAGTAGTCTGACAAGGTCTCGGCCAAGCGAAGAGGGCGCATGGGCGGTTCTCCTTTCTTCGGGACGTTGAGGGAACGTCCGGCACGGCACCGCTCTTAGGCCCACGACAGACCTTCTTGTCTGCGGCGGTCGGAACGAACAGGTCGCCGGATCCCGGAAGCCCCCGCCTAGGGTCTGGCGAAAGGTGCATTCGATGGGGTCAGGCCGGAGTCCTACCAAGATGAGGCAGATTGATGCTCAATCGTATTGATTCCTCTCAAGCGGGTAACTCTGATGGAAGAAGTACCCACGGAGGCTGGTGTGAAGCGACGAGCGAGGCAAGAACACCGGTGAACCTATTCCTACAAGGTCCGCGCGGGGCGGGGAAGACGACGCTCCTGTTTGACACCCTTGCTTCGTCGGGGCTCCGGGCCGGCGGATTTGCCGTGAGACGAGTGTACGCCGCCGGGCGCAGCGTTGGCATGGAAATGGTTGATCTGGCCGCCGGCACGCGGGACTGGCTGATGACCTTTGACGGCAGTGGGCGGAGACAGGTCAATGTTGCGTGCTTTCGCACGGTAGGAGTACCTGCGATCCGGAGGGCGTTAGCGGAGGCCGATATCGCCGTCCTCGACGAACTGGGTCGCTTTGAACTGGATGTCCCGGAGTTCATTGAGGCGGTGACGGACGCGTTGGACGCGCCGGTGCCGGTAGTAGGCGTACTTAAGGACGAATCCAATTGGTTCCTGGATGGCATCCGAAAACGGCCTGACACGTGGGTAATCAGGTTGGAGGAAGGCACGCGAGAGACCGTAGCGCCCTCATACCGGCAGTACTTTTCGCGGCTGCTTTGGGCTGTAGGTCTTCCGCGGGTTACGGTTGGGCAAAATACACGGATGGAAGCTTAGGCGAACAGCAAGCGTAAGTGGGGGGACTCAGATGGACAAGAAGCAGTTGATAGATCTGGGTGAGCAACTGCGAGGCATCGGGCATCGCCGCCGTGAGCTGGCGGAAAGGGTTTATGCTGAAGCTCAGGAAGGCGACACGGAGGAGTCCAGGGAGCTGTACGAGGAACTGGCATATGTCACTACGCAGGCCATCGAGCTCATGCAGCGTCAGAGAGATATCCTCCAGGATGCGGTGAACAGAACAAGCCCGAAAGGCTAAGAAGTAGGGCGTCGAGCGACTCCTACGCCCTGAGAAGCCATTGGCGGTGCGCGGCACTAGGCAATCGCACGACAGTTGGCGGCGCGAGACAGAGGCCGCAGATATCTGTAGGGCGCCAATGCGCGTCACTTGCTTTTCGCGCCGACAGGCACCACGATAACTGCGGCCTTCCACTATGTTTGCTTTGCGCCTACTTCCCGTTACCCGCCGCGATCCGATCCGCCGCGGATTCCTTCCCTGAGGATTCCTTTCCTCCGGAACCCTTCCCTGTGGGACCCTTCCCTGCGGACTCCTTACCTCCGGGTTCCTTCCCGCCGTGGTGCGCTACTCTTCCATGAACTTCAACATGTGAGGCACCAGTCGATCCAGAGCGGTCTCTACATACAGGTTCCCGAGTTCGACAGACGCTTGGGTGGCGTCACCCAGCGCCCCGTTTTCGGTGGTTTCGTCGAAGAAGCTTCCACGCTGCAGGTGGACATGGTCGTTCGGTTGCTCCAATTCCGCCAGGACTTCGGGGCGAAGCTTACCCGGGGTGAGAGCCTCTTTCCGCACCGCGTCCGGCGCTAGGGCGAGCAGGATGGAGACTTCGACTTCGCAAGAGTGCCCCGTAATCGGCGACTTCGCATGCTGGCTGGAGAGGTCTCCAATCGCGTTGTACGGGAGAGTGCCCCATATCGCTTCGCAGCCCAACTCCTGTTTCACCCTGTTGACAACGATTGTGAGGGCAGGGGTGTTGCCTCCGTGTCCGTTGACGAACATGAACTTACGGATTCCGTGCTGCATCAGCGACGTCACAACTTCCATGAGGACCTGGACTAAAGTTTCGGCTCTGAAGGTAATCGTGCCGGGGAAACGCATATGGTGTCCTGAGACCCCAATGGGTATAGCCGGAGCGACGATGGCGTGTGGGTAAAGCCGCTCGCCCAGCTTCAGGGAGAACTCCCGTGCGCATGCGGTGTCGAATTGGAAGGTCCCGTGAGGACCGTGTTGCTCGTTGGAGCCTACGGGGATGATAGCCATCTTGACCTGGGGCAGGGCAGCCTTGACCTCGGGCCACGTCATCTCCGGGATGTAGAGTCGCTTTGCCGGTTGCGCCATGCTTGACATCTCCTTATGAGTTGGTGGTTCGACATCCCAGCGGTTCGTCCGCCGGTCTTGCGCAGGGATGGCGGACTCCCGGCGTGGACCCCGGCGATACGGTTCGGATTCCGGCGAGAGTTGCGGGATACATCCTGCGCCTGTGGTCCGATACCTGTCCCACGGACGTTGTCCGGTGCCGGTCCCGCATACGCCGGCCAATGCCTGGGATAGAGTTGGCTTCTGCGGAGGAACCTTATAGTCCTTCGCGGAAAGATCGTCACGTGGGTGAGATGAGACCGAGATTAGGTCGAAACAGGATGGCGAGGCGAACACAGTGGGACTTGCCTTAACAATTGGAGGGTACTTGCTGGGTTCCATCCTGCCCGGCCTTTGGATCGTAAAGTGGAAGGCAGGACGGACTCCGTGGGAGTTGGACGATAACCCCGGCGGGTCAGGCACGTGGCGAAAAGCCGGTCCCGTCGCGGGCGTCTTGACCCTGCTCTTCGACATTGGAAAAGGCGTCATCCCGGCAGCCTTGGCACAGAGACAGGGCTTGCAGGGATTCTGGTTTGTAGCCGCTGCTTGTAGCCCCGTGCTCGGACACAATTGGCCCATCTTCACGCGCTTCAAAGGCGGGCGAGGCTTTGCCAGCGCCACGGGAGTCCTATTCTACCTGGCGTGGCGCGACATGCTCCCTGCCTACCTGGTGGGAGCCTTGTTTGCGCTCCAAAAGAGATGGGTACCCGCCACAGGAGTGGCCGCGTTTCCTCTTGGACTGCTCCTAATGCACATTCGTCGAGCCGAGCCTCTCGTACTAATTACCTCACTGACCGTGATGCTGCTTGTGGCCATCCGCCAGATACCCTGGTTTGTAACCAACGTCATCAAACGAAGGTAGAGATATGGGCTTTTCCAGTGACCCCTGAGTCGCCTGCACAGAGTTCGTCAGGGAATGGAAGAATGTTACTCTATCCCCCGACTTTGATTGTTTGTCTTGCGGAGCCGGCCTTCCCTTTCCGTTTCTCACAGGTAACTTCGGTACAAAAATGGAACAAGAAGTAATCCCGTGCGTCAAAACCCCTGAACAAAACGCCTGTATCTTTCCCAGATTCCCCGGACAGTCATCGATAGTGTTAGTGGGAACACAGGTTGGGCGGGAGACGGCCGCGACAGCCCAAACCAAGTTTGCAGAACGCAGGGGGCGATACAAGTTGGTTAGGAAGTACGCAAGACGGATTCTGAACCGCAAGATCGCGATGTCGCTTGCGGCAGCGCTCCTCGCACTTGCCATGATCGCCGCTGTGCCGGCGACTTCGTTCGCGAAGAACGGCAATGGGTGGGGCAGGCTCAAGGACGCGGAGAAGTTCTTGAACAAGGTCGCTGACCACATCAAGAAAGAGAAAGACCTCCGGTTTGTAGACTGGGATGAGGCCGAGTGGGCCATTCAGTGCATCGCCAAGATGCGGGCGCTCGGTATCATCAACGGCTACGAAGGAAACGTATTTAGGCCAAACCAAGCAGTCAAGCAGGCCGAAGCTTTGGCGATGATGGTCAGGGCGTTTGACCTCGAAGACGAAGCTCAAGATCTTGTCAAGAAATACGGTTCACTCTTCATCAGTTTTGATGATGACGATTACGGTTCCATCTACGTGGACGGGAAATCCCTTCCCAAGGTTTCTCGTTCGGTACACTGGGCCCTAGGTTACATCCTCATCGCGGTTGACCAGGGATGGGTCCGGCTTTCAGAAATAACCAACCCCCAAGCGGCGGCCAGTCGTGAATGGATTGCCATGGTAATGGTTAGGGCTTTGGGTCATGAGGACGAAGCGCAAGCCCAGATGAACGCCAAGCTTTCGTTCAAGGACGCCAACGCCGTGAGCCGCAACCGCGTCGGCTATGTCGCGGAAGCGGTGGCCATGGGACTGTTTGAAGGCTATGACGACGGCACGTTCAAGCCGCAAAGGGCTGTTACCAGGGCTGAAATGGCAGCTATCCTTGACAGGTTCCTCGACAACGAGCTTCCCTCCAACCCGTTCATGGTATCGGGCAAGGTGACCGAAGTCTCCTCGAACCGGATGAAGATAGCCCCGCAGAGCGGCAGCCCGGTTACATTGACCATCTCCAACGACGCCTTGATCCTCAAGAACAACAAGGCGGCGTCTAAGGGCGACATCAAGGTCGGACAACAGGTAGAAGTGCTCTCAAACGGCAACGGAGTAGCTCTCCTTGTAGTTATCAAGAGCGAGGCCACGCCGGCTCCGCTTCCCACGGAAGTTACCGGGTCGATCGTAGCCATCGCTACTCCCAGAGCCATTACCGTGGCGACTGACAGTAAGTCGGGCAACGTCACCGTATCTCTGGATGACAACTGCACCATAAGGGAAAACAACCAGGCGGTATCCTTCTCCAGCCTGAACATTGGTGACAGGGTCAAAGTCACCATCCAGAACGGTAAGGCTGTAAGGATCGAGGTGCTCCAGCGCCAGGGAGCGACCAGCACCGTGAGCGGCAAAGTCACAGGCATCACCCAAACCAACGCCGGCACCTCGATTACGGTGAAAAAGACCAACAGCGACGTGTATTACGGTGTCACGCTGGCCGACAACTGTGTGGTAGTGTACGGGTCCCAGACGCTGAACGTAGCCGACATCCAAGTCAACGACACGGTTACCCTGACAATCCAGGGCGCCAAGTGTGTCAAGGTGACCATCACGGCCAGAGCCGATACCTGGGGCGATGTAGGCGGGACCATCACCGGAATCACCCTGGCTAACACCGGCAGGTCCATCACCATAAAGGACGGGTCTACCACGAGAACGATCGCCTTGGCGGACAACGTGGTTGTGAAGTACGGAAACAGCACTCTTGGGGTGAATGACCTCCGGCTCGGAGACGTGGTGCGCATTGACCTGGTAAACAACAAGGCAGCCGAGATCCGCATCACTGCCCGCGCCGACGAGCAGCAGACCATCACCGGTATGGTTACTGCCGTACTACTCAGCACCGACGAGTCCAAGTTAACAGTGAAGAAGGCCGACAACACTTCGGTAACCGTGGCACTTGCCGATGACGTCAAGGTGACCTTCGGTTCTGAGACCTTGACCCCTGACAAGATCGCGTACGGCGATACAGTGACCCTGAAAGTGGTCAACAATATCTGCACCGAAGTGAAGATCACCGCAAGGCTGGATACCTGGGGCGATGTAGGCGGGACCATCCGCGGCATCAGCCTGACCACCGCCGGCTGGTCTATCGAGCTTAGGGACGGCTCCACAACGAGAACGATAGCTCTGGCGAACAACGTGGTTGTGAGGTACGGAAACAGCATCCTTGGGGTCAGTGACCTACGTCCCGGAGACGTGGTCCGTGTCGACCTCGAAAACAACAAGGCCGTCGAGATTCGTGTTACCAGCAGGGGATCTACCGGGTCGTAGGTTCTTAGAGGGCGGATACGGCGGGAATACGCCGGGGCCGGCTTAGTGAGAAGCTGACTTCACCCAGAAACAATGGTTGAACCCAAGATTCACGATAGTATAGCAGACGGCGATACAGCCGGGCTCTCCAAAGAGGGCCCGGCTGTTCATATAGTTGCGGCCTTCGCATCTCTTCCTTCTCGTCTTCAGTCTGCTCCAGGGGAACCTCCTTGTTTGCGTCGGTTGGCGCGGGTTTTAGGCTGGGCTACTTGGAAAGGAATTATCCGGCACCGTAAGGAAGACTAAGAAGTAATCAAAGCAGAGCTTAACGGAAGGAGGGAAGGCGCCGGGAGGAGAGTGCCCGGCGTGACACGGTGAGCGTAAGCGTAGAAGAGCTCAAGAAACGAGCAGGAGATGCCGTTGACTCGTTGTCTCAAACGCTCCGGAAGATAAGCGAGGACATCCACAGGAACCCTGAGTTGGCCTTCAGGGAGTATAAGGCTGCCAATTGGCTGGCCTCGTTCCTTGAGGGCGAGGGCTTCAAAGTCCAGAGAAGTGCCGCCGGTATGGAGACCGCGTTTATTGCCGAGTATGTATCGGCCGAGGGCGGACCCACCGTAGCCATCCTCGCCGAGTACGACGCGCTCCCCGGGGTAGGCCATGCTTGCGGACACAACATCATTGGCACGTCGGCCGCCGGAGCGGGCGCCGCTCTCAAGAGGGCTTTGAGCGGGACCCGCTTGCCGGGGCGTGTCCTGGTTCTCGGGACTCCCGCCGAGGAAGGCGGAGGCGGCAAAGTCCTGATGGTCAAGGCCGGCGTGTTCAAGGACGTGGATGCCGCGTTGATGGTCCACCCGACGTCAGGTCTGTCACGGATCGGGGGCCGCAGCCTGGCGACCCACTCATTCCAATTCGACTACTACGGAAAACCCGCTCACGCCGCGGGAAGCCCCACCGAGGGCATCAATGCCCTGGACGCGGTGAACATCTTTTTCCACGCGGTCGCCTGCTTGAGGCAGCACGTGCCGGAAGATGTCCGTATGCACGGGATGATCACAATGGGAGGCGACGCTGTCAACATCATCCCCGAGCACACTCAGGTCCGGTACTTGGCGAGGTCCTATTCGCTAAAGACGCTTGCTTCCGTGGTGGAGCGCGTCAAGCAGTGCGCGAAGGCAGGCGCCCTGGCTACGGGATGCCGGCTGGAAATCCAGGAGCGTGAAGGCTACCTGGCTAGGATCCCGAACTTGGCGATAAGCGAAGCTTTCATCGCCAACCTCAGGGCTTTGGGTGAGGAGGTCCTCCCGGGCGTGGTGGACGGCAAGGGCTCTACCGACTTCGGCGACGTGAGCAGGGAAGTTCCCGCGTGCAACGCGTACATCCGCATCGCTCCCGAAGGGGTCGCCGGACACTCAAGGGAGTTTTGCGAAGCCGCGGGCTCGGCCGAAGGCGCGGCGGCCTTGTATCTCTCGGCCAAGTCCATGGCCTTTACCGCCATAGACCTCTTGACCGCCCCCGAACTTCTGGCCAGGGCAAAAGAGGAATTCTTGAAGGGACGTGATTCTTAGTGGACGAGAAGGCGTTTTCGGCGTTCTTGGACAAGTGGATTCCGGAACATAAGGACGAGATCATAGAGTCGCTCCTCGGGCTCCTCAAGATCAACAGCGTGGGCGCCCAGCCGCTGGAAGGAAAGCCTTTTGGCGAAGAAGTGGACCGCGCGATCCAGTACTTCATCGACGAGGCGCGAAAGTACGGCATGATGACAAAAAACGTGGACGGTTACGCGGCCCACGCCGAGATCGGCTCGGGCGAAGAGATGGCCATGACATTGACCCACGTGGATATCGTGCCCGCGGGGACAGGCTGGGACCACGACCCGTTTGGAGAACTCCACGAGGGGCTTATCTACGGTAGAGGCTCCACCGATAACAAGGGTCCGACGGTCGCGAGCCTGTTCGCGCTCCGCGCGCTGAAAGAGGCGGGAGCCCCTCTTAAGAGAAGGGTGCGCCACGTCGTGGGAGGCAACGAGGAGTCAGGGTTCCGCTGTGTCCGGCACTACTTTGAGGTTGAGGAAAAGCCCACCTACGGGTTCTCGCCTGACGCATCGTTCCCGCTGGTATTTGCCGAAAAGGGCAGTATGAATGTCCAGATTGAGTTCGAGTTGCCCGGGGCGTTGTCGGGCGGAGCTACCTGTCGCGTGACCGAGCTATACGGGGGAGAGCGCCCCAACATCGTGGCGTCCAAAGGAGTAGCGGTTCTTGAGGTCACCGAGGGTTCGGAAACGGACTTGATCAATGAACTGAAGGGCCGTGTTGAGGACGCGCGCAAAGTCGTCGGCGGTCCAGGACCCCTGACCTTTGAGTTCCAACAGGAACCGGGCAAGGTGACCGTAACCGCTCACGGGAAAGCGGCGCACGCCGCCACGCCCGATGAAGGGACCAACGCGCTGACGGGTCTGGCCTACATTTTGTCGACCCTAGGCCAGTGCCTAGAGACAGCGCCCGCTCTCAAGTTCATGGCGGACGCGGGGGACATCCACGGTAAAGGGCTATGCATCGACTCTGAGGACGACATTTCCGGGAAGCTTACGTGCAACCTCGGGATGGCGGCCGTCGAAGAAGCGGAAGGGAAGCGGATCGTTCGAGTCATCTACAACATCCGCTATCCTGTGAAGGTTTCCGGTGAGGAACTGAAGAACCGCGCCGACGGTTGCCCAAGGCCCGACAGCGTGAAGGTGACGGTGTTGAGCGTTGGCAGCCCACACTACACCGACCCTGAGTCCTTCCTCGTGAAGGAACTCCTACGGATCTACCGTGAGGAGACAGGCGATATGTCGCCCCCCATCGCCATAGGGGGAGGTACTTACGCAAAAGTCATTCCCGGAGGGGTCGCCTACGGTCCTGGCAAACCCGGGGATCCGGAGCTGGCTCACCAGGCCAACGAGTACATATCGGTGGACGACCTGCTGCAGTTGGTGAGGATATACGCAAGGGCGTTGTTCGCGCTGGCTACGTAAGCTGAGAACAGTAGCGGGGCCAGCTGTCCGGCCCCGCTTATTCTTTCCTTCCCATATGGTAGCCACAGAAGTAGAGCACTCGAAAGAAGCTTGCTTCTATCCCGCCCGGCTTTCTATGGATCGACCGGACTTGATGACAACCAGCGGCGTCTTCTGGTCATCGTTTCCGAACGGGTTTGACTTCAGAAGCTCCTTGATCCACTTTTCCTTTTCGGGCGTAAGGGGCAGGCTGGAGCCCAGGACGTCCACCGCTCCTTTGTCGTTCACGTCAAGGATGAGGAGCCAGAGCCCCGTGTTCCGCCATACTTTTCGGGCTTCGGCGTGGGCGTTTTTCGGCCCGAGGATGATGCTCCGCTCGTAGGGCGGCATGGTCCCGCCCGAGTCGTCGATCTCGGCCACCTCGTGCCCGGCGACCTTGAAAAACAGTCCCTTTTTGCCGGTCAGTTTGCCCCACAGGCCCGCTGCCGCCGCCATCAATATCCGGGGTACGCCAACCATATCGATGGCCACCTGCATTGAGCGGGGGGCCGACACAGACGCGTCCGGATGGGCGAACCGGGCGATGAACCGCGCGAGGAAGCTTGGCTTGACTGTTTCAGGCGGAATCGCGCGCCCCTGCATTATGGCCACTACCGACTCGGAAATGCCCACCATATCGCCGGGTTCAGCCACGTCCTTGGTGTAGCGCCGGATGACGCTCAAGAGGTCGTCCTTCTCGGTTATGAGGTGCGTACGAATCCGCAGGATCGCTACCTTGTCGTTGTTAGTTCCAATCACCGGTTGCTTAACCATACGGGTTGCCTCCTTCTATCTCTGCCGGAGGAACCTGTGGATTCCGTTGAAAATGGCCTGGGCCGTCCTCTTCCGAAACAAAGGAGCCCGGAAGTTGGCTTCATCTGAGAAATAAGTAAGGCAAAGCGGTTCAACTCTCACGGTTGGACAAGGCATTGACTCCGAAGGTTCAAGAGGCCCCGAATCCATTAGGCGCATGCCCATCCTTTCAAAGAAAGCCTCCGTCAGCTTTCGGCCAAGGATGGCTGATGCGGCGCACTCCGGCTTCTCGAAGATCCGGTACAGCTGTACCAGTGGGTCATCCACTCCGCAAGCATGGATTTGCACGCACAACTCCGCCCCGGCTTCTCTGAGGATGGATACACGGTCGGCGTCGCTCAGAGGAATGTCCCTGTCACGGGTCAGTATCGGAGTCGCCCCGGCCGTACTCAACAAGTCCCTGAGCTCCAAGGCGACCGCGAGGGACGTGTCTTTTTCCAGCAAGTTGACCGGACCCCTGATCCCGAAATCTTTACCGCCATGCCCGGGATCGATTCCGATGCGTTTGCCCCGGAACACATCTCTGACGCCGTCTCGCGGAAAGGTGAAGCGGGTAGTGTGCGGCAGTCCTGGGATGTCGTCTCTCGTTGGGGTCGCAGGGTGCTCTAGGATAACCCGCAACTCAACGGTACCGTCGCCACCATCACTCACTCCGACCTTCCGGAGCAGGCCGTCCGCGACCAAGATGTCGTCTTCCGCCATCACCAAAGAAGTGCCGGCCAGGACTATCCTCAGATCGTAATCGCCGTTCGGCAGTCTAGTCACAGGACTGATTTGGCTTCGCGCAGGCTCTGCCGTAAGCTCCAAGCAGATCCTCGTAACCCACGAGCCATCGCCGGCCTCGCGCATTTCCGCCCAAGTGTTCAGGAGCTTGGCGTGTGCCGTAACCGACTTGGCTGATGAGGTTTCAGGATGGATACGCGCGGTGACGGACTTCATAAACCCTTCACCACCCGAAGCGTCCTAAGGGTTCTATCTTCCGGTCCGGAGATGCCGAAAGCCAGCCGCTTGACGATCTCCATGTAAGACACGGTGTCCTTGCTTATGACCTCACCGGGGAAAAGAAGGGGGATTCCCGGCGGGTAACACGTCACCACCTCGGCGCTTACGCGGCCTACCGACTCCTCCAGCAAGACTCTCTCCCAGGGCTTTTCGACGGCCTTACGCGGCAGAAGCGCCAACTCCGGAACCCCCGGCATATCGGGGATGTCTTTCTGCGCCGACAGCAGTTTCTTTGGGACTTCGCCCGACGCCACCGCCGCGGTAAGCGCCTTAAGCCCATCGAGGAGCTTGGAAATCTCGTCGGATGTGTTCCCGAAACTGACGATTACTAAGATGTTGTACAGGTCCGAAAGCTCGACCTGGATGCCGAATCTGGATCTTAAGAAGGTCTCAGCCTGGAACCCGGTGATGCCGAGTTCACGCACGGTGATGGTGACCTTGGTCGGGTCAAGCCAGTCAGCGCCCGGTTTTCCCAAGGATTCTTCCCCAAAGGCGTACAGCCCGGGTATCTCGTTTACCGACTCCCGCAAGAACGCCGCAAGCGCCAGGGCGTACTCCAAGAGGTCCCTGCCGTAAAGGACCATTTGCCTCCTCGCGAGGTCCAAGGACGCCAAAAGCAGGTACGATGGACTCGTCGAGGTGAGGTACTGAAAGACCGCCTTCATTCTGGCCCTGTCAATTAGGTTGCCCTTGACGTGCAGGTACGACGCCTGGGTGAACGCTCCGATGATCTTGTGAGCCCCTTGAGCCACCGCGTCCGCGCCCGCTTCCAGGGCGGGGATGGGAAGCTGCGGATGGAACCGGAAGTGGGGGCCGTGGGCCTCATCCACCAGGAGCGCCATGTCGTGACGGTGGAGAGCCGACGCTATCGGCGCCAGATCGACGCTCGTGCCGTAGTAGGTGGGGTTTACCAGCAGGGCCGCTTTGGCCGAAGGGTTTTCCCGTATACACGCCTCTACGGAGTCCGCGTCAACGCCCAAGGCAAAGCCTAAAAAGCTGTCGTATGACGGCATGACGAAGGCCGGCTTCGCCCCGGACAGGATCACCGCCGATAGGACTGACTTATGGATGTTCCGGGGGATGATTACCGTGTCTCCTTCGCTGAGCACCGACAGAGCCATAGTATGGATGGCCCCCGAAGTGCCGTTGACCGAGAAAAACGTTTGGTCGGCGCCGAAGGCCTCGGCGGCAAGTTTTTCAGCCTCGGCTATGCAGCCGTGGGGCTCGTGCAGGTCGTCCATGCCCGGCACTCCCGTAACGTCGTTTAGGAAGGCGTTTTGGCCGAGGAAAGAGACGGCCAACGGGTCGGCGCCCTCGCCTCCGCGGTGACCGGGCATATGGAAACGGGTGACACCGCGATACTGTTGAAGCGCCTCCAGAATCGGAACTCTGTCATGGGCCCGGTTTTCAGAAGGAGCGCGGCCTTTGACCAACGGTGTCTTGTCTTTGGGGACCGGGTACTGAAGAAGCCCTGGATAAGTGTTCACCGGCTAGCCTCCCGCTTCTTAGCTGACGACCATTAGTCTATTCACGTGGAGGGCAGAAGGTCACTGGGCGCGTTCTTTCCTGGCGATGGCCGCCAGAGTGGACGCCTCCAATTCGTTGACAACGTAAAGAGTCCCCTTTGCCGTCGAGACCAGTTGCCTCAGGAAGCTCTGGTTCGGCTCAAGCCCGATGCACCCAAACCTGATTCCCCTGCGGGCCAGGTTCCGCGCCGCCGCGATCGCGTCGTCAATGGGGGAGAGAGTCTTTGACGGCACCGTGGGTATTCCATCGGTTACGCACAGCACGAGCGGCTTCTTGGTAGAACGGTACGACAGCTCCAGCGCTTTCTCCAGTCCTTTGGCGAGGGGAGTGAGCCCCATGGCTTGCACCGTCCTCAGGCCGGCTTCCAGCTTTCTCGGGTTCTTGGTGAAATCGCATACGATTTTGACGTCCGAGTCCTGAAACAGGACAACGGAGACCTTGTCTTTTCCGGTGAGCACCAGGTGGCGGGCCAATTCTTTGGCAGCGGCTATCCGCCGCCCCGCCATGGACGCTGAAGCGTCCAGTAGAAGGATGATCGGGCTTTGGGTTTTTGTTCTGACGTAGGAGAAGCGCAGGTCCTCGGCCCGGACTTGGAAAGTGGGCTCTTGGATTCCAGCCGTGCCCGCCGCATCTGACGTGCTGGCGGTTCTGGTTGTAGAGGCCGCGCTGGTCGCAAAGGAGCGTACGCCCACCGCCAGGGCGGTTTCCGGGATGGCGATTTCCGCCGCGTACTCGCCGTCCTGTCGGGGAAGGGCCATGCTTCTGCCTCTGCTTTGACCGGCTTCCCGCTTTTTGCCTCTCCTCTCGGAACTGGGGATGTCCCGGGACGGCAGAGACCACAGGAGGCGCCTCAGGTAACTCTCTATTTCGTGGTAGTGCTCCTTCAGAAACGAAAGCGCGAGGAGCCCTTCGGTGGTCAAGGTGTAACGCTGGCCGTCAAACTTGGCAAGACGGCATCGAGTGAGGGCGTTTCGTATTTCGTCGGGAGTCTTGTCCGTCTCAGGCCGCAGACGGGCAAACTCACCTGCCCTTAGGCCCTTTGCCAGAGCCTCGAGTATCCGCAGCGTTTCGCTGGCTGAGCCCACTTCTTGAGCGGCCTGACGAGCCAGGGCTTCCTTGCGGTACACCGACGCGTCCGAGTTTCCGTGGGGCAGGCACCTCAGCAGGGAGTCCGTGGCGGTCTGGTAGTTGCTCATGTCAACGGGGCTCCCGCCGCCTCTGGTCATGCGAACCCGCCGGACTTTCCTCAGTTGAAGCCCGGAGTCTTCGATTGCCGACTCTACAGCCGCCACGAGGGTGAACAGAGAAGCCACCATTTCCGGGGTGTTTAGGGCGGCTATGTGAACGTGGGTCCGGTGGGCCATGCGCACTCCTTCCTCACGGCCGTAGGACAGGTCTCCGTCAAGCCGCCCTCCGCCTCCCGCCGTTTGAACGTCGATGTAGGGAAACAGGGATTCCAAACTGGGCAGGGGCGGCGGGCTCCCGGGAGTCGACTCGAACTTGAGCCCCGACAGCGCGCTCATCACGCGCCGGGCGACTTCTTTGGGGTCGACCACACCTTCCGAATGGAATATATCCAGATGGAGGACATCGCCCATGCGTTCCCGGTTGTAGAAAGCCTGGCCCGCGTCGCTGGAAAACACAGCGCTGACGTCCTGGGGCACTGATATGTCCTGGACATGCACCTTGGTTGATACCACGGTAGTCTCGCCCAACCGCGCGGCTAGGGAATCAGACAAGAGGCGAGCCAAGCGGGACACGGCGTTCTTGTGTCCAAGGGAGGAGCCTTTGGTGTAAACCATCATTTAGGGTTGTCCTTCCATTCGGGCGGGACGACGAGTTCCTCCCACGACAAGTAACTTATGCGCCTGGCCGCGTCCGGAGGGGAGACCGGAGGCGTCTTCTTAGGGTCGGTAAGCTGGGGGGACATGGCGCCGCTCTGTCCAGACGCTCCCGAACCGCCTGAAACGCCCTGGTTGGCCGACGAGTACTTAGACATCAGCCGCTGTAGCCACGTAGGGGTTGTCCGGTCGCCTGTCTTTTGCAGAACGGCGGGCTGTTCATGCTTCGTTCCTGTGGCAGCTTCTTTCGGCCTTGAGGTCCCGTCAGGGCCCGGATCACCCAGGTGTCCGTTTTGACCGCTCGTACTGTTCTTGTCGGGCGGTTGAGCCGTTGACGCGTCTTTAGTCTCGGGCAACGGCTTGACCTGGACTCCCGCCGCCTTGCGAAGCTCCAGGTCTTTGAGTATTTCGGAAAGGATGAGGGGCTCGACCCTGTGGCGCAGCACAAGCGGAATCACCGACAGCAGGTCGTCGAAACTCACTTCGAACCGGCCTTCTAGCGCCGCCTTCAGGCGGGACGACAGCTCCAGGGCCTCGATGGCCCGCAAGCTTTCGACATTCCGCTGGACGTAGAGTTGGGCGATGTATTTCACAATGCCAGGGGGGACGGTTACCTGCCTTAGAGATTCAGCTTTCTCGACCAAGCCGGCCATCCACAAGCTTTCACTCGATGTTTGCCTCGAATTGTCCAACAAGTTCTCCCTCGGACTGTCCTCGAAAGGCGTCCGGAGCAGCAGCTTCTCGACTATGGCCGCGTCCGACGGTCTTTGTACGGGTACCACCAGGTCAAACCGGTCGGCAAGCTGTTTTCTTATGTCTTCTAGAGGCCCGGGGTCCTCGTCCGGGTTGGAGGCCGCCCAGACAGAAGACGTGACGTCTATCTCGCACGCAGGCAAACCCACTTCTTCGATTTTGACGCGGCCCGGTTTGGTGCCCATCACCGAGAGAAGCACGTCGGTTATCTCAGGCGCCGTCTCGGCAAGCCTGTTCACTTCGTCCACGAGGATGATTCCCCTGTGGGCCATAGGGATGGCTCCGGGGAGAAGGGCCGCTTCCGGCCGGGACCGGTCCGTCAACCTGGCCAGGTCGATGCTCCCTAACACGGTCCCAAGCTTCGCGCCGTGCCCGATTTCAACGAAGGGCATGGCGGTATCCTCGGTCTCAAATGGAGTGGAGCCCGCAAGTGCTGAGTGCAGCGGACAATGGGGGCGCTGAGGATCGCACTGGAAAGGGCACCCCTTGACCCTCCGGATCTTCGGCATGGCGTTACGGGCCCAGCGCATGACGGTCGTTTTCCCCGTACCACGGAGTCCTTCCGCGTGCACGTGGAGCGGTATTCCCGCGAGCGTCGAGACTACTGACATCTCAACGGCGAGGAACAGGTTTTCGTTTCCTTGATGTCTGATGGGTGTTGGTTTTGGCAAGAATAAGACCTCCCGCGGGAGGTATTGTTCCCTTGAAAAGGGAGGTCTTAACTACGAGCGGAATGGAAAGAATGGGATGGGGATAGAGGCGGTACGACCTAGGATTGGCCTCTCGCCGGCTCCATGAGCGCCAGAAGCGTGTTGTGGGCCTGGAATGCGCTTCTCTTGGCAGCGTCCGCCATCTCGCAATAAGACCGGATAGCCTTGCTGAACCAGTCTTGTCGGGCGACGTCCTGCAAAGTATCGGAGCTTTGCTGAGTGATGGCGGTGGCGTCCTCGATGGAGCGCACCAGTTCCTCAAGCCGCTTGGCGTTGTCCGCCGCGTGTTGGGATATGGAACGGATTTGGGTTGAGGATGAGTCCACCGCCGACTGGATCTCGCTCAGCGCCCGTCCGGCCTCCTCGGCAAGCAAGACACCTGACTCGACCTGCTCGGTGCTGTTTTTCATCGCAGCCACAGCTTCCCCCGTCTGTCTCGCTATATCGTTGATGAGGAGGCTGATGTCCTTGGCTGCCCTGTTGGACTTCTCGGCCAATCGCCTTACTTCGCTGGCTACCACCGCGAAACCGCGGCCTTGCTCTCCAGCGCGGGCTGCCTCGATGGCGGCGTTCAGAGCAAGAAGGTTGGTCTGTTCGGCGATTTCGCTGATAACCATGACTATCTCGCCGATACGGTTGGACTGCTCACCCAACTGGTGGATTCGCTCGGCGCTCGAGAGCACTGTTTCTCTGATGGCTTTCATCCCGTCAACGGTACGGGACACCGCAAGGGCGCCGGTTTGTGCCGCGGACAGGGTTTGATCGGAGCACGCAGCCAGCGATTCGGCCTTGGCGGACATGCTTCCGGTGGCTTCGGCCATTTCTTCCGCCAATCCCGCAATCTCTTCGTACCTGGCGGATTGCTTATCCATGCCCACTGCGATCTGCTCCAGTGCCGCGTTCACTTTGCCGACCTGTATCTCAATGTCAGCGCAGGCGGCATGGAGCGAATCGGTTTCCTCACATAGTTCTTGAACCAGTGCTTCTAGGGCGTTTGCCTGTTGAGTCATGAAGGGTATCTGTCTGTCCTGCGCATCGTGGGCGAAGGGAGATGTTGATTCGGTCTTGGAATCTGCTCCGATCGCCGCGTTTGTCCCGGGTGGAGGAGTCGCGACTTCCGCAACGGACGCATTCCGAACCGCGGAGCCTGCCGAAGTTTGGGCTTGGAACTCACGCTTGTGTGCCAAACCTCGAATGAGCAGTGCCGAGGAGGCTCCAAGCCATGCCGCCATAAACATACG
>DULO01000060.1 GCA_012840345.1 Candidatus Fermentithermobacillaceae bacterium
AGAACCACAGCGACGCGACTATGAGATGGACCTTCGCGACGGTCTTGCCTGCCGGACGGGCCAGCAACCAATATCAGGCCAAGGTCAGGGGAAGGAACTGTAGGATGAATTGCCGGGACGAGAACGCTCCGTCGTCGTGGGATCGTTGGCGACAGCGATGACCCTATCTGCGGACACAGCTCGCTGGATCCTCGACAACCCGCCTAGATCAAGCAATGCGTTCCCTTTGTCGTCAAAGACAACGAACCTGCCAGACTCGGCACTTGGACCAGCATTCAGGTTGTAGACCGCGATAGGTAACAGGACATCGTCATAACTCACCATGGGTTCCAGCGACGAAAAGCTGTGAGCCAGCGCGCCTTTGGGCGATGCTTGCCATAGCACACTACCTTTCTCGCTTAGTGCGGTAATCCTGTTGTCTGTATCGATAAGCAGGAACCCCTGGTGCCAGGGTACAACCCAATCTACTAAAGCCTCAGGCATCGCCTCGCGCAGATCAATTGAGAACAGGACCTGCCCGTCAGCGGAGTTATACAAGGCAACGCGGTTAGTGAGCAACCACGTTCCTTGCCACTCGTCCGTCCTCTCTTTTTCCTCATTTTCCTCACAGTAGATGATCGCGCTGTAGGACAGGGAACCGGCCCGGAACACAAATTCGGGCGTAAGGGTGTTGGGGATGTCAAATTGCGAGATGACTTGGCCAGTGGCCGTTTCCAGAACTATGATCCGGTGCGGCAGAGACTGATATCGCTCCTCGACCAGATCGTTGAATACGTATGAAGGAATGCTCCCTACGTCCGGCAGGCTGTCGAGTACGGCAGGATCCTTACCTCGACAGACTACCACTGAATCGTCCGCATCATCACATACGCGTCTGCCGGGCCGCGCGTCTCCCACACGACACGGCCGTCCCTTGTCACCAGTTTGATGAAGGATTCGAGCCCATATCCAAGCGAATACGGACTAACCGGCGAGGCCTGAACATCGCGGACGATCCAGCCGAACTTGGTAGGATGGCTCAGCGAGGTAGAGTAGCGGCAGGGAATGTCAGCTTTATCGAATTCGGCGACCTGCTGCCCAAGACGGTCAAAGTGGACTATTGGGGGAACAATGTCACCAACTCTGGAGGGACGCACGTCGGCTTCTCCGGAATCCCAAGCATTGATGACCGCGCTACCGGAGGGAATCGTAGTTTCCCACACTAAAGACACCTGACGCGTCGGGTATTTGCCGCTGCAACCGGCGAACGAAAAGACAAGAACCAAGATCAATAGAGCCACAGTCACCCTGCCTAGCCAAAACGGCTTCTTACAAGACACACGGCACACCTCCAGTGCTGAGAGCTCCTACCCCTTGTTGCCCTTCGTATGAGTTCGCCGTTTGGAAGTCCTGCCCTTGTCGTGTTCTCTATATGTCTGAGCCACTCAGTCTAAGGGAGGTGTAGGGCATGGAAGAGAACCCGCTGCAGCAAGGAGGCCTTGACCCACGTTTCTTGGCCTGGATTGCCACCGGTATGCGTCGCGAAGCGATCCGTCTTTCCAAGCGAAATAGGCGGAGGTATCAGCACGAACTCTTGATTCTCGATCGCCCACTCACTAACCCGGACAACCCATCGGAGTACTATGGCAGCATGGCGGACCTTATTCCGGCGCCGGACGATACGCAACAAGAGGTCGAGGATCGTCTGCTCACAGACAGCGCACTGCGGACGCTCACCGAATCTCAGCGCACAGCGGTCATCGGCGTAATTATGCGGGGCCACACCGAACGAACCATCGCTCAGTCGATGGGCATCTCACAATCAATGGTAAACAAGCTGAAGCACGCGGGTTTGAGAAGGCTCAAGTTCCACCTTGAGGAGGGCGGTGACTCGGCATGCTTGCAAAAGCCCTGTTCTCAATGAACAAGCAAGTGGTCGATAGGCTCGAGCCCCTCCTTCGCAAATATTCATCGCGGCTCGGCTACGATGACGCACGTTCTGAACTCATCGAGTGGGTGCTTAGGGCCATCCAGCGGTATCCTCTGGCATCTCCAAGGCCGATACCTCACCCCCAGAGGTTATCAAAGCCGACTGTGAACAGCGGGAGGGTCTCGGTAGAAGAATTGCCGAGTCATCAAGAATTGACGACTTGGGAGCAGTGAGTCATCAACCAGAGACGTCTTCCGCCGTGGAAGTCGTCAACTGTGGACTACCCGACTGCAGAATCATCAAGAATTGACGACTTGGGAGCACTTAGTGCGATAGACACCTAACTTTGATCAAGTTTCACGGAGATAGTGCATATTGTACAACTTGTACACATACGCTATCATTTGGGGTGATGGAGGGATGACAGTGCTTACGGAGTACAACTTCAGTAACGCTAGAAGCCACTTTACAGAGCTGATTGACTGTGTCCAGCGGCTAGCGCCTGTGGTTATCCGGCCAAGAAAGAAGACCGAGGATGCAAGCATTATTATGTCTCGAACTCTGCTCAAGATGATACTCGTGGATAACGAGGCGTCCCCTCGCATAGAGCCGAAGTTCATCACTGAGACTGACGGATCCGTTACCCTGATACTCGACCCTCTTGATATCGCCGTCAACTCCGGTTCGAGAGAATCGGCCATTCGGGAGGCAGCCGTCGAAGCGGCAGAGTACGCAAAAGAGTACTTGGATCCCGCAAACGTGGCGCTGTATCTTCGATCTCCCAATCGCAGAGCCCATCTTTCAACGGTGCTTCAGATAGCCATATGCGACTCACTACAAGAGATACTTGAGGTTTTGAACCTTGCCTAAGTGGGGAGACCTAGTACGTTACTGCCGTAGCACCGGGTGGGAAGAACTCCCGGGAAGGGACCACTGTCGTTTCCGAAAGGTGCTTCCAGATGGCACAGTACTTCGTACCCGCGCATCCCGCGCGTTGGGGAAAGAGATACCCGCGGGTCTCTTCGACTTCATCCTAGAGCACCAACTAGGAACAGATCGCGCTGAATTCAACAACCCTCGTCGTTCCAACCGAGCCTAACAAAGAAGGCGGACGTACGGCCTGAAAGAAGACGCCGCTTCGGCGAACCGCCTGCCTAGCGTCCAGAGTTCTCAGTCTTCCCGCTCTTCGGCTTGCCGGGGACTATCTGCCTAGCCCTTTCCAAACGAATCTCACGGATATCTTCTACCGCAGTCGGGCTAGAACAAAGGCCGTGCTTTTGCTGAAACGCGGCTATCTCCGAAATCACCGCACGCCGATAGCATGTACACTTCTCCACATGCACCACCGCATGCACCATAACACGCATCAGGGTCAGGATCTAGTCTCAGCACCATCATTTTTCGAAAAACTCTATCGACACCGTTGGTCTATGGCTATAGACTTGACTCGGTCTATGACAATAGACCAACTGGTTATGGGTCAACGGGTATGGAAGAACA
>DULO01000061.1 GCA_012840345.1 Candidatus Fermentithermobacillaceae bacterium
ACGGGGCGACGTTGCTTGCGGAGACCATCCCCCTCTCGGACGAGACCACCGACACGGTGATCATTGACTGCGGTTCGGTGATGTTTGGTTCGAGCGAGATGCGTCGCGTTCCTAAAGTGACCTACGAAGAATCACGTTCTGTACTGGAAGCCACTTTTGAGGAGTGCATCGACGTCTCAGGCGTACTGGTCCCGAAACCTGTTCAAAGCGGCGGCGGGACCATCGAGTTTAATACCAATCAACTGAACCTGACGTATCTGAAGCAACTGGAAGAGCTGCCCGTTAAGACGGAGACGCGCTTCGGGTACGACAAGGATATGAAACGCTGCTATTTCGCCATCGGAATCATGCCGCGGGACGCGGGATCGGCCATAGGTTTCGGCTCAGGCAAGATCAAGGACTTCTCGGGCGTGGTCGTCTATAACATGACCGTGGCAAAAGACGGGGAGGGAAGGTATGAGTTCCCCGCGAACTCAAACGGCATTCCTGGGTTTATCCAGGGACTTCAGGTCCACAGCGGCTCGAACGCTTCTTTCGCAGCCGGGATCAAGGGGACCCTCGTCATCCCCAATCTGTGTGAGATCCGCGACATGTACTTCGGCTTTAGGACCGGTCCGGCGGTCACCGCGAACGGTCAGCTGTACCTGCCGCTCAACGTTGGCGCGATTCTCTTCGGTGGGGATAGCTATACCGCAGTCGGTACCGCCAGCATCAGTTACAGTCACCCGGACAGGTATTTCTCCTTCAGCATGACTTTGAACGACATGGACGTCCTGGTGGCCAGGGTCAGCGGAAGCCTCGGCTTCGAGTACAGCCCCCGCTTGTTTGGAGTACAACTCGGATACCCGGAGACATTGGCCGGGAACATCGGGATCTTCCGCGTAGGCGCCGGCCTCGCGCTGAGAATTGATCAGGACGGGGCTTCCTACGTGCGCGCGAAGATGGAATTCGGCCTTGATAAACAGGTCAGCGTCTCCATAGTGTACCTGCGCGGCTACCTCTACGCGGGCGCGGACGGCGGATACTACTTTGAGGGCGCCGACAGGCTGACATTGGAGCTCTACCTAAAGGGCGGTATCGAGGGCGGCATCGTGGTTGACGACAGGAGGTTTAACATCATCAGTTTCTACCTCGACGCGAGAGGAAGTCTGGAAGCCCAGTCTCCGTTTGATTCCTGGTGGCTCGCGGCGTCCTGCAAGGTCTCGTATAGTCTGGACCTGTGGCTGTTCGAGGTTGAGGGCTCGGTGAATGCCAGCTTCGACACAAGGATAGTGTGAGATCGCGTTGGCGGGGCGGCGGTGACGAGGCAGCGAACAGACGCGCGTATACACCGGTCGCCCCCAGGGCATCGCAGCCGTCTGCGACGCCGGCGGGCGAAGAGAAGTGCGTATATACCCGTCGCCCCCTTGCACATCATAGCTTCGGTGAAGGCTCCTAGGGCCGTATTATTGCCGTATTATTTTGGAATGGCAGGAAAACCTATAATGATCTATAATGAGATTACAGGAATTGGATTACGTCCGGGAGTGAACGACGAGCGCTTGGGGAAGTCCGTTCCGCCCAGTTTCCATTGAGTAGTTATGAGAAAGGAAGGATTGATTAGTCTTGACCAAGGTGTTGTTCGTCGGGAACCTCCCGTGGAGCGCGAGCGATGAGGAACTGAAAGAGAGATTCGAGGAAGTAGCTCCCGTTTCCAGCGCCAGGGTGATTACTGACCGTACCACCGGCAAGTCCAGGGGCTTCGGTTTCGTCGAGGTTTCTGACGAGTTGGCGGAAACAGTGATCAGAGCCATGGACCAGAGCGATTGGAACGGAAGGCAGATAAGGGTGTCAGAAGCCCAACCGAGAACCAACCCTCCCGATAGGCGAGGCGGCGGTTTTCAAAGAAGGCGCTACTAGGAACTAGGACTGTTCCTGTAGGGTTTTCTCCGGCCACTGCGGCCGGGATGTAAGCGCACAAACACTCCCCGGTTTCCAAGCGACCGGGGAGTTGTTTTTTCTGTGTGGGGTCAGCTGGCTTGTGTGGGCGGCTGGCTTGTGCGGGCAGCTAGTTCGTTGAGTCACCTAGCTCGTTGGGCAGCTAGCTCATCGTTAGCACGGAAATGGGTTCAGAAAAGCGCTGTCGGGGTCCCTTCTCAGGGACCCCGGCAGGTTTCGCCACTAGTTGCCCCAGCAAGGCTGACCGCCTATACGAGGCAGGTTCCGCACATCAACCCGAGGATGAGCAGGATCAGGATCAAGAAGACTATGAACGGATTGGTTACGGTTCCGAAGCCGGCCACCAGAGAACCCTCCTTATCGGTAAACTTTCAGTGAATCTTATGTTAAGTGTGGCCGGAGCGTTACTCGACTTTGGTGTTCACAGCGGGGCATAGCGGGGCCGGTGCCTAGAGGCCGGGCAAAAGCTCAGAATTCGGTTGCTTGGCCGAGCGAAGGGGTGGAGGTCTGGAGACTGCATTGCCGCTCTTAGGGGTTCAGCAGCACCCTGTACAGCATCACGCACGCCTCGCGACGGGTCGCCCTCCGGTTGGGCCTGAACGTGTTGTCATCGTACCCCTTGAGCACCTTCCACTCGACAGCGCGTAGCACGTAACCGCGATAGAGGGGAGGCACATCCTTGGCGTCATCAAACGGGAGATTGCTGCCCGCGTCGTCCATGGCTTCCGTATCCAGGCCGAGCGCGCGAGTAAGCATGATGGCTATTTCCATCCGGGTGATGGCTCCGTCAGGCTCGAACTTGCGCCTGTATTCAGCGCGGGTGATGATCCCCAATTCCGATGCCCGCGCCACGAACTTGTACGCCCAGTGGTCCTGGGGGACGTCTTCGAACGAGATACCGCTCTTAGGGGTCTCGTCATCTTTGGGAGCGAGACCTGCGGCCCTCAAGAGAAGGGTGACGAACTCGGCGCGAGTCAAGTGAGCATCGGGTTCAAAGGTATCGGCCGTTTTCCCCTTTACGATGCCTAGCTGCGCCATTCTTAGTATGTGGGCGTCTCCCCACGCGACGCTTCCCGTGACGTCCTTAAACGGGTTAGGCAGGCGCTCAAACACCGGGTCGGGGTTATCCACGTCGACATCGTTCTTGAGTCCCGAAATAGCGAACTCGCAAGTGAACTCGCCGGCGGAGGTCTTTACGCTCACCGAATAGAACCCCGCGGCGACCTGCTTTCCGTTCTGCGCCTTTTGAGTCCATGTCCAGGTGCGGGCTTCTCCGGAAAGGACGGTGCTCAGTTTCTGGATCGCGGCGGGACGGTATACTGTCTTGCCGTCAGCATTTTCGATGGTCCAAGGGGCGGCGCTGGGTACTGTGATGGACTTCTGCGTGCCGTTGTAGAGCGTTATGGTTACTCCCTGTCCAAGAGGGTAGAGGGTCTTATCGACAGAAAGGGTCACTTTGCCGCTATCCTTGCCGGAACTGGACGCGGCGGCCGCGGCCGATGGAGCGGTCGCGGTGAGCAGAGCGGCCACTGAAAAGAAAACGACCAAAAGCATCAACGCCAATTTGCCCTTGATGTTCATCGTGAAGCCCCCTGCGCGTAGATATCCCTGCACATAGATATCGAGGGGATTGTCGGTTTTGAGGGATTATACCACGAAGGTCTGCCCTCTCCCTTACGCTCGGTGTATTTGAATGTGAGGCAAAAACCCACCACCAGCGAAAAGCTTACTCCGAATAACTGAATGTTCGCAAAGACGGAATGTTCGCGACGCAAGTAATTCTACGCCTGGCCCAAATTCCCTGCCAAAAGGAGAGGAGCCCTCTCGCCGCGGGCTCCTCAGTTCTCTCCGGGGGCTTGGCTGGGCCTGAATCTTTATCTAGAACACGTACCTTATTTCGTACGTGGTTGTTGACTCCGATACTTTGCTGCCTCCCGTAGCCTCCCTAGTAACGTCGTACCTTACCCAGTTGTCTTCAACGTAGACTTCGTTCCACGCGTGGTAGACACGCCGGGCGCCGACGTAGCCTGTCACAAGCTTGGCGGGAATCCCAACTGACCTCAGAAG
Organism: Candidatus Fermentithermobacillaceae bacterium; assembly: GCA_012840345.1. Classification (GTDB taxonomy): domain Bacteria; phylum Bacillota; class Sulfobacillia; order Fermentithermobacillales; family Fermentithermobacillaceae; genus DULO01. The sequence goes on from DULO01000061.1 coordinate 4,006, forward strand.
GCCGCCAAACAGGGCGGCGTAGTCGTAGCAGATGCCTTTCTTGTCGGCGAGTATCTGATCTAGATTCGGCAGATATCCCGCCTCAACCGTGCTTGCCTTTACGTAGTCGTACTTGATGTTCTTGACCACGTACTCGCGGATTTTCTCCACCTTTTCAGCGTCGGTCTCGCAGGACTCTGTGAGTTCGGCGGCAAGCTTCTGCAGTTCCTCGGAATCTTTCCAAGCCACGTTCTGAACCGAGGCCAAGAACAACTCCTTCTCATCCAGGTCCTTTACTGTGAAGACCCTGCGCGCGATCTCGGTGTAGCGATTGCCGGTGGTATTCCGCATGACCCTTACGATGTACTCTCCGTCTCCCATCTGAAGAGGAAGGCATTCCGGATTCTCAGTCATGCGGATATCGTAGGTGTATCGCTGGTCACCCTTCTGGATGATGGCTTTTACCTTTCCGTACTGGGCGCCGGGATGCTTTACCAGAACACATCCGGGGAAGTCCGGAGATAGGTCGATCTGTACGCCGCTGGGTTGTGCAATTGCGGCGGGTGCCACGGACAACAGCATGGCGACGATGAGTATAAGTGCGATACGGCGTGCCATAGAAAAAACCTCCCTTCGGCAACTGGCTGCCATGCCCTTTTGGGGTTTAGGCCCTTTAGTTTTGCGCCGCCGCTTTTCAACGACTTTGCCTTTATCGGTAGAGGCCAAACTGCCAAAGTACCTCTGTCCTTATGGATATTATCAGCGAAATGGCCCTGAACTGCAATAGGGCGTCGGACCCACAGAGGTGGCGCTATGGTTACGGTGCTGTAGGCAGATGACAGAAGGTATTTGGCAGAACTGCGGGGTCCGCGAGTCAGCGAGTCCTCTAGTCCTCTAGTCCTCAACCAGCCTCGCCTGGACCACTAACCTATATTCCAGGCTTCCTTCGGGATGGCAGGTGTACAGGGTGAGGATTGCTTCGTCCTGGCCCTGTTTAAGGATGGACCGGTCGTTGTAGTCAACGATGAAGGTGTCGAAGACGCTGAAGGTAAAGGTCTTTTTCGGAGTCACGATTTCTATGACATCGCCTATTTCTACCTCATCCAGCTCTTTAAACGGGTGCATGCGGTAACTGGTCCTGTGGCCGGCCAAGACGGCGTTGCCAATCTCACCGGGAATGGCGGTTTCTTTGTGATGGCCGACTCCGTAGTAGAGTTGGTCTTCTTCCACGCCTTCCGCGATCCTAGCGTAGATTCGAGCTTGGGGATGACCAGAATGCCCAGGTCAGTCTGGGGCGGCAGAGGTTCCGGAGGGTCGACGCCCTCAGGAGGGGTGACTTGAGACGCAAGTTGCGCGGTGTACTTAAGAAGGTCCTCATAGGTTTTCTTCTGAATGTACACCGCGCGCAACTGCCCGAACACGGTGTAGAGGACCACAAGGAGCCCGGCAGCGATCAACAGGCCAGAGAGCCTGTTGCCGCGCGTTTTCTTCTTTTCCCTTACCCGGGATCTCATGTGTCCGCATCCGCCTCAATGTCCGTGGAATTGTGGTGTGCCGCAAATCCTGGCCTAATCTTTGCCTAGTGATGCCTAATGATGCCTGATGATGGTGTTAGACATTTCGCATGTTGGTCCAATCTTTTCGCAGGTCCAGACCAATCATACACTACTGGCGGCGCTTCCTCAACGTGACCTCAGCGTGAGACCCAGGTATTAGGCGGCGAAGGCTCGGAATTGGAGCGTTGTCAAAGATGTTGGGCCGCCTGTGCTTCAAATTGAGGCGTTGAGTTGGAACCTATGCTACGTTTTGAGGCGGAGTGGGCGGGGATATGCATTAAATTGAAGCAGAGTGGAGCTGTCCACGGTGGTTCGTCGAAGAAGTAAGACCGCCAGTGCTTCAAATTGACGCGTTGAAGCGGAATCTGTGCCGCGTTTTGAGGCGTAGGGGGCGGAGATATGCATCAAATTGAAGCAGAGTGGAGTTGTCCACGGTGGTTCGTCGAAGAAGTAAGGCCGCCAGTGCTTCAAATTGACGCGTTGAAGCGGAATCTGTGCCGCGTTTTGAGGCATAGCCGGCGGGGATATGCCTCAAATCGAAGCAGAGGGGAGTCCTCACAAAGGTCTACGCGCCAAATCGAAGCGGGGACGCAGACGCAGACCTTCTCGCCGGCTAGATGGAACCGGTCGTGGGTTCGGCTAGTCTTCAAATAGGAGTCTATGGTAGAAAACAGAAGCAACGGACAACCAGACGGAGCGTACGGTGGGGACAGCACGGAGCATAAGGCGGAGACAGAACGGAGCATACTGCGGAGACAGCACGGAGCAGCACCGGAGGCAACAATGGAGCAGCACCGGAGACAACAACGGAGCAACTGTCGAAGACAACAACGGAGCAACCGCCGAAGACAACAGAACGAAGCATGGTTGGAGACAGAGCACAACAGCCACCGAAGACACAGAACGTAGCATACGTCGAAGACTGAACTGAACATGCGGCGGAGATAGAACGAAGCAGACGCCAAAGACAGAACGGCGCCTGCGGCGTATATAGAGGGAAGCAGACCCCGCATACAGGGAAGCAGGGAAGACGGAGGAGCAAGCGGAGTGAAGAGACTGATGACGACGATAGTTGTTGTGGCAGCTTGGATACTACTCGGGCTCATAGCCTTGGCGGCTTGGATAGTAGGGTTTGGGTTCACGGCCAAGCCTGTGGCATCCGACTGTATCATCGTCCTGGGCTGCAGGTTGTACGGGACTGTCCCGAGTCCTTTCTTGGCAGGGAGGCTCGACGAGGCGCTCAGAGTGTACAATCAGGGTTTAGCTCCCTATATAGTGGTGGCCGGAGGGCAGGGACCGGGAGAAGACATCACCGAAGCTGAGGCGATGAAACGCTACCTGGTGGAGAGGGGAGTGCCGGCTGACCGCGTTATCCTGGAGGATAAATCAACCTCAACCGAGGAAAACCTGCGGTTTTCGCTGCAAAGGATGCGCGAGCACGGGCTCAGCAGCGCCATCATTGTGTCTAACCGCTACCACCTGCTGAGAGCATCAATCATGGCCAAGAAGATGGGCATTGAGTCCTCTTGTTCCGGGGTGTTTCTTTCCCAGTACCTGAGTTCCGAGGTTAGGGGACTTATGAGAGAATTGGCTGGAGTCCCGTATGCGCTGCTCTTCGTTAGAGGGAACAGTTAGTAGGGTCAGTTAGAGGAAACAGCTGGACAGCGGGATGCAGGAGCAGCTGGCACGAACGCTTGACAGGAACAGTCGCAGGAACTGCGGCAGGAGCAGTTGGCAATGGCAGTCGGTAGGAACGGCTGACAGGAACAGTTGGGAGGAACCGATGACAGACCGCTGGGTCTTCAACCATGACTCTCCGGAAGTCCGGCACATCTGTGAGCGTGACCCGGTGTTTGGGCGTCTTGTCGAACTCGTCGGGGACGTGGAGGTACAGTTCAGGTCACAGGGCATATTTGAAGCTTTGGTGCGTTCCATAGTTGGGCAGCAGTTATCCAACAAAGCGGCAGACGCCATCTGGGCCAGGCTGCGTGAGGTTTGCCAGGGAGTCGGGAATGCGCGAGGAAAAGCCACCGACGTCGTGGTCACCCCAGACCGGCTGTCCTCCCTCGATGACGAGGCTCTCCGAGCAGCCGGCCTGTCCAGGCCTAAGATATCCTACATCCGGGATCTCTGCTTGAAGGTTCAAAACGGAGAGATTGACCCGGACGGTGTGCGGCACCTTTCTGACCGGGACCTGATTTCAAGCCTCACCAAGGTGAAAGGTATCGGTGAGTGGAGTTGTCAGATGCTGATGATTTTCAGCTTGGGTAGGTTGGACGTGTTCGCTCCTGCGGACCTCGCGCTCCGAAGGGCGATTACGTGGCTTTACGAGCTGAAAGAACCTCTGCGGGACAGCGACCTGCTCCGCATGTCGGAACGGTGGAGACCGTACCGGACCGTCGCGTCCCTATACCTATGGGAGAGCGCAAACCTCAAGTCGCGGTAGAAGTGGGCGATGTCCGCCAACCTGAGCTACCTCACCAATCAGGGCGACGTCCTCTAGATTGCTCGTCCCCAGTCAGAGCTACATCCGCCAACCTGGGCTACTCGCCGACCAGGGCGAGGATTCCGCGAGCAGTATCCTCGTCAGTCACTAGAGTGGTGACGAACCCACGCTTGAGCACGGCAAGGATTGCACGCTCTTTGTCACGACCGCCGGCCGCCGCGATGACTTCACGCGCCTTCGCCAGTTGGTCCAGCTGTATCGCCAGGAGGTCCGACTCGGTTATCTCCTGGCCGTCGGCGTCCATGAACCTCCCAAATATGTCGGCCACAACCGGACGCCCGTACTTGTTTTCGGCCATCTTCACTCGCACGGCGTGGTACGGGTCGGGGTGTGTGATCGCTCCGACGCCTATTAGGGCACAGGACATCTGGTCCCAGAGGGACATGCAGAGCCTGACGGACTCATCCTCTCTCAGCAGGCGAATCGCCACCGGGTCCTGCAGGTGCAGGGGCGCGTTCAGCGGGCGGTGGACCGCATACAGCTTTCGGGCGGCGCTCGCGGAGATCTCGTTGACCTTGAGCCTTTCAGCGGGGAACCAGGTTTCGCCGGTCACGGGAACGACCTGGAGCCCTCGGTGTTCCGTGGTCTCCCGCAGGAAATCTACGGTGGAGCGGACTGTGTTTCCCCTGCCGGTCCCAATCACATCGTTGTCCCTGATCAATTTAGGAAGGAACTCAGCGGTTTTGTACGCGATCCTCAGTAGGTTGCGGTCACTATCCGACGACGTAACCGTTATCTTGCAATGATTCAGGCCGAACCGCTTTTTCATTTTCCCTTCAAGCTCATGGAACCGCTCCATGGGATTGCGGACCGACACCACGGCGATTCCTTCCTGACGCGCCATGGAAAGGACGCCCGAAACCGCCGCCCTTGAAATCTGGAGGGCGTCAGCTATCTCTTGCTGGGTCTTTCCCTCGAGGTAGTACATCTCGCTGGCGAGGACCATAAGTTCTACGTTCACTTCCGGGCGAGATGAGGTTCTTGTCCTAGCCATGCTTTTCTCTCTCCTTGAAAAATACTTCAAAAAACATTGTCCACATAGACTGATCCGCGGCAGGAATCGGAACATCTATGTTGAATGTGTGACATGTGTCGTGACAGATGTCAAGGAATATTCCAAAAAAGAATCAACTTGGCGCTTGTCACCGGCAGTTCATTCTCTGTGTATTAATTATAGATCCCTGGTTCCGTATCCCGTTATGGAAGCACGCGGGTGCTTCTTCTCCCCTTATTGGCCACCGACCGGGCCCAGCGGCCGGTGGCCCTTGTTTTTCCGGTTCTAGTCTCTCACGGATTTGGATCTGTGTGGCCCTAAGAGTCTGCTGCTAATTTGTTGTTGTGGGGAGGGGGGAGCGGAAAAGCTCGAGCTGTCTCAGGACAGCCGGGCACGAGTTGTAAGTATTTGAAGACTCCCCTGGGCTCGGTCGTGAGCGGTTGACTACTCGGCGCGAGGAGGTCGTCAGTGGTTTATGACTCTCGGCCCCGAGGTAGTTAGTATCTGGGGACTCCCTAGTCAGATCCGCAGTAGTTGATGGCTTCGCGGTGCGGAGACGTCTGTTGTCCTACTGACTATCGCCGGGCAACCCCCACCGACCCGAGTAACTGTTGCTAGGCAACCCATACCTGCCAGACTAAGTACTGCCTGGCAACACTTGCGAACCCGTCTAACTACCGCCAGGCAACACTTACGCATCCCGCTGACTACCGCTAGGCGACACTTACCCAGCCCTATAACTACAGCCAGACAACACTTACCGAGCCGACTAACTGTCGCCGGGCGAGGCTGATTCGCGAGCAAGGCAACAGCAAGCCAAGAGACCGCAAGACGACAGCAAGCCAAGACACCGCAGACAACGGCAAGCCAACAGACAGCAAGACGACAGGAAGCCAACAGCAAGGCAACCAGCAAGCCAACAGCAAGACAATAAAAAAGAGGAAGTGATTTGAAGTGGCCAGAGGACTAGACACCGCCACGCCGTGTTCGCAAGCCACCATAGACGCTGTCATCCGGGAGGGGTACACCTTCATCGTGCGCTACTACTGCACCGGGAACCTCTCCAAGAAGTTGAGACTGGACGAAGCGCGGCGGTTATCGGACTCGGGACTGTGGGTCGTCGCCGTTTTCCAAGACTACAACAACGCGGTGCACAGGTTCAGCAGTTCTCTCGGCGCGGCCAACGCCAAGGCTGCCTATGAGTACGCCGGCGGTGCTATCGGACAGCCATCCGAGACCCCCATATACTTCGCGGTCGACTTCGACGCCACCCACGCGCAGGCCGAGGGCCCCATTAGGGACTACTTTGTCGCAGTCAACGATGTCTTCGCGGCGGCTGGGGGCAAGTACAAGGTGGGAGTCTACGGGTCAGGAGCCGTATGCCGGTATATCAAGGATGACTGCAAACTGGCCGATTACTCATGGCTGTCCATGTC
>DULO01000062.1 GCA_012840345.1 Candidatus Fermentithermobacillaceae bacterium
ACGGATAGGAGCACATCGCCGGCTTTCAGTCCCGCGGCCTCCGCTGGACTGCCGGGGAACGTGTTTATCACGGTGATCCTCGCGTCCACAAGGTCCAAGGTGACGCCCAGCCCACCGTACTCACCCTCAAGATCGGCCTCCCAGCTTTCCAGTTCTTCAACTGTGAAGTGTTGAGAGTACCTATCGTTGAGAGCATCGACCATGCCCCGTATTGCGCCTTCATACAGCTGATGAAAGGTGAGTTCCTCAGTATGGTATTCCATTAAGAGAGTCTGGACCTCGAGAAAGGTTCTAAGTAACTCAGCTTCTTCTTTGCTTAGAGTAATGGTCTCTGTCTCGGGTGCCGCTTGTCCCGGTGTTGAGCCCTGAGTTGAGGACGAAGTTGTAGCAGGAGGTACTACGCCTTCGGCGAGCATGGCTCCCGGAGGCACAAGCGCCGCGCAGGTCACCAGCAGAACGGCAAGGATCACTTTGACAGCGTTAAGGCGTTTGGGGCTTGTACAAGATCTCATAGCGGTAATCTCCTATCCGGATTTGTCCATAGAAACTTGAGTTTACGGGACCGTCACACGCGCCGGGTAGAGGTCCGGATGCTCGGCGACCAGCTCTATTCCGTGGACGTCTGACCTGTTCAGGATAATCGTGGCCCGGCCTTGCCTGAGCTGGTACCAGACGCCGTCCACGCTGACCATGGCGTCCAGAGGCCGGAACGTGACGGGATGATACGCGCTTATAGTCACCATCGTCCGGTTGCCGAAAGAGCTGCCTTCTCCCAAGAACACTATGGGTCTCGGCGATTCGCTGACAACGGTCAGGGGCATCACTGCTTTAAGAGTAGCGGTCCCCTCGTCCCAGATGGTCAGGTACACCGTCCTCTTCTCCGGCTGAGTTGTTGTCTTGCCTGGGACCTCCACCGTCAGGCTGACCTCTGATGCCTGCGGCCAGTTGAAGGGGTTTGACCCGGTCTCCTTCTCTCTGACCCGGTAGCCCGCCGCGGTTCGCGACACTATCTGGGTCCATGTAAAGGTCGTCTGTCCGCCCTGCTGGTTCCTGGCTTCCACATAGGCGATGTACTGACCCGGAGCGGGGTCCTGCAAGGCAACATATCGATCGAGCGAGTCTCCCAAACTCGCCGAAGAGGCCACCTCGGTCCAGCGGCCGGCAGCTTTATCGTAGTAGTACAAGAAAATGTCCATCTTGGTACTGGGGTCCGAGGGGTTTGTGGCGCTCAGATATATGAAGCGGGTGCCTTCGGTAACACCCGAGATGTTCTTGGTCAGAGACGTAGATACGGGCGCTATCAGCCGCTCGCGGATTACCTCTCCGTTCTGGCCCGGCTCGATGACCGTAGCGACACCCGAGAAGGCCGCGCCTGGGTTCCTTAGCGTCACTGGCCCTACCGCGTTACCTCCCGCTAAGGTTGCCACGAGCTGACGGGTTTGGCTTACGGGAGCTATGCCCTGCCTCCTAAGCGTCAAGCGGAAGGCCGCTTCTGTCGCGTCGTACGCCGTCGAAAACGGGTCGGATACAACGACCACCTCCCATACGCCCGCGGACGGTCTGGTCAAATACACCTCGTCTCTGTAGACGTCCTCTCCCGCGCCGACCCACGGACCCTCGTAAACCAGCCAGCCCTGCGGATCGTACACGTAGAGTCTCTCACGGCCCCTTGGGTGCCCGTCGCCGGCCCGCGGCACTTCCAAGACTACCGAGAGCCCTCCGAGACCGGGCTCAACCAGAACATACTCGCGTTGGTAGTCCCCTACGTCCATGACGTTCTGTAGGCCTATCGCACCCGCGGACCCTAGTTGGCGCGGTTTTATGACGGTGACAAGGTAAGCCAAGTCGGTACCTGAAGTGCCGCTGTCGTCACCCTTGATGTAGCCCGACGTAAGCCCTACAGGGAAGTCCGGCTCGATCCGCAACTGCGTTTCCCTCTGCTCAACCGCCGGAATGGAAATGTAGGAGCTATCCGCGCGAATCCAAGACGGTAGAGTAAGGTTTAGCGACACAGCAAACGGGTTGAAGCTGTCTATCCCCAATGACAAGGATCCAGGAATCCGGTTGCGGTCGAAAAAGCCTCCCACCTGATACTTGTCGCCCCACCTGGCTACCGCACGAACGCGCGGGTAACCTCTCCCCGAAGAGAGCAGTTGGATGGACCTGGTCACGTCTATGACTCCGAACCCTTGCTCGACAGCCTGGTAACCCGCAAGAGGCCGCGCGCCGTCTTCGAGAAGCCTTTTCAAGACCGCGGGAGCCATGCTTCCTGAGCCTGTATCGCTGCCCAGGACGAGGGCTGCGGCCCCTCCGGCGTAAGCCGCGGCGGCTGAAGTTCCTTCAAAGAGCCAGGTCTGGTCCAGCGGTGAGAGCCACGCGGGCAACTGGGCGGGTCCGAGAGCGGGACCGACCACACTGACCGTTCCCCCTCCCTCTGTGGGTCCGATCGAGGACCACGGCCACATTTTCCCGCCGTCAACATTCATAGCGGCCGACGCCGATTTGGGAATGAACCCGCCTACGGTCAAAACGTTGGGAAGGTCAGCGTAAGCCGGCAAGCTGCCCAAACCCGGGCCTTTGTTCCCGGACGCCATGACCACGAGAGCGCCGTAATCCTTCTCGGCCTTGCGAAGGGCTTCTTCGAGAAGACCTGTGCTCTCGTTGGGAACCAGGGGAGCGACGCTCATGAGCACGATCTTGGCGCCTTTCTCGCACGCGGCGAGTATTCCTTGGGCCAACAGCTCCCACCGCGTCCTTCCCGAGGAGTCAACCGCTTTCACGGCGATCACTTGCGCGCCGGGGGCCATGGGAACAAATCCTTTTGCCCGGCCGCCAATGATGGACGCCACCGAGGTTCCGTGTCCGTGTCCGTCAAAGCCCAATAGGACGGTCTTACCGCCGTCCCGAATCTCACACAGAACGATCTCCAAAGCCCTGCCTCCTGTCCCTTGAGGGACGGGTACGCCTGCCCTGGAATCCCGATACCGTTCAAGACCTCTTTCTGTCGCGAAACTCCCGTCGTAATTCGTGTCAATGAATACCGTGTCGTACTGCCCGGCGAGGCGA
>DULO01000008.1 GCA_012840345.1 Candidatus Fermentithermobacillaceae bacterium
AGGCGAAGCGGCGGAGGCAAAAGTTGAGTTGTGTGCGGCCCACGTAGCGAATCTTAGCGGAGTTGGTCTGCGTGGTCAGGATCTCAGCTGTTACGCCCTACCCAATGTCGCAGAAGCTCTTGGAAAGGTATGTCGGCGGGATCGTTAAGGGAATGGCTACTGTGAAGGCGTGTTCCCGAGACGATTTCGATCCAGAAGCCTGCGACGTGGCGGTGGTGTACGCGGAAAGCCCGACACAGAGGATGTTCATGCAGAAGTACCGGGACTTGAAGGTGATCGGGATCCGCTTCACCATTCAAGCCTCGGGTGTAAGGGCGCTGTCGCGACTTCCTTCCGGCTCGAGAATCGGAGTAGTCGCGGACCACCATCAATGTGCCAACATGCTGCTGAGAGAAGTGCTGGATAGCGGCGTTTTCGATCTGCGCTACGTGTCCGGCGCCTTCTCCGATATGGAATCCATGGACGTTCACGCGTTCGCGGTCGCGGAGGAAATGGACGCTACTCTGTGGACCAAGTACAAGGGTCCTCCGGAGAAGGTGATGGTGCTACCTAGAAGCCTGCTTCCTTTGTCGGTGGCGGAGATCATCGGCGCTGTGGTTCAGATGCAATCGGAGAGAGCCTACCCAGGCTATCTGTAACCGCGTGCCGGGCAATGACCCGCAAGAGACAAAGGCAGCGTCTTATCAACCAAGGTTAGAACGGGACCTCGGTCTTTGGGCCAGGTCCCGTTTTGCTTGCTTTAGGGAACCTATAGGAAGAGGGGCACAAGCTACACGTTAACGGAGGGAGTGTCATGAAGAAAGTAGTCATCGTAGGCGGCGGCTGGGCGGGTTGCGCGGCGGCGGTCGCGGCCCGCAAAGCGGGAGCGGAGGTATTCCTGTTGGAGCGGACCGACTCGCTCTTGGGGACCGGGCTGGTCGGAGGCATCATGCGCAACAACGGCAGGTTCACAGCCGCTGAAGAGATGATCGCGATGGGCTGCGGCGACTTGGTCACCATCGCGGACAGGTGCGCGAGACACCGTAATATCCGGTTTCCCGGCCACGACCACGCCACCTTGTACAACGTCGGCATTATCGAGCCGGTGGTCAAAGGATACCTTGAGGCGCTAGGCGTAGACGTCCGGTTCGGCGCGAGGGTTACGTCGGTAAAGAAGGCGGGGGAGAGACTGGAAGCCTGCGTCACGGCGTCGGGAGAAGAGTTCCCTGGCGACGCGTTCGTGGACGCCACCGGTTCGGCGGGACCCCAGGCCAACTGCGTGAAGTTTGGCAATGGGTGCTGCATGTGCATTCTTCGATGCCCGTCCTTTGGCGGCAGGGTGAGCCTCACCGCCCTCTGCGGCGTTCAGGAGTGGATAGGGAAGGCGGCCTCCGGCAAACCGGGCTCCATGAGCGGAAGCTGCAAGCTCCTCAAGGAGTCGCTGGCCCCTGAAATCGTGCAGGAACTGGACGCCAACGGCGTCTGCGTGATCCCTATCCCCGAGGAACTTGGCAAGAAGGATGTCGCCTTCAAGGCATGCCAGCAGTACGCGCTTCAGGAGTACCGGGAGAACATCGTGCTCTTGGACACCGGACACGCCAAACTGATGGCCTCTTACTTCCCGCTTGAATCCCTAAGGAAAATCCCCGGAATGGAGTTCGCCCGGTTCGAGGACCCTTACGCGGGAGGCAAAGGCAACTCTATCCGGTACATGGCGATAGCTCCCCGAGATGACGCCCTGAAAGTCGACGGGATGGACAACCTGTTCTGCGGCGGCGAAAAGGCGGGCACTTTGGTGGGGCATACCGAGGCCATGGTCACCGGCTCGCTCGCGGGGCTAAACGCCGTTCGCTTCGCCGAGGGGCAGATTCCGGTCGTACTCCCGGAAACTCTAGCTTGCGGGGACATCATAGCCAGGTGCAACCGGGACATGCGCCAAGGTGCCGGTCTGTCCACAAAATACACCTTCTCTGGGTCTGTCTATTTCAACCACATGAAAGAAGCGGGCCTCTACACCAGCGATCCCGACGTCGCGCACAAGCGGGTCAAGGAAGCCGGATTGGACGAGTTGTTCGGAACGGACCAGTTCCTGAAGGAGTGCGCGGCTACCATTCTTCCTCAAGAAAGGAGGTGAAGGATATGGCAAACGGCAGGACGTTAACGCACGACGCTAAGCCGGACAAGCTTGTCGAAAAAGGCACGGCCGTGACGCGCGTCATCGACGTTATCGATGCCCTGGACCGCATAACCGGCGGGAGGGTGGTCAAAGGCACAGGTCACGTAAACCGCGGCACGTCGCCCTTTGTGGTGACCAAGTCCTCCAACATTCCGGGAAAGGCTATCACGGAGACTCCAGGGCTGGTGTTCGGCGACGTAGACGCGGTCGTGACGAAACTGGGCGTTTCGATGACGCTCACAGAGTCCCAACTGGAGCTATGTTGCGCCTTGGGGATCGATGGAGTGGTATGCCATCACCCGATAGCCGACGCGGCAAACTCGGGAGGGGTCCCGCTCAAGAACTACTTGTCCCTGTACGGGATCTCAGTATTTGAGCTGCATGAAGCGTTCCACGGGCTTCACCCTGGGTTGTCCTTCATCCACGGTCACAAGGTCTTCCGGGTGGATATCGCTTACGGCGGCGTCCCCGGGAACATCGTGAACGTCGGCAAAGCGCTCCCTGAGGTCCGGACGCTGGGAGACATAGTACGGCGCCTTAGGGAGTTCTCAGGGATAGAAGATGAGATGTCCCTCCTTGAGACTGAGCGGGAAGTGCGGCGCTCTTCGGCCATTCAGGAGACCAACGCGTGTACTGGACCTGTCATACTTAACGGCAACGAAGAAACACCCGTCGGTACCATCCTGCACATTTTCCCTCACACCGGCTTTACGGTGAAGCATCTGGAACAGGTCCTTTCAGAGCATCCGGACATCGATACGGTCCTTGCGAGCATTAGCCGGGTGAAGCCAGACCATCCCTTGGTGTCGGCTGCTCGCGAGAAAGGCTTAGGGTTCATCTGTGGCAACACCCACGCCATGGAGATTTTCGAAAACGGCCTCCCCTTGGCTTTCGCTTTGCAGGAGCTTCTGCCCGGTGTGGAAGTGGTGGTGCTTCGCGAGCGCGTCACTGCCACCCCTCTCAGCGAAGCCGGAAACTCGCTAATACGAGACTACGGCAAGCAAATGGCCAAGACGTACCTAATTCCAGATAGACGGTAACCGGATGGAAGGCAACCGGAGAGAAGGCATCTAGATAGATGGTGACCAGACGCTAGTTAGTCGCGTAGTCCGGCGTTACCCAATGCGCGTGAATTGCCCGTTGTGAAGTACCCATTCCAAATAAAGGAGGTAGAACATGAATCCCGAAGCTAAGAGTTCTCTCGAACCGAAAAAGGGATTGTCCACCGTGGAAAAGACCGGCCTTGCCGTCCTGGCGATATCCCTGTTCGGGTTGTTTGTGAACCCCGGATTCGTCGGCGGCGTTTTCGATGCCATGGTGCTTAAGGCCAAGAGCATAGTGTCAGATGTCTATCTGGTCGGTACGCTGGGAACCGCCGTTATCTGCTCGGTGATGACGGGTAGGATTTTGGAAAGACTCGGGCTCACCGACGCGCTGCTCAGGGTGTTTATGCCTCTCGCGAGGATAATGCGTATCAACCCGGCGGTAGTAGTTCCAGGCGTCTACAACATCTTGGGCGACATCAACGCGGCGGGTAGGATTTCCGGACCGGTGTTGAAGAAGGCCAAGGCTACGAAAGACGAGCAGAAGATCGCAGTCTGCACCATGATGCAGTCCCAGCAGTCCTTTTCCACGTTCATGCTGGGGCTCGTAGCGTTGACCAACGCCGGCGTATGGGCCTTTCCGGTGGTAATAATCGGCCTCTTTCTACCGTTGATCGTCGTTCCTTGGCTATTGTCAAAGACCCTCTGGAGAGACACCAAAGCGACAGAGTTCACCGAGATCCCGAGAATGACTCCTCACACGAAACCCATGGACACAGTGTTTGGAGGGGCTAGGGAAGGGGCGGAACTCATGTTCTTGCTCCTGGTTCCGGCCGCGGCCGTCATCTTCGCCATCATAGGGGCACTGGACTATATGGGCGTCTGGGCGGGCATTCAGTCAGCTATGACGTCCTTTTTCAGTTCCGTGAGCATAGAACCGCAGACGGGCCTCCTGTCTGTCCTGGCTAGCCCGACGCTCGCCATGAATACGCTGAAGGACATAGCGGCCAACCTGGATCCCCGTCTGGTAGTGGGCTCGTTTATCCTTGCCGCGTCGGGGCTCCCGCTGCAGGTTGTGTTTGGGCAGATCCCGGCGGTTTGGAGCCAGGCTTCGGACCTGACCGGCCTCGAGGCAATGGGGGCCGCCGTACTTGGGGCGGTGCTCAGGATACTGACCGCCATAGTTATGGCGCTGGTTATTACACCTCTTCTTATATAGCGCGTTGACAGAGACCGTCATATAACCGTCGTCCCGCAACGGGAGAATCGCAAAAAGAGGAGTACCGAAAAGGGCCTCCGGTAACCCGGAGGCCCTTCTTGTTTGTTTACGGATCGTTGGCGTGATCGCGGACAGGAAAACCGCTCTATGCGCGCCCGGCCATGGTCTTCGTCAACGCCTGAATGACGAACGGCTGCAGCGACACCAGGTATTCTCCGCGTCCGACCCACTCGATCTGCACGTCGGGTCTAGACAGCGGGATATCGAAAGTCTTTCCGTCAACCCGGAGCTTCACCGAGAAAACCTTGGTGAACACCCCGACATCGAGAGTCAAGTTCGTTTTCACGCGCAGACGCAGGTCGTCGCTGAGGTCGAGTCCCACAACGGCGTCCCTCGGACCCGGCACGCTCACGCTCCCCAATCCCAACGCGGCACTTAAGTTGTCCATCTGATGCCTACAGGTTCTTCCTGTGGCTCCCACCCGCCTCTCTGGAAGTATGGCGCCATTGAACAAGAAGGAATCGGAACCGATCGTATCTTCCAGCGGAATGCCGTTTCTTTCGAGATGCAGGGCGATGAAGGAAGTGTCGTCGAAGAACACGGCGTTCTCGCAGAATGCTTCAGCGGATAGCAGCATTCAATGTCTCCCCCTAAAGGTATCATCCCCGGTCGAAACCAAGACCGGTCAGCCCATGATATGGGCAGGGGGTACGCCGGGTGTCTCTGCGGTCGGAAATCCGGGGAGATTTATCGTTGCCACTAGCTCAAGGAAGAGCAAAGAAGACTGCAATCGGGCAGCATCAGTTGCTAGATTCCTGCTATCTTAGCAACCGGCGGTACACCTTCTGGATTTCTCCCGCCATCATGTCCATAGAGTAGCTTTTTACTATAATCTCCCGGGACCAGCCGCCCAAAGACTCTCTCAGCGGAGGGTCAGACAGCAACCGGCGGATTTCGAGGGCGATAGCTTCGGGCGAAGCCTCCTGAGGCGCCCCCCGGGAAGTGAAGTTCCTGTTCTCCAACGCGTCGAGAACCTCGGGGCGGGTGATGCCAAACATGCCATCTGGCCCTACGACTACCGTTGGTTTTCCGCACGCCATCGCTTCCAACACGACCCGGGACATACCCAAGACCAAGTCGCTGGCTTGATAAAGGGGAGCCGTATCCTGTACAAACCCGGGGCACAAGACCGCTTCCCTTCCCACGGACCGGTTCACCTCGGCCGCCTGGTCGCGGACCTTCGGCAACCCTTCTCCGTCTCCGGCAACCACGAGTACAAGCGAAGGATACTCGGGCAGAAGGAAGGAAACCGCATCGATGACGAGGGCCGCGGTCGCCGATAGACTCTCATCCATCCTGGAAGCGTAGACCAAGAGGGGCCCCGCGTCCGGCCCGACGCCCAAGAGGGCTCTCGCCGTCGCGATCTCCTCATCATGAGCGGGGGGCCTGTACATCTCCGTATCGATGCCGTTGGGAACCACCACGGTCTTTTGGGGATCGAATCCAAACTCCCGGACAACATAGTCCTTAACATCCTGGCTTACGGCGATGGTCAAGTCGCCGGGTCTGGTCACCATGTTCCAGAAGGTCCCCGACACGTAGGTGCCGTGATATGTCGTGACCAGCTTTATGCCGTGTCTTCGGCAAATCTCCGTAGCTATCCAAGCCGGTATCCTCGCGTGAGCGTGAACGATTCTGACTCCTAGGTCGTCCACGAGGCGAGATATCTTGCGGGACGCTTCAAGCATCTTTAAAGGGGACCGGGAATGGAGAGGAGCTTGGTAATGGGGAACGCCCGCGGAGTCCAAGTCGGCGACACGTCTTCCTCCCTTGGAGGCGACGTACACCGGCCATCCCGACTCCTTGAGGCTCTTTGTTAACCCGACAACTTGAGTCTCAACCCCTCCTATGTCCAAACTCATAGCGAGGTGCAGGACTGGAGCTGTAACGCCTTCGTTGGTCAACACTTGTCACTCCCTCTCACAGGTACCCTTGAACAGGCTACTAGTCGGAGGCTTCCGGGTCAAGTGCGGAAAACAGCCTGGTTGAACAGTCATGCTATAATAACCTTTGAGAACGACAACCGGAGGTATGGCCTTGAAGAAAAGGGAACTCGGCAAGACAGGGATTACCGTGAGCGAGCTTTGTTTCGGAGTACTTCCCATGGGGCCGGTGCAATACGGGCTTAGCCCGGAGGAAGGCGGCCCGATCATTAGAGAGGCGTTGGAGCGCGGGGTGAACTTCATCGATACCGCCCAAGCATACAACACGTACCCCCACATACGCCATGCCTTCAAGGGGCTTCCCAACGGCGGCCAGGATGTCGTGGTATCCACCAAGGCTCACGCCAAAACTTACAGAGACATGGAAGCCGCGATCGAAGAGGCGAGAAGCGAGCTCGGCCGGGATGTCATCGACATATTCCTCATCCACGCGGCAAGGGAAGACTCGAAGGTGTTCGCCGACAGGCGAGGCGCTTTGGACTGCCTTGTGGACATGAAGGCGCGAGGGAAGATCAGGGCCGTAGGGGTATCGACTCACTCGGTTGACGTTGTAAGAGTGGGCACCAACATGCCGGAACTGGACGTGATTTTCCCGATCATAAACATCGCCGGGCTCGGCATCCTTCACGGCACCAGGGAAGAGATGGAGCAAGCCATAGCCGCCGCAGCCAAAGCGGGCAAAGGGCTTTTCGCCATGAAAGCCTTGGGCGGCGGCAACCTGTTGACTGACCGCAAGGCCGCCCTTGATTACGTCCGCGGGTTGCCGGGTATCTCGGCTGTCGCCGTCGGGATGATAACCAGAGACGAGCTTGAGATGAACCTTCGTCTCTTCAACGGAGAAGAGGTGCCCTCTGACCTGGCAGAACGCACGAAGCGCCAAAAACGGCTGATAGTGCAGTATTTCTGCGTTGGCTGCGGCACATGTGTGGAGACCTGCCCCAACTCCGCCATGACGGTTGTTGACGGAATAGCGGTGAACGACAAGAGCAAGTGCATTTTGTGCGGATACTGCGCTCCGGTCTGCCCGCAATTCGCCATCAGGTTGGTATAGACCGTATAATTTACAAAATACGATGGACAGGCCTCCGGCCTAAAGAGGGCGGTACCGATGAAAGGGACACTGATCAACATAGCCTCCGTGATTCTGGGCAGCGTGATAGGGATCCTGGTGGGGGGCAGGCTCCCAGAACGCATGAGAGCCACCGTGATGGATGGACTGGGCCTCGCCACCGTGGCCATAGGGCTAAAGATGACTCTTGACACCACCAACGCCGTCATCATGGTAGGGAGTTTGGTTCTCGGAGGAGTCTTGGGTGAACTAATGGACCTGGACGCCGCCGTCACGAGGCTTGGCGAGACAATGGAGCGCCTGGTTCTTGGTAACAAGCGGTTAGACGAAGGCTCCGGCGGCGAAAAAGGCCGGTTCGCCAAAGGTTTTGTCGCCGCGAGCCTTCTTTTCTGCATCGGACCCATGGCCATCATGGGGTCCATCCAAGACGGTCTTGCGGGCGATTACACCATGTTGTCTGTAAAGTCCATGCTGGACGGCTTCATGTCGGTTCTTTTTGCCTCCTCCTTCGGCATCGGAGTGGCCTTTTCCGTTCTTCCGCTGACTTTGTACCAGGGCACGATAACGCTCCTGGCGGGGCTCCTTCAGAGCTTCTTGACTGAGGCGATGATAGCCGAGTTCACAGCCACAGGCGGGGTCCTGGTCTTCGCCATAGGCCTCGGAATATTGGGGATAAAGAAGATAAAAGTAGCCAATCTGCTGCCCGGCGTGTTCTTGGCTCCCGCCATTGTCTACATCGTGTCAAACGTTCTGGTATAATGAATAGTCGGTATGCGCTTTTGTTCTTCTAGAAAAGACGCCTTCCTGGTCGGGGGAGAAACCGGATGAACAGGCTCATAGCACAGCTGTCCACGCTCAGGGAGGATCTCTCTAGAAAGGATCCGCCGGATTCCCCGGCTTTAAGAACCGAGCGGAACATCCGCGTCAGCACTTATCACGGCATTGCCTCAATCATGGCCCTAAACTTGGCATCCCCTTTTGTGAGCATCTTTGCGGTAAAGATGGGGGCGAGCAACCTCCAAGTCGGGCTTCTCTCGTCGGCCCCGGCGTTGATGGCTTTGTTGTCGATGATCCCGGGAGGTAAGTACATCGACCGTCAAAAGGATAAGAAACGGGCAGTTTCCCTCTTTATCCTGGCGCAGCGTTTGTTTTATCTCCTTATGGCGGCGGTGCCGTTCTTCAGCCCTGACAAGAGGGCGTGGGTCTTGGTGTTGCTGGCGACGCTTATGAACGCTCCCACGTCCATCGCGAATGTGGGGTGGCAGGCGTTTATCTCCCGCGTGATCCCAGTGGAAAGGCGGGCGGACGCCTTTGCCGCCAGGAACAGGCTTTCGAACTTGACCGGGACAATCGTGGTGCTGTTTGCGGGCCGGTTAATCGACATGGTGGGAAGCCCTCTCGGGTACCAGATCGCTTTCGCCGGCGCCTTTGTAATGACCATGCTCGAGATATGGGTGTTTGGGAGAATCGATGACAGCTGTGAAATCGCTGTGGGGGAAGGGACTGAGGCATCCGGCGAACGCACGGGCATGCTCAAATCCATCGGAAGGGAACTGCGGGAGGTTTTCTCCACCGGCCCCTTTTTGCGTTACACCATCGGCTCGATTCTGTTTTACCTCTGCTGGCAGGCCCCTTGGCCTTTGTTTACTCTGTACCAAGTCAACGTGCTGAAAGCCAACAACATGTGGGTGAGCCTCTTGAACCTGGCCAACACCAGTGGAAGCCTGATGGGGTACGGCTTCTGGGTGCGGCAGATCCATAGGCACGGAAACCTGAAGACCCTGTTTTTCTCGAGCCTGTGGATCTTCGTGGTTCCTTTGGCTTACGCCATGTCCAAGAGCCTCTTGACCGTCGCCGCCTTCAATCTCCTGACCGGAGCGGTCTTTTCCGGGGTCAACCTAGCGCTGTTGAACACGCTTCTGGAAGTCACCCCCGAAAAGAAGAAGGCGACGTACATCGCCTATTACACGACGGCAGTGACCAGTTCGGCCATAGTCGCTCCTATGGTGGGCGTCGGGCTCCTGAACCGGCTGGGCTTCTTCTGGGCGTTCATTTCTTTAGCCATAATGAGGTTCCTAGGGAGTTTCGTGTTCCTGCTGGTAAACTCCATAGAAAAGAAGTTGGCTTCCCGACAGGCGGCCTCAACCAGTCAGGTCACCTCAAGCATCTAGTAGAATCCGCTTGTTTGGCGGGAGCGCGGGCTTCGCGGCCCGACAAGCCGGACGCGGCGCAAACACATCAGGGAGACGGTGATAATTCGGTGGCGGCGGTTCAAAGCAAAGTCACGGAGGAGTTGGAGCCGAAGGCTCGCAAATCTGTTTTTCGATATATACTGAGCGCCACGATGGCGCTGGAGTTCGGCAGGGGACTTCAAAGCGGGGTTTTCAACAACTTCGTCGTCGAAGTGCTCAATATCACTCCCGCTCAATTAGGCTTCATTCAGGGGATACGGGAAGTGCCCGGGCTCCTGACGGCTCCACTGGCGGTAGTATCCAGGTTTTTCAGCGAGAGCGTCTGGGCCGGTTTGTGTCTAATCGCGACCGCTGCCGGGCTCGCCCTTCATTCAGTCACTTTCACTTTCCCGATGCTTGTGGTGGCCACATTGGTTTACTCCACCGGGTTTCACCTCTTTTTCCCGGTGCAGCAGTCTATTGTAATGAAAGCGTCCCGGTTTGAAGAGCGGGCGACTAGGATGGGGCAGTTAAACAGCGGCGGGGCGGCGGCTTCCCTCGCGTCCTTGGCCGTAGTTATGCTCTTGACCAGGTCTGGAGCAAAGGTCGGGTACGGCTGGATTCATCTGGGGGCGGCGGTATCGGTACTGCTTGGAGGCCTGGCGGTTTTGACCCGTCGGCTCCCCGGCGGTTCGAAGACACACATATCGGTGAACTTCGACCGCCGTTACATGAGCTATTACATCCTTACCCTCTTGAGCGGTTCGCGCAGACACATTACCATGACCTTCGCCGGATACTTGCTGGTAAGCGTCTACAATACTCCGGTAGGCACCATGGTACTGCTTACCGCTCTTTCAAGCGTAGTGGCCATCGTTACGAGGCCCATCATCGGCAAGGTCGTGGACGAATGGGGAGAACAGCGCAGCCTCGTGCTAAACTATTGCCTGGTCATCCTCATGTTTGTAGGATACGCGGTATTCCGGAACGTATTGGTGTTGTACGTGGTGTTTGTGTTGGATCACGGTCTTCAGGGATTCGACGTGGCGATTACCACTCACTTGGGGCGGGTGGCTCCCAAGGAGGTGCTGTCGGCCGCCTACGCCATGGGCAGCACCATCAACCACGTGACCGGGGTGTCGGTGCCCATGATTGGAGGTTACCTGTGGGACATAACGGGCCCCGCTTCGGTATTCTTGGGAGGGGCGGCCGTCGCTTTCCTTTCGCTGTCCTACAGCATGAAGCTGGACAGGCTTGAGAGAGCGGCGACAACACGCTGAGGAGTGGAGACTTATGGGTCGTCATTGGCCTATCATTGTTGGTTTCATAGCTGGAATGGCGGGGACAGGCTTAGGCGGAGCCCTGCCGTACGTTTTTCCGCTGCGCGGAGAAAAGGTAACCGCGTTCTTGCTGGCTTCGGCCGCGGGAGTCATGACCAGCATTTCTCTTCTGGAACTGATCCCCGAGGCAGTGGAGGCGGCCGGACAATCCTGGGCAGCCGTGGGACTGGTGTTGGGGACCATGAGCCTGTATGCCCTGGATAAAGCGCTGCCCCACGTTCACCGCGCTGGGGGAACTTCCGACGCACGCGGCATGGTCCGCATAGGCGTCCTCATATGCCTGGGTATTTCCCTTCACAACTTCCCCGAAGGGTTGGCCATAGGAGCGGGGTACGCCCACGAGGCGTCTTTCGGACTGGGAGTCGCCATCCTCATCGCTCTGCAGAATATCCCTGAAGGGATCGCCATGGCGGTGCCGCTCAAGGCGGGGAACGTCTCGCCCCGCAATGCCATCTTGGCCGCGGTCGGGTCTGGGCTTCCTATGGGATTGGGAGCGGCTCTAGGTATCCTGGTAGGGAGCGTCTCTCCTGTGGGGCTCGCCATTTCTCTAGCCAGCGCCGCGGGCGCCATGATGTACATTGTGAGTGACGAGCTCATTCCGGAAGCCCACCGGTTGGGCGTACACCCGTACCCGACCACCGGCCTGGTCGTGGGCATAATAGCCGGGGTTGTAGCGTGCTTCCTGGCCTGATGGGAAATTGACCCGTCCAGAGGGTACGGATATAATCGGTTTAATCTTTGGGTCCACGCTGTTTTACATTTACTGGAGGTCTTCGCCCCATGAGAATGTCCATGAGATTCGGAAAAACCCTCAGGGAGAGTCCGGCCGAGGCTGAGCTCCCTTCCCATATCCTAATGCTCCGCGGCGGATACATATCCAAGGTGGCGGCGGGAATTTACAACTATATGCCTTTCGCCTGGAGGGCGGCCCGCAAGATCGAAGAGATCATGCGTAGGGAAATGGATGCCATCGGCGGGCAAGAACTGCTCATGCCCGTAGTGCACCCGGCCGAACTCTGGCAGGAAACCGGGCGGTGGCAGGCCATCGGCCCCGAGATGGTGAGGATGAAAGACCGCTCCGGGCGGGATATGGTGCTCGCCATGACCCACGAGGAAACCATCACGGACTTGGCGAGGCGGTACATCGACTCGTACAAGCAGTTGCCCGCGGTTGTTTACCACATCCAGACCAAGTTCAGGGACGAGCCCAGGTCCAGGGCGGGTCTCATCCGCGTCCGCGAGTTTATCATGAAGGACGCCTACAGCTTCCACGCCGACCAGGAAGGCTTAGACGAGTACTACCCCAACATGTGCAGAGCTTATAAGCGGATCTGCCACGCGTGCGGGGTGCCCGTGGTACAGGTGCTGGGAGACGTGGGCATGATGGGCGGGACAAACGCCCACGAGTTTACGTACATCACCGATTACGGCGAGGACACCCTGCTCCTGTGTCCCGAGTGCGGATACGCGGCCAACAGGGAGACGGCTACCATTAAGAAGGACGTAGCCGCGTCCGGCCTTTCGCCTGAAGACATACCGGCTCCGGAAAAAGTGGCTACCCCCGGAAAGGATAGCATAGCGGCGGTCAGCGAGTTCTTGGGGATGGACCCGAAAGAGACCATGAAGAGCATGGTCTACCTCAACGGCGACAGTCTGGTCATGGTGGTAATTCGCGGCGACCTGGACGTGAATGAGAAAAAACTCGCCAACCTCTTGCGCGTCGGAGAGGTCCGGCTGGCGTACCCGGAAGACTTGGAAAAGGCAGGCCTAAACCAGGGTTACATGTCGCCAGTTGGGCTCAAGGGGATCAAAGTGGTTTGCGACGACAGCCTGAGCGCCGACCGGGGTTACGTCGCGGGCGCCAACGAGGCGGGGTTCCACTTGAAGAACGTAGTGCCCGGAAGAGATTTCGCCGTGGACTACAGGGGCGATGTGGTCGCCGCCCGACAAGGGGACCCGTGCCCGGTTTGCGGCAAGCCTCTGGACGTAAAGAGAGGCGTGGAGATAGGCAATACGTTCAAACTCGGCACCAGGTACTCTGCCTCCATGGGGGCCAACTATCTGGACGAGAACGGGAAGGCGAAGCCGTTGGTCATGGGGTGCTACGGAATGGGGCTGGGAAGGCTACTGGCTTGCGTGGTCGAGGCAAACCACGACGAGCGCGGGATAATCTGGCCCATGACGGTGGCGCCGTATCATATCTACCTGGTAGCTCTGGGCGCCTCGGACACGGTCAAAAACGAATCAGAGGCGCTCTACCGGCGTTTGACTTCCAAGGGATTCGAAGTAGTCTTGGACGACAGAGACGAATCGGCGGGGGTCAAGTTCAACGACGCCGATCTGCTGGGCATGCCTATCAGACTGACCTTGTCTGAACGCAGCCTGAAAGCCGGAGGCGTGGAGCTCAAGATGAGATCCGAAAAGAGCTCCAGGGTAGTAGCCCTTTCAGAACTTGAGGGCGAGCTTTCAAAGATAATAGACAGCGAGATGCGCCGTTTTTCGCCTGATGAGGTGATCTAGGTGGCCCAAAGACTCGGCAATTACATGAGTTCGAGCGAGATCCGCAGTTCTTTCCTAAATTACTTTAGGGAGCGCGGCCATACCGTGGTTCCCAGTTCGTCTTTGGTGCCCCACGGAGACCCGACCCTTCTTTTCACCAACGCGGGTATGGTCCAATTCAAGGACGTGTTTCAAGGTCTGGAGAAGCGCTCGTACACCAGGGCGACCACAGCCCAGAAGTGCGTTCGAGCGGGCGGGAAGCACAACGACTTAGACAACGTCGGTTTTACCGGAAGGCACCAGACCTTCTTTGAGATGCTGGGGAACTTCTCCTTCGGCGACTACTTCAAAGAAGAAGCGATCACGTACGCGTGGGAGTACGTCACGGGAGTCCTCGGGCTTCCCAAGGAGCGCCTTTGGGTAACAGTCTTTTACGAAGACGACGAGGCCGTCAACCTCTGGCGCAAGATAGCCAACATCCCCCCGGAAAGGATTGTCCGTCTGGGTGAGAAGGACAACTTCTGGGCCATGGGGGATACGGGACCGTGCGGACCGGATTCCGAGATCATCATTGACCGGGGCGAAGAGTACGCTTGCGGCCCCGATTGCCAACTGGGGAAGTGCGATTGCGACAGGTGGCTTGAGATCTGGAACCTTGTGTTTATGCAGTACTACCGCGACGAGAACGGGGTGATGACGCCTCTCCCCAAACCCAGCATAGACACGGGAATGGGGCTTGAGAGGATAACCTCGATCCTACAAGGAGCGGACACCAACTACGGGACCGATCTCTTTGTGCCCATCATCAAGAGAGTCGAAGAGATCTCAGGCAAACGCGCCGGAGACGGGGTGGAGGTATTCCCGTTCAGGGTCATCGCCGACCACATACGCTCGTGCGTCTTCCTGGCCGCCGACGGAGTGCAGCCGTCAAACGAGGGACGCGGCTACGTGATGCGCCGGATCCTGCGCAGGGCCGTCCGGTTCGGTCAAGTCTTGGGGATAGACCGGCCTTTCATGGGCAGCTTGGTTCCCGTCGTAGCTGAGATCATGGGCGACGCTTACCCGGAACTCAAGGAAAAGCAGGACTACATCATCGAACTCCTGACCTTGGACGAAACCAGGTTCCTGAACACGCTTGAAGAAGGCCAGAAGAGGGCCCAGGCCCTAATAACCGCGGCCTTGGACGAAGGCCGGAAGGTCATATCCGGGAAAGACGCGTTTGTTTTGTACGACACCTACGGTTTCCCGATCGACCTCACAAAGGACATGGCGAGGGAGAAAGGCTTGCGCGTCGATGAGGACGACTTCGCCAAAGCCATGGCCGAGCAGCGAGAACGAAGCAGGAAAAACCGGCTGGACCTGTTGCACGATACGGCCGCTCTCTCAGAGTTGGTGGCGAACCTGCCTCCGACCCGCTTTACCGGATACGAGGAAACCCAAGGAACGGGAAAGGTCTTGGCCATAGTGGTGTCCGGAAACCTTTCCACGGAAGCGGAACCTGGAGATGAAGCGTGGGTAGCTTTTGACTCCACGCCCTTCTACGCCGCTTCAGGCGGGCAGGAGAGCGACTTCGGAACCTTGGAGCTTACTAAGTCCGGCAAAGAGCCGGTGAAATTGGGGACCGTGGTAGACGTCGTAAAAACTTCGGGCGGCGTCCACCTGCACAAGGTGAAAGTCGAGAAACAAGGGCTCATGGCCGGACAGGAGCTTCGTCTCTTGGTTGACGAAAAGCGCAGGAATGGTTTGAGGCAGCACCACACGGCCACACACCTGCTGCACAAGGCGCTCAGGAGCGTGCTGGGGGACCACGCGCAGCAGTCCGGGT
Organism: Candidatus Fermentithermobacillaceae bacterium; assembly: GCA_012840345.1. Lineage (GTDB taxonomy): Bacteria > Bacillota > Sulfobacillia > Fermentithermobacillales > Fermentithermobacillaceae > DULO01. The sequence goes on from DULO01000008.1 coordinate 15,325, forward strand.
CGCTGGTCCAAGAGTCCAGGCTCCGTTTCGATTTTCACCATTTTTCCGCTCTCACCAAAGAACAGCTCGCCGCCGTCGAGGATATGGTCAACGAGGCGATACAGGCCGATTTGCCGGTGCAGACGGCGGAGACTTCCATGGATGAAGCCAAGGCCATGGGCGCGACCGCGCTCTTCGGGGAGAAGTACGGGGAAAAGGTGCGCGTGGTTGACGTGAGCGGGTACTCGCTGGAGCTTTGCGGCGGTACCCACGTCCGGCGGACAGGCGAGATCGGCCAGGTGCAGATAGTATCGGAGTCGGCTGTGGCAGCCGGCGTGCGCCGGATCGAGGCGGTGGCGGGACGGGCCGCCCTGGAGAGAAGCAGGGCTAACGCGAGGATCCTAGCGGCGTTGGCGGAAAAATTCGGGGTCCCCGCCGAAGACCTTCCCTCGAAGATAACCGCGCTGGAAGAAGAGATCGCGGCGCTCAAGAAGGAGCTTTCCTCGGCCCAGAAGGGAAAAGTGACCCAGTTGGCCAAAGAACTCCTGCGTGGAGCTGAAATCTCTCCGGAATCCGGGAACCTGAAGATAGTCACGACACGTCAAGATACGATGGACGTTCCCGCGCTTAGGGAATTAGGCGACGCCCTAAAACAGGAAGGGTGCTCCGTGGCGATACTCGCGTCAGGCAAGGATGGCCGGAGTTTCCTCCTGGCGATGGCGTCTTCGGACGCGGTTTCCAGGGGCTTTGACGCCGTGGCGGTGGTAAAGAAGGGCGCCCTTGTCTTGGGCGGCTCAGGCGGCGGAAAGAGCCACATGGCCCAAGCCGGCGGAAAGGATCCCGACCGCATCGACGAGGCTTTGAGGGTTTCGGCGGAAGAAGCCCGGCGGCAGTTGGGGTTCTGAGCGTTTTTGGCACCGGGGATGTAGGAATACCCGAAACCGCGGCGAATCCAAGTTGATACTGGGGGGACTTCATGTATGGCGGAGTTCGAGGAAACTCGGTTCTTCAAGATAAGGCCCGATAAAGAAAACGAAACCAGAAGCCTTATACTAAAGGTGTACGCCGCTTTGGAAGAAAAGGGCCACAATCCTGTGAGCCAAATCGCGGGGTACCTCTTGTCTGGAGATCCGACCTACATCACTAGCCATAACAACGCCAGGAGCCTTGTGCGCAAAGTAGAGCGCGATGAGATCCTGGAGGAACTCATCAGGGCTTACGTCGCTTCCAACAGGAGATAGCGATTTGGTTCCAAAAGCCTGCTTCTCTTGGGCTTGGCCTCGGTTTTGTCTGACGTGCCTTGTGCCTTCGATGTCGCGTCGGGCGGCGTTTCCCATGGGCACCCTGGAATTGTTTCGGGGCGCGCGTAACATGCTTACATTGAGCTTAACGAGAGAATACGGGGGAAAGCCGACTTGATACCAATACGAGACACCGAAAGAACTCGCCGGAGGCCTATAGTTAACTGGACGATCATCCTTCTGAACCTCTTGGTGTTCGCGTACGAGTTGACCTTGACTCCAAAAGGCTTGCAGCAGTTCACCGTAAGGTGGGGCGTAATTCCCGCGGTAATCACAAATCCCGGCGCGTTTTCCCCGGCCGCGTTGTCTCAGACAGCGGGCTTATTGAGTCTCGTGACCTCCTTGTTCATTCACGTGGGTTGGGTACACGTAATAGGCAACATGCTGTACCTCTTCATCTTTGGCGACAATGTGGAGGACATACTCGGCCACGGCAGGTACTTGTTCTTTTACCTCGCCGGCGGCATAGCGGCCTCCTTAGCTCATATCATTACTTCCCCATCCTCCCTTGTGCCCACGGTTGGGGCGAGCGGAGCGGTGGCCAGCGTGTTGGGAGCCTACTTCGTGAACTTCCCCCGTTCCCGGGTGACCGCCCTTTTTCCCATAGGTTTCTTCCTTCCCGTGGTTCAAGTCCCGTCCATCGTCTTCTTGTTCTTGTGGTTTATCACCAACCTCTTTTCGGGCGTGGCCGCGCTTGGCATCCAAGCCCAAGGGGGCGTCGCGTGGTGGGCCCACATTGGAGGGTTCATTACCGGAATGGTGCTGTCCTTGTTGTGGCGCCGGCGCCGCGTGACGTTCCGCTAATACGGAAAATTCAGCAACGCTTGTCCATTTAGAGGATATTGGGAACCAGAGGAGAAGACTTTTTCCGGTTCTCCAAAACAAACCGGGAGGGTCATAAGTGCCAAAAGTCACATTGTCGGTGATAAAGGCGGACGTGGGCGGTTTCGTCGGTCACTCCAGCGTTCATCCCGAGCTCTTGGAAACCGTAAGGGAGCACCTAACGAAAGAAGGGACTTTCCTTACGGATTTCTATGTCACCCACGTTGGTGACGACATCGAACTGATCATGACCCACGAAAAAGGAGTGGACAACGAGGAAGTCCACAAGCTTGCCTGGGACGCTTTTGTGGCGGCGACGGACGTGGCCAAGAAACTCAAGCTGTACGGAGCCGGACAGGACCTGCTTTCGGACGCTTTCTCGGGCAACATCAAAGGTATGGGACCCGGAGTAGCGGAAATGGAGTTTGAGGAAAGGCGTTCCGAGCCCGTTATAGTCTTCATGGCGGACAAGACTGAACCCGGGGCCTGGAACTTCCCGCTGTTCAAGATGTTCGCGGATCCATTCAACACCCCTGGCTTGGTCATTGACCCTTCGATGCACAAGGGCTTCGATTTCGAGGTCCACGACCTAATTGACAACAAGAAAGTGACGTTTCACTGCCCCGAAGAGATGTATGATATGCTTGTGTTCATCGGAGCTCCGGGCAGGTACTGCGTGAGGGCGGTCTTCTCGAGGACTACGGGAGAGATAGCCGCCAGTTCGTCCACGCAGCGCCTAAACCTTATGGCGGGCAGGTATGTGGGAAAAGACGATCCGGTGTGCGTTGTCAGGTGCCAGAGCGGGTTGCCGGCGGTAGGAGAGGCTTTGGAGCCGTTTGCCAGGCCCCACTTGGTGGCGGGATGGATGCGGGGTTCTCACCACGGGCCGTTGATGCCGTGTTCCATGACCCAGTGCAACCCGACCAGGTTTGACGGCCCTCCGCGGGTAGTTGCCCTCGGTTTCCAGATATCCAGCGGCAAGCTGATAGGTCCCCAGGACTTCTTCGCGGACCCGTCTTACGATAACGCCAGAATGATCGCCAACCATCTCTCCGACTACCTGAGGTCTCTAGGACCCTTCGAGCCCCACAGGTTGGGGTTGGAGGACCTCGAGTACACCACAATGCCTGACGTCATGAAGAGACTATCAGGGAGACTCCTCCCAATCGACTGAACAAGAGGGTCCCTTCGGTTCCGCGAAGGGACCCGTCGAAACCGGGTGACCGCTTTTGCTTTACTCCTATTTGGGCAAGACCGGGATGCGCGTTTCGCTAATGTGCGCCGGTTCTTTAAGCGTTGGGCCTCTGCAAGCAAACTTGACGTTGTCTCAAGGCCGTTATGTAATGGCCGAAGCCTACGAAGCCGGGGTCAACTTCTTCGATTCGGCTGAGTTCTACAGGACCTACCCTTACCTTAGAGAAGTGGCCCAGAAACCCGACACCGTGATAGCCGGCAGGAGTTTCGCTTGGGACGCGGAGTCAATGAGAAAAAGCCTGGACCTCTACAGGAAGGAACTTAACCGCGACGTGGTCGACATCTTTGGCCTTCACGAGCAGGAGTCGGGCCTTACCCTTAAAGGGCACAGGGACGCGCTGGAGTTTCTTGCCCGCGAGCGGGAACGGGGCACGGTCAGAGCTGTTTCCGTTTCCACCCACTACGTCGCGTGCGTGAAGGCCGCCGCCCTCCTGGATGAGGTTGACGTCATCTTCGCGGTTCTGAACATACAGGGGTTGGGGATAGCCGACGGGAGCCGTCAAGACATGGAGGACGCCCTCAGGTTCGCCAAGGAGTGCGGGAAGGGCGTTTACATCATGAAGGCGCTGGGTGGAGGGCACTTGCATCACGTGCCCGAAGAAGCCTTGTCTTACGCGGCCAAATTCCCCTACAAAGACAGCGTCGCGGTGGGGGTCAAGACCAGGGAAGAAGTGTTGTACAACGCCGCGGTGTTGTGCGGGGAGAGGCCGTCTCTCGAGGTTTCCCGAGCCGTCACGGGCAGGAAAAAACGTCTTCTGGTGGAAGAATGGTGCGAGGGCTGCGGAAGGTGCGTAAAAAGGTGCGGCTTCAAAGCCCTGTCCCTACAAGGCGGGCGCGCCGTGGTCGACGAGACGAAGTGCATGCTGTGCGGGTATTGCGGGGGCGTGTGCCCGGTGTTCTGCCTGAAAATAATATAGGGGAAAGCCTCGGGGGAATTGACCGTTGGAGCCGGCTCAAAGAGTTATTGGAATAGACTTGGGCGAAAAGCGGGTCGGAGTGGCGATAAGCGACGAGCTCTCATTCGCGCACCCCTTGTGCGTTATTCAGTGGGAAAGCCTGGACAAGACCATTGAGCGGCTAAGACAGCTCGCTGAAGAGCACGGTGCCGGTGGATTCGTGGTCGGGGTGCCGAGGAACATGGACGGCACAATGGGCGAAGGAGCCAAGAAGGCCGTGAAGTTCGCCCGGAGGTTAAACGCCAAAAGCGGCATGCCTGTGGCAATGTGCGACGAGCGCCTGACTACTTCCCAGGCGGAGAAAGAAATGATAGGCTTGGGGAAGTCGCGAAAGAGACGGCGCATGACGATAGATGAAGCGTCCGCCGTCTTGATCCTCGAGAATTACTTGAAGGAATCGGCGGCGATGAAGAAGAGAGACGAAGGGCTGTGAATCCCTATGAAAAAAGACAGAAGAGACTACGACGAGGCCCCGGAACTGGATTCAGACGTTGTTGTGCTATTGGATGAGGAAGGGAACGAATCAAGGTTCCGGATCCTGTTTGACTCCCTTTTTGTGGGCGAGCGGCAGTATGTAGTCATGATGCCCGCCGACGACGAAGACGCCTTGGAACCTGAGATGGTGATCCTCCGGGTCGACACTGACGAAAACGGGGAAGACATCCTCGTGACCATAGACAGCGACGACGAGTGGGTCGAGGTGCTAAAGGCCTTCGAGGAGATGGACGTGGAAGACGCCTTGGGGGATTTTGAGATCGACTTCGATGACGAAGACGACGAAGAAGAGAACCCTCCCAGGCACTAGAGCCGGTAGTTAGAGGAGAATTCCGGAGAGACATGAGAAAGTATTGGGTCGGTTTTGTCTTGCTATTGTGTTTGGTGGGCGCGTCAACGGTCGCCTATCTGTCGTCGTGTCCTTTGCCGGAAGACGCGGGAACCGTGACGATCACCGTACCCGAAGGCTATTCCACCGCGCAAGTCGCCGAGTTGCTATACGAGAACAAGATAATAAGAAACCAGCTCTTTTTCCGTGCCCTAACAAGGCTCATGGACGCCGACGGGAAGATTCAGTCGGGGGAGTTCGATTTTGAGCCCGGCATCTACGCTTGGGATTGCGTGAAAAACCTGTTGAAGGGCAGGGCGGTATGCTACACCCTCACGGTCCCGGAAGGTTTCAACGTGGAAGCCATAGCGAAGCTAATAGAAGACCGCGGCTTTGGCTCATCCCAAGAGTTCATTGAGGTCGCCAAGGACACATCCCTCTTGCCTGACTTCATCTCGTCGGACCGGATAGGCGAGACCAGGTATCCTCTGGAAGGCTATTTGTTCCCGGATACTTACTACATCCGCAAGGGTATGTCTGAGCGGGAGATCGCCGTGATGATGATAAACAGGTTCGTCCAGGTGTTCGACGAAGAACTTCGAGATAAGGCCGCTTCTATGGGGATGACCCCCCATGAAGTGTCGATCCTGGCTTCCATCGTGGAAAAAGAAGCTTATGTCGCCGAGGAACGCCCGATCATCGCGCGGGTCTTCCTAAACAGGCTGAAGTTTTCTATGACTTTGGGCTCGTGCCCCACTGTTCTGTACGCAATCAACAAGCCAGAGGGGCCCCTGCTTTGGAGCGAGACGGAAGTGGAGTCCCCCTACAATACCTACAAGAACCCGGGGCTGCCTCCTGGGCCAATAGCCAGTTTTGGCAAAGCCTCGCTTGAGGCCGTGCTGAACCCCAGCGATGTGGATTACCTCTATTTCGTCGCTAAGAACGACGGGTCTCACGCTTTCGCCCGGACGCTCACGGAGCACAACCGCAACGCCGACCTTTATCAAGGCAAATAGCCCCTTCTGAATAGGCGGATCCCCTTACTTGGCATTCTAGGAAAGTAAGAATAGCCAAGTGAGGAAGGGATCTTGCTTATGACCGCTCTTAGGGTAGTCATCCTAACCCTCGTTTTTATCCTTGTTTCCGCCCTATCCTTCGGCGCCGACGTACCCCAGTGCCTGGCGGTTCCCAGCCATCGCCTGGCCGCCCCCCAGAGTTGGTGGGATGAAGTCGACTTGTTGTGCCGGGTGATCATGGGAGAGGCCACTGGCGAGCCTTTTACAGGGCAGGTAGCCGTAGGCGCCGTCATGCTGAACCGCGTGAGAAGCCCCCAGTTTCCCGATACTCTCGCGGGCGTTGTCTTTGAGCCCGACGCTTTTGAGTCGGTCACCAACGGCCTTATTTGGTCCCGGAGTCCCTCCGAGAGCGAGATACGAGCCGCCGAGCTGGCCCTGAACGGATGGGACCCCACCTACGGGTGCCTGTTCTTCTGGAATCCCAGCAAGCCTGTGAGCCCGTGGATCTGGACCCGCCAGATCGTCGTTACCATCGGGAACCACGTTTTCGCCTACTAGAGAAGACTGGCCGCTAAGGAGGCGTTACTCATGAAACGGAATCTCGGGAGGATAGGCATCGCCGTCTTGGGGATACTGGCGGTCGCTTCCCTCTTGTTCGGGGCGAACCAGTACAGGCAAGCCCAAGCCGCCCAGTTAGCGATCACGGGCATGCAGCAGCGGGCTATGTTCAGCCTGATATCTCACGTCGAGAACATCGAAGGATGCCTGGCCAAAGCGCGCGCCGCGTCCACGGTTGGCCAGCAGACGTCCTTTCTTACAGCCACTTGGTCCCATGCCCAGGCAGCGGCTGAGAACTTGGCGCAGTTCGGCATGGCGTCCACCGACCTCACGGCCATACGGCAGTTTGTCTCAAGAATAGGAGACTACTGCCTGGTCCTGTCGCAAAAACTGGCCCGGGGCGACTCGGTAACCCAAGCGGAGTGGAGCGAACTCAAGCGACTTGAAACGTCCACCAAGGACTTGGCGGCCGCCCTGTCTGACATGGGACGCCAGGCCTTGTCATCGGGCAGGCGGATCGGAAAGGCAAGTCTGGCTTCCTTGTTCCTCGGGGCGCCCGCGGTCGATGACTGGCTAAACGACGGGTTTTCCGAACTGGACACAATGACTCAGAGCATCCCGTCGCCCATATACGATGGTCCTTTTTCCGAGGCCAACCAGAGGGCCATGGCTTTGGCCCGACCTGGGACTCCTATCGATATGGAGGCCGCCAAGAACATCGCGGGCACGTTCTTGCGTCCGGGAGAATCCTTCCAGTCTGTAAGGGTTGAGGACTGTGAAGGGTCGATTCCAAGCTTCCTCGTGACCCACAAGCGGCCGGACGGAACCGAGATCACCACCGCCGTGGCAAAGCAAGGAGGTTACGTGGTCTGGTGCGCGGACTCGGAGACTCCCACGTCGGTACCCGCCGCGGCGGTCCCTGAAGGCCAGAACTTGGATAGGGCAAGACAAGCCGCCAAAGACTTCCTCGCTTCCAAAGGCTTCAGCTCTCTGGTTGAGACCGGTTGGCGGCGTCCCGGCGCGGGTTCGGGGCGGGTAGTGTTCAACTTCGTCCCCGAAGTCACGGTCGGCAAGGGGGAGGACGCCGAGCCGTGCAGGCTGTACCCGGACCTGGTCAAGGTTGAGGTGTCGGAAGCCGACGGGAAAGTGATCTCCTTCGACCAGAGGGGTTACCTTACCACCAACGATCACCCGTCCCGTATCCTCCGTGAGCCTCTGGTGTCCAAAGAAGAAGCCAGAGCGGTCCTAAAGAAGGACCTGCAGGTTCAAGGCGACGGCCGGCTGTGCGTCATACCCATGCTCCCGACCAGGGAGGTAATGGCCTGGGAGTTCAACTGCAAGGAAGGGGACGACACGTACCTGGTCTACATCAACGCCATGAACGGTCAGGAAGAAGCCATCTTCCAGGTCATTGAGAGCGAAGAAGGCTCGCTTACGGTGTGAACAATGTCGAATACTCGGTGGTTGGCAGAGGCATGCTACTTAGCGGTCTTGAAGGGAGGTGAAGGGTATTGCCGCTAACCCAGCTTGAGACTTGGTACTTGAATGAGGCGATCAAGGGAGAGACTCTCTTGTGCCAAAAACTCGCCGCGTACGCCAACCAGGTCCAGGACGAGACGCTGAGGGGGCTCATCCAAAACCTCCAGAAGACCTGCCTTCGTCACGTTGAGATCCTGGCGAGCTATGCCGAGTGAACGGGGCGGCGGAATTCACGGTCGCAAGACGGGGGGTAAGTCAGGATTTGTCACAGATGACGGGATCATCAGGAAGCAACTTGAGCGATAAGGATATCGCTATGGACATCCTCACTAGCAAGAAGCATTTGGCCAACTACTACTACGCGCCGGCCATTCTGGAGTCCAGCCAGGAATCCATCCGGTCGGCATTCCAAAGAGTACACAGTGAAGCCCAAGAAGAGGCTAAGGAGATCTTCAACTACCTTAACATGAGGGGATGGTACAACGTGCGTCAAGCGGACGAACAATCGGTGAACGAACTCCGGAATACCGCCATGCAGTCCAGACAGGCAATCCAGGGACTGTCCCAGGGCATGGGGCAAGGAACGTTAATGAGCGGCGGGAATTTTGGCCAGACCACGGGAATGGGATTCGGTTCGACTCTATCAGGCAGCCAGAGCCACTGGACCGGCACCCAATACGGTGAAGGACAGACCGGGATGGGGCCGTCCAGCCTGTCACAGGGCGTAAGCTACGGCGGACAGCCCAGCCATATGATGGGGCAATCCGGCATGAGCGGGGGCTATCAGGGGGTGCCCCAGCAAGTGAATCTCCCCTCATGGACGAGAGGCACGGGACTCCAGGGTCAGCAGATGTCGGCTCAGTCGGGACAGCATTGGACGGGAACCCAGTACGGAGAGGGACAGACCGGTATGGGGCCGTCAAGTCTGTCACAGGGCGTAAGCTACGGCGGACAGCCCAGCTTTATGACGGGAGGCGGCTTTGGCGGTTACCAAGCAGTTCCTCAACAGGTAAGCCTTCCTTCCTGGACTCGCGGTGCCGGGACCCAAGGACAGCAGCTGTCGAACCAAGGTTTCTCCAGCCAGGGATGGACAGGAACCCAGTACGGCGAGGGAAGCTCAGGAATGGGCCCGTCTAGCCTGTCGCAAGGCATGAGCTTTGGCGGCCAATCCGCTCTCGCGCACAGCGGCTTCTCAGGCGGATACCAGGGAGTTCCCCAACAGGTAAACCTCCCTTCGTGGACTCGCGGGACGGGGATCTCCGGTGGGCAGCAGGGTTTCGGCAACCAGGGGAGTTCGGTGTTTGGCGCCCCTTCAGGCGGCTACCAGGGGATTCCGCAGCAAATAAACCTTCCGTCTTGGACTCAAGGCGCCGGAATCCAGGGAAGCCCGCAAGGCGGGTTCGGGGGACAGGGAACCTATTTCCAAAGCACGTCGGGAGAAGTGAACTTGCCGAGTTGGGCTTACGGCACGGTATCCCAGAGCGGCGGACAGGGCGGCGGCATGGGCTTCGGAAACCCCGGGGCCGGCAGGCAGTCCCAGTAGGTAAGAGAAGGTAGTTTCCACGGCGGTCAGAAGGGGTAGAGGGTTCTGTCTACCCCTTCTGTCATCACGAGCGAACGAAAGGACGGGGGCACTTGCCAGAACTCCGCTTTGACATCCTGACAGGAGATTTTGCCATCATCGCGACAGAAAGGGCCAAGAGACCGTCTGACTTTAAGGCTTCCAAAGAAGCGGAACACCTGCCCGAGCGCGACCCGAAATGCCCGTTTTGCCCGGGAAACGAGAAGCTGACTCCTCCGGAAACCTACGCTTTACGAAACGGCACCGAACCGGACTCTCCGGGGTGGACGGTCAGGGTTGTGCCAAACAAGTTTCCCGCTCTGTCTCCGGCTTCCGGCGCGTCTTTGGAGGAACTGGAGGCGTTAAGGGCAGGCATGTCCTGGCCTCCGGAGACCGGCGACTCCTCCATGTATTGGGAAGTCCCGGCCGTGGGCGCCCACGAAGTGGTAGTGGAGTCAGCGCGGCATGACCTAAGCTTGGGGGATTACACGAGAGAACACCTGGCGAGCGTCCTGGAAGTCCTGAAAACTAGAATGCTGGCGTTGTACGACCGGCAGGAAATCAAGTACGTTCAGGTTTTCCGGAACTTCGGTCCGGCAGGCGGGGCTTCTTTGGCGCATCCCCATTTTCAGATCATCGCCCTGCCCGTGGTGCCGCCCAGGGTGTCCCTTGAGCAGGCCCGCTTTCTCAAGTATGAGTCCACTACGAGAAGGTGCTTGTTGTGCGACCTGGTGGAACGGGAGATCGAGAAGGGGGAACGGGTGATCGCCAAGACCGACGAGTTCGTTGTGCTGTGCCCGTTCGCGTCGCGGCACTCCTTCGAGACCTCCATTATTCCCAGGAAACACTCGCCGAATTTCGCGGCGTCGTCGGGCGCCGAGCTGTCATCCCTCGCCGACACAATGGGAGACCTTTTTTCCCGTTACGAGACTATGTTTCCTTCGCTGTCTTACAACATGGTGCTTCACAGCGCGCCTCTCTCGGGGCGGAACAAGGGAGGCCAGCCTTACCACTGGCACTTTCACATCTTGCCCAGGTTGACCATTGAGGCCGGGCTGGAGCTTGGAACGCACGTTCAAATCAACCCGACCCCTCCTGAAGTCGCGCGCGAGCAGTTTCTTTCAGTATAGACACTACCGAGGCAGGCGATTTCCATGCTGGACACGGGCATGAACATACTCTTGGTTTCGTCTGAGGTAGCCCCCTTCGCGAAGACCGGCGGCCTCGCCGACGTGGCCGGGTCCCTGCCAAAAGCTTTGGCCCTGCAGGGGAACGACATCAGGGTTATGATGCCGAGGTACCGCGGCATTCAAAGCCACTCGATCGTGGCCGATTTTCCCGTGGAGGTCGGGGGACGCAAAGAAACCTGCATAGTAAGGACCGGGTACATTGAGGCCAAGAGCGATATGGGAACCAGGCGTGTTCCCGTCTATTTCCTGGACAACTACCACTACTTTGACAGGGAGCGCTACTACATGTTCGGCGATGAGCCTCTCAGGTTCGGATTCTTTGACAAGGCCTGCGTCGCGGCCTGTGAGGTCCTGGGTTTCCGTCCCGACGTAGTACACTGCAATGACTGGCAGAGCGGGCTCATCCCCCTGTTAATTCGAGAGCGCGCCAAGGAGAACGACTTCTGGAAAGACGTGGCGACTTGCTTCACCATCCATAATCTGCGTTACCAGGGACGGTTTCCGAGGGACGTGCTCAGGCAGTTGGGGATAGGGCAGGAACACTTCCATCCGGAGGGGCTCGAGTACTACGGAGACGTGAACTTCATGAAGGCCGGAATCGTCTACTCTGACGTCTTGAACACGGTCTCCGAGACTTACGCCAAAGAGATACAGACTCCCGAGTTTGGGGAGGGGCTGGACGGGATACTCCGGAAACGCTCCAAAGACCTTTACGGGATCGTGAACGGAATCAACTATCACGAGTTCAACCCCAAGTCCGACCCCCGCGTATACGCCACCTACGACTCGACTGATTTGGCACGAAAGCGCGAGAACAAGCACTCCCTCCAGAGGGAACTGGGCCTACCGGTGTCTGACGCGCCTTTGTTGGGCCTGGTGTCGAGACTCGTGGACCAAAAGGGGCTGGACATACTCCTGGCGGCGATGCCTTCCGTGCTGGCTCAAGGATGCCAGTTTGTTCTCCTGGGCACGGGCGACAAGTTTTTTGAGGACGCTTTCTCGGAGCTGGCAAGAAAGCATCCCGATCAGATGGCCGCCGTCATCGGCTTCAACGGGGTATTGGCCCAGAAGATATACGCCGGATCCGACCTGTTTCTGATGCCATCGAAGTTCGAGCCTTGCGGGCTGGGACAGCTCATCGCCATGCGTTACGGTTCGATCCCGGTGGTCCGTAAGACAGGGGGATTGGCCGATACCGTGATGGATTACGACGGCGACACAGGGAGCGGCAACGGCTTTGTGTTCTCGGAGTACACGGCCAAGGCGCTGGAAAACGCCGTCAAGCGGGCTCTGAACCTGTACTCGGACAAAGACGCGTGGCAGAAACTGGTCCGGGAGGCCATGGAAATGGACTTCTCCTGGAACCGCCAGGCCGCGTTATACACAGAACTCTATATCGAAGCCATGGGACGAAAAGGCAGGGTTGAGCGCCCCGCGTAACCGCGAAGAACAGCACTAAGCCTGACGCCGGGCGCTGTAAGCTAGCTTGCGGCAGAGCCTTTCCGGATCACCGACTCGTAGCACCGGAGGAGGCGCTCGGCGCAAGCTTCCCTTGAGAACGCTTGAGCGTTCCTCTTGGCGTTTTGGCTCATTTCCTCAAGGCGTTTCTCGTCTCGCAACAGGGAGGAAGCTTTCTCCGCCAGCTCTCCGGGGTCGTTCTTGCAGAGATACCCGTCCACGCCGTCTTCGACCATGTCGTTTACGCCCAACGCGCCAACAGCGACTGCAGGGAGGCCTGCGGCTTTGGCTTCCACCAGAACCAGGCCCTGAGTATCGGTGAGAGAAGTAAACAAGAACAAGTCGGCGCCGGCGTAAACGCTGGGCATTTTGTCGGGCAGGACGGTCCCTATGAAGAAGGCGCGGTCCGCAACTCCCAGCGACCGGGCTTCTTCCTTTAGGGTTTCCCTGAGCGGCCCGTCGCCTACCAGGACCAAGTTGGCCTCGGTCTTCTTGGCGATCTCCGCGAACGCTTTCAACAGGACCGACAGATTCTTTTCCAGACCCAATCTACCGCTGGTGAGGACCACTTGCCCTTTCGGGATACCGTATGTCTCGTGGAGAAAACCCGGATCGCCGGTCTGGAACTCGGCCACAGGTATCCCGTTAGGTATGGGAAGGGGATTTACGGCCGGGTCTTTTCCGTGCAGGTACCGCGCTATGGTCGCGGACGGGGTAATGACAGCGTCCGCGCTCCGGGCCACCCTTAAAGCTGTGCGCTCTACCAACGTAGACATCTTGGGGCCGACGACCGGCACGTAGTGGGAGTACATGTTGTACATCGTGTGGTAGGTCATGACCACAGGTATGCCCATTCGCCTCGCCGCCCTAAGTGCGGCGGCGCAGAGGTTAAAGGGCGAGTGTATGTGTATCACGTCAGGATTGGCCCGAGAAATCTCATTCCTAATCCTGAAGTACATCGGAACGGCAACATAGTAAGTCTTGTTGGTAGGGGCGCGGAACGAGGGGAACCGGACGACGCCTTCCTCCGGCGGAGTTCCCGGATAAGAAGGGCAAAACACCGTCACGTTGTGGCCCATTCGGGTCAAGGTGTCCTTCATCGTGGCTACCGCCCGGGTTACGCCTGAGACGTACGGGTAGTAACTGTCGCTCACCATGGTTATTCTCAATTGTGAAAACCCCCTCCGTCCCTGCCATTATCCACGATGCCGGGAATTGGGGCAACCTTCCTGAGACCATGCCCGAGAGGGTACAATAGACGAGACAAGCGCGAAAGGAGCGTACGCTATGCCCGTTACTAAGGCGGTGTTTCCTGTGGCTGGCCTGGGAACCAGGTTCCTTCCGGCGACCAAGGCCCAGCCCAAAGAGATGCTTCCGTTAGTCGACAAGCCAACCATCCAGTACGTCATGGAGGAGGCCATTAAGTCCGGCATTGACGACTTCTTGTTCGTGACCGGCCGCGGCAAGATGGCCCTGGAAGACTACTTTGACCATTCGGCGGAGCTTGAGTACCACCTGAAAGAAAAGGGGAAAACTGACCTTCTTGCTCTGGTGGAAAACATAGCTTGCATGTGCCAGATCCATTACGTTCGCCAAAAGAATCCCCTAGGCTTGGGCCACGCCGTATCCTGCGCCCGACAGCACGTGGGAAACGACCCGTACTTTGCCGTCTTGCTGGGCGATGACATCATTGTCTCGGACATACCGTGCTTAGCCCAGATGATGGTGGTTCACGAGCGCACCGGCAAAGCCGTTGTGGCCGTCCGCAGGGTGCCTCACGAACAGGTATCTTCCTACGGCGTCATCGACGGCAGGGAGGTAGGCAAGGGCATATGGGAGATCCGGGACTTGGTGGAGAAGCCGCGTCCGGAAGACGCTCCGTCGGATTTGGCCGTCATCGGACGCTACATACTTCCGTCCTCCATCTTCCCGATACTCGACACCATCCAGCCCGGCCACGGAGGAGAAATACAGCTTACCGACGCCCTTAGGCACCTGGCCCGGGACGGACAGATCATCGGATACGAGTTTGAAGGTACCCGTTACGATGTCGGAGATCCCAAAGGATTCCTAAGAGCCACCATAGAGCTTGCGTTGGAGAGAGACGACCTAGGCAAAGACCTCGGCTCCTATCTCGCCCGGCTCGTGCAGGAGAGAGGCCTTAGGCCCTAACTTCAGGGAACCTTCTCCAGTGTTCCGTATAAAAGGAAGGCACATTGCCCAAATATACTACGGAGCACTAGTTGAAGGGAGACCTGAGAGATATGTCCATTTCAAACAAGGACGCCCGCATCCGTTGGGAGGATGACAGGGAACAAGACCTGTGGGATTTCATGCGGCGGCGCCTGCAAGACGGCCTCTCCGTCACCGCGGCATTGAAAGAATACGGCGACAAGAACGGTATGTCGTGGCTTACTGCCAGGTGGAAGTACTACCAGATCAGAAGCAGGCAAGGAGAGACTCCCGTCCCGCGTCAACCGTCCAAACCGGCACGCGTAAGCAGGGGACGGCGCGCGGTCGCTTCCCAACAAGAGTTCTTCAGCTACCTGACAGATCTCGTGGAAGGCTCGGCCAACTCAGGCGAGGACATTGTCCCGCTAATAAAGGGATTGTCGCGTCTCGCCATGCTGTCTTCCGAGGGGATCCGGCTAAAGGAAGCCCTTAGGGAGCGGGAGAGACTTGCGGCATCAGCCGCCTCTGAAGCGGAGAAGGCCAGGGCCGAAAGGGACCGGGCCTTGGAGAGCCTCCAGAGGTTGTGCTCCTTCCTGGAAGAATGGCTTGCCGCGCCGCCTGTCGAGAGGGTCGGCTCTCTCAAGGAGTTCTCGGAACGCCTTAGGGCCGAGATAGACTCGGCTATGGCAAACTGAATCGTCTGAAAGCGAAGGGGCGCCTTGGGAGGACGGGACTTCTTCCAGGAAGCGACAAGAGACCGTCTAAGAGTTCTTCGGACGGTCTTTTCCATGGCTTTCCTCTTTTTTATCGGCGTTCTGGCCCGCTACCAGTTGATAGGCCCGGCGCAAGGAGACCTTCTTGTGAGCCCGGCTTTCCTTCAGAGACACAAGGGGGTTCCGGTGAGTCTAGCCCGGGGGCGCATAGTGGACCGGTACGGAGTGCCCCTTCACTACCCTGAGTGGTCGTTGTCCTTGGCCATATGTCCTTCTGAAGTCGAGAACTGGGACCGGGCCATGGAGACCCTCGAACAGATCCTGGACCCCGGGACCTTGGAGAGGATTCGGGGCTTAAGAGGCGCCTCCACCCCTGTAAAAGTGGCCAGGAACATAAGTGGCGAAAAAGCGCAAAAGCTGCTTTTGGTAAACGAACCGGGAATATGGGCGATCCCGGAGGAGATAAGGTACGGCAAGTCATCCATCGCCCGACACGTGGTTGGCCATATACGGCCGAACGCCTACCTTAATCCTGAGGACAACGTAGGGGAAGGCGGACTGGAAGAGGAGTACCAGGCCTTTCTGGCGGGTGGCCGTCCGGCGTGGGTGGGAAACGTCACGACCGGAGAGGGGGATCCGATTCCCGGGGCCGGGGTGCGGATCGCCCCTCCCGAAAACCCTCCGCCCGACTTGGTCACAACGCTGGACGCGCGCGTGCAGTTGGCGGTAGAGAAAGCCTTGGACGAACACAACGTCTCTCAAGGCGCGGTCGTTGTCTTAGACGCGGACAGTGCCGAAATCCTCGCCATGGCATCCAGACCTTCCTATGACCAAAACCGGCCCGACTTGCACCTTCAGGACCCCGACGCCCCGTTTGTCAACCGGGCCATCTCGGCGTTTCCGCCGGGTTCCGTATGGAAAGCGCTAATTGTGAGTTACGCTCTGGAGAAAGATCCATCCTTGCTCTACGAGACGTTCACTTGTACCGGGTCGGTAGAGGTGGGCCCCGTAAGGATCGCCTGCGGGCGGCAAGACGGCCACGGCACTATCACCCTCAAGGAAGCGCTGGCCCAATCCTGCAACTCCTGCCTCATACAGCTGGGCTTGAGGTTTTCAGCCACAGACCTGGTAAACTGGGCCAAGGAGCTTGGGTTTGGCGAGGAGACGGATGTTCCTCTTCCTAATGAGGCGCGGGGCACCCTTCCAAACCCATATACCATGTACGCGGGCGACATAGCGAACTTCTGCATCGGCCAGGGATACATCACCGCCACCCCGCTTCAAATAGCCGCTTTTTACAGGACCATCGCTGACCAGGGGGTCTATAAAGCTCCCCGCCTGATCCTTGGCGAAAGGGAAGGAGACAACTCCGGAAAGCGCGTCTTCTCAGAAGAAACCGCGGAAGCCTTGTCCAGCGCGCTTCTCATGGGTACGAGGACGGGTACCGGCCAAAACGCTTGGGTACCCGTGTACGGATCGGTGGGAAAGACGGGCACGGCTGAATCGGGGCTCAGTTCGCCGCACGCTTGGTTCGCGGGCTGGGCGCCCGTCCTAAAGCCCGAGTACGTGGTCGTAGTGTTCGTGCAGGAGGACGGCGACGGACCTTCCCGGGCGGCACCGTTGTTCAGAGATATCTGCACTTCCCTCTTGCGCTAGACGCCGGGACACGCACCGGATCTTCAGTTTTGGAATAGGATATAGGGTCCCATAAACCCAATCCCAAACGGAGGTTTCGAGCGTGCTCGCGTTTCTTCCGCAGATCGGCTCCTTTCTTCTTCGGATCCTGCAAACATGCCTGGGATTCGTATCCGGAAACCATTTCCCGTTGCCCCTCTCGGAAGAAGAGGAAAGGGCCTGCCTTCAGGCGGTAAAAAAAGGAGACATAGAGAGCCGGAACACGCTGGTGGAACACAATCTAAGGCTGGTAGCCCACATCGTAAAGAAGTTTGACCCGAATCCTCAGGAAATCGAAGACATGATCTCTATCGGCAGCATAGGCCTGGTAAAAGCCATAAACACCTATCAAGACGACAAGGGCACCCGCCTCGCGACCTACGCCTCACGGTGCATTGAGAATGAGATCCTTATGCACCTTAGGGCAACCCGCAACGACAAGAACGAGTTGCACCTGTTCGATCCGCTGGGGGGAGAAGACGAGGACGGAGACGTCTCCTACATGGACATCATCCACGATGAAGAACCGGACGTGGCTGAGGTGGTAACGGCCAAGGTCCAGGCTGAGAGCGTTCTCGCCAGGCTGTCGGTGCTTGATGACAAAGAGCGGGAAGTACTCGAGTTAAGGTACGGGCTGTGCGGCAGGCCGCAGAAAACCCAGAGAGAGATCGCGAGGTTGCTTGGGATCTCAAGGTCCTACGTCAGCAGGATAGAAAAGCGGGCCCTATCTAAACTGTCAAAAGCGTGTCAGCCTTCTCTGCAGTAGCCGAAAGGAAGTCCAGAACCGGTCCATGAGAATAGGGAATGGGGAAGCGATTATGAGAACCGCCCTCTCTTTGGTACTATATTAGTGCCGAAAGGGGGCGGGCTTGTTTGGCCAAGGTTCAGGAATACAGGGGAAGCGGTCCTATGAGACTCCTTACGCCTTCCCTCCGAGTCGCGACCATCTATGACCTCCCGCTTGACTGGCTGAAAACCAAATCGATCCGCGCGATAGTCACCGATTTGGACAACACTCTTGTGCCGTGGAGGGACTACAAGGTGGCGGATCAACTGTCAGGGTGGTTTAAAGAGCTCCACGGATTAGGCTATCGCACCGTAATTCTCACCAACGCGCGCCCGTCGCCCACCATCAAGAAGATGTCGGAGGACTTGGGCACCCAGCTCGTCATAGGAGCCCGCAAGCCGGTGCAGCGCTTTTTCCGCGAAGCCTTGGCTAAAGTGGATGCTGTCCCAGCCGAGACTTGCGTAATAGGAGACCAAGTGTTCACCGATGTGTTGGGCGGAAACCTTCTAGGCTGCTACACGGTGCTTGTCGACAGGATCGGGGACCGGGAGTTCATCGGTACCAGGTTCATGCGAATCTTTGAGCGGATGGTGCTAAGACGCCTATCCTCCACTAACCCCATCGCGGAGCCCGGCGACGGCCACTAAACCCCACAATGGGCCTTATGGCCTACCTGTATCTCTGAATCACCAGTTTAGCCCGGCAACTGTATGGGCCTTGGGTCTCACTTTTCTCCTGTGAATTCCGATGATAGGTGTGTAGTTAATCCTCGCGCGGAGGCGGGGTTCATGGTCAAAGTACTAGTCGCATTTACAAAGCCGGGATGGCAACAAAACGTGAAGTCGGTTTTGTCTAGGGAAAGGACGGTAAGCGCGTCCTACGCGGAGTTGGGCAAGACCAACCTCAAGCTTTACACAGGCGGATACGACGTGGTGTTTCTACAAACCGGCCGGGACCGAGAGACTTTGAGCCGGTATCTGCCGGAAATCAAGGCAAGATATCCACGCTCGAGGCTGGTACTGGTCCTGGACAACTTCGGAATAACTGACATCGTGTTTGGGCACCGCATGGGCATATCGGCCCTTATAGATGAGACCGCCACGTCTGAGCAACTGCTGAACTCACTGAGCGCGGCTTTGAGAGGAGATCTCTACGTCGCTTCTTCCATTGTCCAAAAGAGCCAGAGCACGAAGAAACAGGAGCCGGCTGCGTTTTCCGTAGAGCCCGAGGAGTCCAGACAACTTTCAAGGCTTTCCGATCGGGAAATCGAGGTCTTAAGACTGGTGGCCAAGGGAATGTCCAACCGGTTAATAGCCAAGACCCTCTTCATCAGCGAGAAGACCGTCAAGAACCACCTCTACAACATCTTTAAGAAGATAGGGGTCACCGACCGCACCAAAGCGGCGCTCTTGGCGGTCCGGACCCTGATGCCGGTTAGTAATGAGTCTTTTGGCCCTTCAGAGGTTTTCGTTGAATCCGATGGATAGACTGAGAAGTTGTCATGTTGCCGCAGATCACCCCCCCGATATGCGACAGCAGAACCTGTCTTAGCCCGGGACTCCCGGGCTCTCTTTTTTGAGTGGACCCGCCCGGGACTAAGGAAAGAAACCGTGGCTGTAGAAGAACCAAAGGGAGGCTCCTGTGGACGCGACGGCCAACAGAAAGGACCAGAAGGCTCCCGCCTTGTTGCCTTCTTTCCAGAGGACCCGCCCCCAGTTCACCGTGTAGACTCCTGTCAGGAGGGATATTATTACGCCAATAATGTGCATGTCTTAGTTATTTGACGGTTTTGCCCGGTAAATGCGCGCACGCGGAGGCGACACTGCCTTGCTATGCCGGGCTGGGCGTGGGATAATACTGTCAATCACAAGAGCATACCGTGTGCCATGAACGAGAATAGTACCGGTCTGACGGTGCTTACAGCGAGCAGGGGTTAGGTGAAAGTCCTTGCGCACCCGTCTTCCGGGAATGGGCTCGGGAGCGAGCGAGAGCCGGCTCATCACCGATACAAGATGGGACGCTTTAGTCGTGAAGTGCGCCGTTAGGCGAAATCGGGTGGCACCGCGGACAAAACTCCGTCCCAATAGGATGGGGTTTTTTGTTTGTCGGCGCTTTGCCGGCGGCGCGTGCGATGGAAGCATCTTACAACCGGAAGGAGAGGTAAGCATGAAGAGAGTGTTTTCGGGAGTGCAGCCTACGGGAGGGCTCACCCTAGGCAACTATCTGGGGGCCATCAAGCATTTTGTTAGGCTGCAGGAGGAATACGACTGCTTCTACTGTGTGGTGGACCTTCACGCCTTGACGGTCCCAAAGGACCCCAAAGAGCTTCGTACTCTGATAGTTGACACGGCGGCCTATATGATGGCCGCGGGATTGGACCCGGAGAAGGTCACTTTGTTCGTCCAGTCTGACGTGCCGGCCCATTCCGAGCTGTCCTGGATCATGGAATGCACCGCCACGTTCGGCGAGTTGTCCAGGATGACGCAGTTCAAGGAGAAGTCCGAGGGCAGGGAGTCGGTATCGGGCGGCTTGTTCACATATCCGGCTCTAATGGCGGCAGACATACTCCTCTACGACACAGACGTGGTGCCGGTGGGGGAAGACCAGAAACAACACGTGGAGCTGGCGAGAGACTTGGCCATTAGGTTCAACTCCCGCTACGGGGACACCTTCAAGGTACCTGAGCCCGTGATCCCCAAGACCGGCGCCAGGATCAAGTCTTTAGCCGACCCGAGCCGAAAGATGTCCAAGTCCGACACCGACCCGTACGGCGCCATCTTTCTGGGGGACAGCGAAGACGAAATCGTGAAGAAGGTCCGTAGGGCTGTGACCGATTCGGGGCGCGAAATCATCTACGACCCCGATAATAAGCCCGCTCTGGCCAACCTTCTGACCATATACTCCCACTGCGCGGACATACCCATCGAAAAGCTTGAGGAGATGTACGCGGGCAAAGGTTACGCGGACTTTAAGAAGGGATTGGCGGAAGCCGTCATCCAATGCCTCAAGCCTATCCAAAAAAGACACCGGGAGATGTCCGAGTCAGGATACGTTAAGGAGGCGCTGGTGGAGGGGGCGCGCAAGGCCATGGAAGTCTCCACGCCAGTGCTAAAGAGGGCAAAAGAAAGGCTCGGGCTTCCCAATCACATGATGGGGTAGAGCGCTAAGCAAGACTGAAGAGAGAATCGAAGAGAACGCCGGTCTCGGGCCGGCGTTCTCTCATCCTACTCACACTTGACGATAGAGGTATGGGCTAGTACACGGATAGGTACTGGTCCAGTTCCCACTGATGGACCTGGGTCCTGTAGACATCGGTCTCGATGCGCTTGGCCTCGACGAAACGTCCCACGATATGGTCGCCCAACGCCTGCAGGATGACTTCGTCGGCCAGTAGTTCTTGAATCGCTTCGTCAAGGCTTCCCGGAAGGTTGCCTATTCCTAAACGGCGCCTTTCTTCAATAGTCATTTCGTATATGTTGCGGTTGACAGGGGGAGGCGGCGTTATTCCTTTCTTGATCCCGTCCAATCCCGCTTGGAGCATGACGGCCATGGCCAGGTACGGATTGCACGAGGGGTCGGGGCTTCTGAGCTCCAGTCTTGTGGACATGCCGCGTCCTGAAGGCACCCGGATCAATGGGCTCCTGTTGCGCTCAGACCACGCGATGTAGACGGGCGCTTCGTAGCCGGGCACAAGCCTCTTGTAACTGTTAATGAGAGGGTTGGTGATCGCGGTGTATCCCCGCGCGTGATGCAAGAGACCCCCCAAATACTGTAGGCAAGTGTCTGACAGGCCGTACTCGCCTTGGGGATCGTCGAAAACGTTTGTCTCACCTTGGAAGAGGGACTGGTGCACGTGCATGCCTGAACCGTTTATGCCGTGAACAGGCTTGGGCATGAAAGTGGCGTGGAGTCCGTGTTGGGCCGCAATGGTGCGTACGACTAGCTTCAAAGTAACCATATTGTCGGCCGTGGACAGCACGTCGGCGTACCTGAAGTCTATCTCGTGCTGACCGGGGGCCACTTCGTGGTGGGCGGCCTCGATGTCGAAGTCCAGGTCCTGCAAGGCTATGACCATATCTCGCCTGGCGACTTCGCCCTTATCCACAGGGGAAAGGTCAAAATAGCTACCCTGATCGTGGGTCTTAATTGTCGGGGCTCCCTGGGCATCCAGGTGAAACAGGAAAAACTCGGCTTCCGGACCGGCGTTCATGGCATATCCCATGGCGGCCGCATCCTTGATCGCGCGCTTCAGCGTAAGGCGCGGGCAGCCCGCGAAAGGCTCGTCGTTGGCAGTGTAGATGTCACAGATGAGACGGGCGGTATGCTCCCTGCCCGAGTTCAGCCAAGGAAACGCCACATACGTGGACGGGTCGGGCTTTAGGAGCATGTCCGATTCTTCGATCCGAACGAATCCGTGGACCGACGAACCGTCAAACAAGATCTGGCCGTCAAGCGCTTTTTCCAACCGCTGGACAGGGATAGCGACGCTCTTTACCACACCAAGGATGTCTGTGAATTGAAGCAGTATGAACCTGATTTGCTGATCTTCGGCCAGTCTCAAGACGTCTTCTTTGGTGGCGGGCCTCTTTGGGTTTACGTATGGTGTGTCTTGGGCCATGCGGGTATCCGTCCTTTCTTGGGGCAGACTCAAATGGGCTATCGCTTTTCTCTGTTGCCGCGGACCGCGCTTCTACGGAAGTAGGACGTGCTGTCGCTTTCCGGGACTTTTTCCACCGGTACAAACGGGGTCTCCACCGGCCGCATTCTGACTGCGGCGTCTCCTACGACCCTTCCCGGCATCCTTCCCGTGTCCCTAGAGGCTTCCCAAGACACCTCTCTTGCCGGCTCATCCAGTCCCGCCGCCATTATCCTGCGGATCGACTCCATGGTAGTGATGCCACTTTCAATAAGCGACCGCACCCTAAGGAGCGTGTTGACGTTCTCTTGGGAATAGAGGCGGTGGCCCCCCGGGGTCCGGTCCGGATGGACCAGTCCCGCTTCCTCGTAGTACCTGATGCGCCGTCTGGTTAGGCCGGTCAAGCGTTCCACGACTCCCATAGGGTAGACGTAAAGGGAGTCCTTAGGTGTATCTTTTCTCGCGGACCTTTGCACCGGCATCACTCGCTTTCTCAGGAAGTAGCGTCTAGCGGCGTCATTGAAAAACTTACGCACCATTATATCCGCACGGCAACGTGGCGCCAACAAAGTCCGTTATATAGATGTTATAAAATATGACACATACATGACGCATCCTTAACAATGCCTGCTACCCGGGTGGAAAGGGCAAGCAGATGCTCTGGCCGGGCCTGAGATTCCAAGGGTCCACGTCGGGGTTCAGAGCCATAAGTTCGTCTACGGTAGTGCCCACTTGAGAGGCGATAAGGAACAGCGTGTCTCCGGGAGCCACAACCCAGTAGAAGCCCGAAGGGCAAGGAGGGACGGGGCCTACCGGAAGCCCGAGGAACTCGGGAAGCTCCAAGACTTCGCCTGGAATCAGGTTAGAGGGGTCAACCCCGGGGTTCGCCTCCATAAGTTCCGAAACGGTAGTCCCAATCTCCAGCGAAATCGAGTACAGCGTATCGCCGGGCGCAACCACCCACACCCTGCGACCATCCAAAGCTATCTCCAACGGGCACATGGCGGTCACTCCTTTATTCTCGTCTCCTGTATCCTATGAGGGGTCTTCTACGATTCACCACGACGATGCCGGAGGACCCGGAAGGAGAACTGTGCCCTTGCCTTGAATCTCAATACGGATAGTTGTAGACGAATCCGCACTCGGTCAAGGCAAACGGCGAATCCAACGCTATTGAGGAGGAAAGAGGGTTGAGCCCGGGATCCTTGACTCGTCTTGGACGCATTCTCACAGGTGTGGCGGCTCCGCTCCGTCTTGGACGCGACTACTCGCTGTTTTGGACTGCTCAAACTCTATCCGCCATCGGCGATGGCGTCGGCAGTCTGGCGTTGTCCGTCCTTGTGCTGAGGCAGACCGGGTCCGCCGAAACCACATCTTTGGCAGTTGTGCTGCGCATGCTGCCCCCCTTGTTCGTGGGTCCGGTGGCGGGATTGGTCCTCGACCGGGTGAGCAGAAAAACGGTCATGGCCTTAACCGATCTGGTCCGTTCCTTAGTTACGCTATATGTGGGTTACGCTCTCTACACGGGGACCTTTGGGGTCGCTCACGCGTGTTTTTGGATGCTTGCGTCAGGAACTATGTCCTCCTTCTACGAGCCCGCGGGCATGGCTTTAATCCCGTCTCTAGTGTCTTCGGATTCGGTTCCGCGCGCCAACGCGGTCCAGAGCATGGGGAAGAACACGGCCTGGATAGTAGGTCCGGCTTTGGGAGGCATCATTCTGGAAGCATGGGGCGGACCGGGAGTGATGTGGGTGAACGGAGTTTTCTGCGCCGCCGCTGCCCTGTGTGTGTTTTTCATCAGGACGCAGGTGGACGCGGCCCTTAGCGGATCCGGTAGACCGGGGATTCGACGGATCTGGGACGGGCTCGCCTTTTACCGCTCCATGCCCGTGGCTGTTCACCTCTTGCTGCTCACCATAGCCATAAACTTGTGCACGGTCCCGGTGGAGTTGGGCTTTCAGGTCCACGTCTTACAGGTGCTCAAGAAAGACACCGGGATGCTGGGATTGGCCTTCAGCGTCGCTGCGGTGATGTCGGTGCTTTCTTCTTTCTGGGTGGCTGCCATTAAGTCGGTCAAACTGCGCAAGATGCTTCTCATGGGCATTGCGGGCATGGGACTATCCTTTGCCCTGACCGCGCTTACCACGAGTATGTGGACGGCGTTTGGCACCTTCGCGCTGTTTGGCGCCTCGGGACCGCTAATCTTGATACCCATAAGCTCCATCTACCACAAGGTTACCCCGTCGGACATAAGGGGACGGGTCTTCGCCTTCAGGTCGGCAGCCTCAACGCTTATGGCGCCTTTGTCCACCCCGATTGTGGGATGGGGACTGGACATGTTCGGCAGCAAGACAATGCTCGTCGTGCTGGGAGTCGCCCTTCTGACAGTGGGTGCTTTCGCTTCAATCTCAAGGCCCTTGGCCGACCAATCCCTGGGCTAAGGGGATCCTATACCTCGATTTTAGCCCAGTGTCCCGCCCTAAACCTCAACGCGGCCAGTATCGCTCTGGTAGACATGTCCATAGCCATCCCTATCCAGGCGCCGGGGAGTCCCATTCCCATCTTGATAGCGAGAATGTAGGCGAGCACTACACGGACGCCCCAGATCCCGGCGGCGGTTATATACAGGGTCCATTTAGTGTCGCCGGCACCCCTAAGGCCGCCTGACAAGATGAAGTTGCCGATCATAAACGGCTGCGCTACGGCGATTATCCTAAGAGCTCCTGCGGCCAATTCGGTTACAGTCCTGTCGTCGGTGTAGAGGTAGGCCACGTATTTCCCAAAGAAGAAGTAGACGAGCCCCACCAGAACGGCGACGGCCGCGCCGATCTTTAAGGCTTCCCAGCCGGTCCGCATCGCGCGCTTCGGTCTCTTGGCGCCGAGGCTTTGGCCTACCAGGGAAGTCGTGGCGATTTGAAACGCCTGGCCGGGAGTGAAACTGAGCCCTTCCACGTTCAGCGCTACTTGGTGGGCGGCATAGACAGTGGTGCCGAAGCTGGAGACTATCCTCGCGAACGCCATCTGTCCCGACCGCATCAC
>DULO01000063.1 GCA_012840345.1 Candidatus Fermentithermobacillaceae bacterium
CCGGCAATGGGGGACAGAAGCAGTCACAGGGGTTCAGAACCCCACGTAGTCATGGAACTGGGGCTTAAAACCCTAGATGGTGGCAAGATTGGGGCTTAGAACCCCACGTCGTCGTGAGATTGGGGTTCAAAACCCTACGTCTCCGCGATTATGGGGCGGTCCGTTAAAAGACGAAACGAAGACCAATCCAATCCTCTTCCCATCCACAGGGGGAAGTCACCGGCCATATGTCGAAGGATCAATGAACAATCAACAAGATTGTTCGTCATCCAACTGGTCGGTTATCTGGTCGTCCGGTCAGTATCAACAATCAGTATCAACAAGCTGGTCGATTGTCCGTCCGACTGGACGTGACTCGGTCTATAGGTGACTGGGTTCATAGCTCATAGATAGAAGGTCAGACACAGGGTCAGATACAAGGGCAGATACAAGGTAGATACGAGGGGGTTTCATCTTGACTGCAACCACGAAAACTACAAAATGGAACGAGTTTGAAGAATATCTAGAACAAACAATGCGGGACAATCACATAGCCGGTGCTGCCGTCGCCGTGTATGCGGAGGGCAGAGTCATCTATGCCAAGGGGTTTGGCGTGCGCGACATTACGACGAAAGAACCCGTCACGCCCGAGTCCATCTTCGGAGTGGCGTCAGTGAGCAAGTCCTTCACGGCGATGGCTATGATGCAGCTGGTAGACGCGCGGATGGTTTCTCTGGATGACCCGGTGACTAAGTACATTCCCGAGCTCACTTTGCACGGGGCCGACATGTCGAAGGTGACGGTCCGGCACATCCTCTCTCACAGCACGGGTCTGCCACCCATGACCAGGCGGGAAGACATCATCCGGCTCGAAGACCACGTGAAGTTCTTGAATGGGGAAGACTACGAGATCCTGGGCAAGCCGGGAGAGTACTTCAGCTATGCAAACGATACGTTCCTCCTAAACGGCCTCATCATCGAACGGTTGACCGGACGTCTCTATCGCCGGTACATGACCCATCACATTCTCGACGCAATCGGGATGAACCGCTCCACTTACAACCTTGAGGAACTTCCCAAGATGGGGAACGTCACTGTCCCCTACAATTTCAACCTAGAGACGGGCGAGCTCGAACGCCAACCGTGGCCTACCCTGGGCACTTATGAGGTCGGTGGAGGCGTCCGGTCCAACGTCTTGGACTTGATGAAGTACGCGGAGGTCTTCCTGAATAAGGGAGTGGCTGGAAACGGAAATCGCATCATCTCTGAGGAGTCCGTCAAGGCAATGTGCACTCCCGTGATCCGGACCGGAAGACGGTCGTTCTACTGCTTGGGTTTGCAGACGGTGCCCGATTACCACGGCGTCACTCTAATGGAACACGGCGGCAGCCAGCCCGGAGTGTCGTCGAACTTCGGCTTTGTCCCGGAAAAAGGGATAGCCGCGGCGGTACTAACCAACGTGGGTGGAGTCCCGGCGGGAGCCATTTGGCTTTCGGCCATCAACGTTGCCCTAGGATTGCCCATGGATGAAAAGCGCAGCGTGGAGAAAGAATGGACCGATGTGCCTGAAGGCTACCTGGACCGCTTTGCGGGGACGTACCAGTGCAACGAGGGCGGCAAGATCACTGTTGTGGTGGACGGCCGATCTGCTAAAATCCAGACCATGGGGCAGGAGTTCGAACTCAAGATCGCTGACGAGACTACCATGTTCTACGAGAATATGGGGCAGCAGATGGTAGTGAAGTTCTTCTTCCGAGAAGGAAGCCATCGGGAAGGAAGCGGTCCGGAGGGACGCGAGCGAGAAGGAAGCGAGAAGCCGTGGGCGGCCTTGGCGGGTTCGAGGATGTTGAGGCGCTCTTCTTGACCCGAACAGCCCTTTTCGAGTAAAATGTCTCATGCGGCCTGAGCGGGGTCCGATCTCCAAGTCGGCTCGTCCGAAAGGTCGATTCGTGACGCAAGCGGGTGTAGCTCAATGGTAGAGCTCCAGCCTTCCAAGCTGGTAACGTGGGTTCGATTCCCATCACCCGCTCCAGCGCGCCTGTAGCTCAGGGGATAGAGCACCTGCCTTCTAAGCAGGGAGTCGCAGGTTCGATTCCTGCCAGGCGCGCCAACTAGGAAAGAAAACGTGGTGGATGTAGCTCAGCTGGCTAGAGCACCAGGTTGTGGCCCTGGGGGTCGCGGGTTCAAGTCCCGTCATTCACCCCAAGTTTGTTTTTCAGACCGCGCCCGTAGCTCAATTGGATAGAGTTACAGACTTCGGATCTGAAGGTTGCAGGTTCGAGTCCTGCCGGGCGCGCCATTTCGTTTAGACGCTGGGGCGTCGCCAAGCGGTAAGGCATCAGCCTTTGGAGCTGACATCCGCAGGTTCGAATCCTGCCGCCCCAGCCAGTTTGGGCCATTAGCTCAGTGGTAGAGCACCCGCCTTTTAAGCGGGGAGTCGATGGTTCGAGTCCATCATGGCCCACCATAATCTTTAGTGTGAACCCGCAAAGCATCACACCTCCTGAATAGTGCGAGGGTGTCGGAACTGGCAGACGAGCTGGACTTAGGATCCAGTGCCCCTAAGGCGTAGGGGTTCAAATCCCCTCCCTCGCACCA
>DULO01000064.1 GCA_012840345.1 Candidatus Fermentithermobacillaceae bacterium
GAAAGCGTAATCTGATATTGGGTCACCGTTGCTCCTCCTCCGACTAGTGATCTCTCAATCAACCAGTCTACCAGAGGGGCCGGTGGCCCGAACCATCGGATCCGTTAGGATCCCTTTTTACAGAAGTATAAGGACACTACTTCCTGCCTCTTCACCCAGTGGCCCCATAAAAACAAGAATGTACACAAAAGCGATAGGAATAAACCATGGAGGAAACTGCATCGGTGGAAGAGTGCCTCCTGAAAGGTACAAAACCAGGCATGAAACCGCCGATACTACCGGCAGGGCCAAGAAAACGGATAGCAGCCTTTTTATGTCGATACGCATATTGAGCAATGAGTGAACCAATAAACGTACGTCAGCTTTCCCACCGAACATGTATGTGAAGAAAAAACCGGCCGCAGATGGAGCAAAGGTTCCGACAGTTATAAAGAAACTATAGGGGAGCCTCATAGGGACGCCGCGGTTTTGTATCAAAAAGGCAGGGAGCCACAGAAGCCAAGTGAGCAGAATAGTGGTTACGAAGAATAAGACAATCTCATATCTTAATCTGATTCTGCCCGTCTCTCCCATCTGGCGTCCTTCCTTTTGACAGATCTGGCTTCCCAAGTCTCGACTCCATGGTGAGCGTCACACTTTCGCAGCCTTAATGCTCAAGTTTGGCCAGGACCCGAATGTCGCGAAGTAGACTCGCGACCATGGTAGGGTCGGTTCACTCTCGAGCTTCAGAACCATCTGTCAAGCTAGAGCGGCAAAGCACATCAGCGTGAGCCATTACGTTTCGGCAGAGGTGCACACATACCTTCAGAGATTGACGACCCGTATTGTAACCGGGCCGACTCAGGTCACCAATTGCAGCGAGACTGCAGCGGAGTACCTTACGATAGCAATAGTCTAGTCACATAACAAAAAACCGCTCTTCGAGCGGCTATTTTCTATGGTGGGGGAGACGGGACTTGAACCCGGGACCTCTTGCATGTCAAGCAAGCGGCCTCCATCCCACTCCGTTCCGACGCGTACCGAATCTGCCGTATTACCTGCTCGTTTGTCTGTCACACTTCCCAATTCGTACCCGTCTCTCCACGTGATTTCCATCGTGATTGCAGTCAGATTGCAGTCAACCTTTTCCCCCGGTCTTCGCCATTTGCAAGAGGTTTCCGAACCAGTATGACTCCGGGTTGAGAGACAGACATCATTGCCAGGTGCCCCACTCAGACCGTCAATAGTCTAGGCTAGGGAAGGTTCCTTCTGTAGGTATTCTAGCACGAGCCGATTCTGCCGAAAGAAGAAGGACACGAGCATGGACCATTGGCCAGTCGGAAGTTCGCCATCAACCCGGAACAGTTTCACGTAGTGACCTTTGCTGTACTCAATCGTTCCGTCGTATCTCTGGGGGTAATCATCAGTGTACACTCGAACTGCGCCGTCCAGGTGAACAAACAGGCGCCTGCCTGTATCGCGCAGGGAGTGAACGTACCGGCAGAAGACGTATCCTTCTCCCGCTTCCAGAGGAGGCAGCTCCTCAGCTTGGAAGGCCTTCAGATTCTCTCCGTGTCTTGCCCAGACGAACTCCGTGCGACTAATCCCTGCCCAAAGGTGATCGGAAGCGTCTCCGTGCACTGTCCGGCCAATAGCCGACATGTCGTCTAGTCTACTCCATGCCAGCGGCGGACCGAACCAGCGATCCCGCTCCTCAAGTCTGCGTCGGGTACCCCGAACTGTCACTCTGTGGGGGTCAAGGGCTATTCGAATCCTGACTCTCGGGTTGACAGCACTAGCTCTTCGGAGAGCTTCGATAAAGTCGTAGTTTATGTTCGAGCTGAAGTGACGGCGCAGGAACTGATGGTAGTAGAGATCAGAATCTCTATAGGCCAATCCATGGCTATCGATCTCGAAGGGGGGCCCGAAAGGCACGAGACCATCGTCATCTAGCAGTCCGAGGAGCTCAGGGTATTTGCTGAACACTTTGCTGCCCTTGACGTCTCGAGACATCCAGCGGCGGGGGTCCGCGTACAGCCTGCTCATCCTATTGCGCACTATTTCCAACACCAGCGCGCTCCTCGCCTCATCCTGAGTGAAGTCCGAGAACTGGGTCCTGAGCTCCCAAGCCCAGTACTCATCCAGGGAGCCCAACAGATCCTCGATCGCCCCTTCTGACAAGATGCCGATTTCCGCGGAGCACTGCTCGCAAGCCTCATCGATAGCCCTCTGAAGCTCAGCATCCTCAGGCTCACTGTCAAGGAAGTTTGGGTAGACATCTCTGTCAAGCATTATTGAGAAGAGCCTTTCAAAGCTGTCCATCTACCTAATCACTCTCCATGCATGAACACCGGGTTGTCCCAGTCTGCCGTCTAGGCCCCCTCCTTCTAGGCCTGTTGATTGGGTCTTCGCCACCAGAGGGCTGAGTCGCCCACTCCCCACTGCCTGATACTCGGTCACCCCTAAGCGCGACCCCGCCAGTGCCTCCTCAACCTTGGAAGCTGCAGATGTCCAGACAGGGATATGGGCTGAATGTGGAGGCCCTTTGTCCGTAAGGTATCAGCGTCAATCTAGATCAACGTAAGCGTAAAGTAGCGCACACCTTGTTTGGAATAGCGGGACAGTGGGTTGCGTGCGGCGCAGGTGTCAGGTGTTCTGCCTTGGTGACCGGCAGGCAGCAGGGATGGAATCCGACCATGGTAGGATCTCGTCGATGTCTTTTTCGCCCAGGTTGGGGAGCCTCTCGAACAGGAGCCTTAGGTACTCAAAGGGGATAAGCCCGTTCTCCTTGGCCGTTTCCACGATACTGTAGATGATCGCGCTGGCCCTTGCCCCTTTGGGCGTGTTGGAGAACAGCCAGTTCTTCCTCCCGATCACGAACGGCTTGATGGAGCGCTCGCTCCGGTTGTTGTCGAGTTCCAACCTACCGTCCAGTAGGAAGCGCTGTAGTTTGTCCCACTGGTTTAGGCAATACCTGACCGCCTGACCAAGCAAACTTTGCGGCAGTACCTCCGGGGTCTTCCTTTCAAGCCACCTCCTGAATTCATCCAGAACCGGGCGGCTCTTCTCCTGCCTTACCCTGTACCTTAGTTCAGGCGCGGCGTTCACATACTCCCGCTCTATGTCGAAAAGCCGGTTGCAGTACTCCAGCCCTTCCTTGGCCACGCTTGGGGATGCCCTCTTTTCGACCGGCAACACCTTTAGCGCCTCGTCAAACTTGCGCCTGGCGTGAGCCCAGCAGCCGACCAAGGTGATGTCCGACGGCAGCATGTCGTAACCCGAGTAGCCGTCAACCTGGAGATACCCCCTAAACCCCGATAGGAACTTCTTGGGGTGCTTGCCTGCTCGGGTCGTCTTGTAGTCGAAAAGCGCTATCGGGGGACCGTCCCTTCCGGTCCGGTACATCCACATGTACGACCGGGACTCGGCCTCTCGTCCGTCTTCTCTAAGTACCTGCAGCGTGGTCTCGTCCGCCTGCAGGATATCCCGTCTCAAAAGGTGTTCCCGCATCCGGTCGTAGAGGGGGGCGAGCCACTTGTCGGAAGTGTAGACCATCCAGTTGGCCATGGTCTGCCGGGACAACTCAATCCCCAGGCTGGACAGTTGTTGTTCTTGCCGGTACAGGGGCAGGCCTTCCACGTACTTTTGGTTCATGATGTGGGCGACCGCGCTGGGGGAGGCCAGGCTTCCGGGGATTACCGGGGCAGGCGCGGGGGCTGTGACTACCGGCGTGGAGGTCCCTTCGCGCTCGCACCTACGGCAGGAGTACACGTGGCGCACGTGCTTCACCAATTTCACTTGAGCCGGGATGACCTTCAGCTCCTGCCGCACTTCCACGCTCATCTCGTGCATGGTTTCCCCGCAGTTAGGACAGACCCGCTCTTCGGGGGAAAGGTTGTACTCAACCGTCTCCACCGGGAGGTCCTTCAGCATCTCCTCGCGCTGTCCACGTTCTTTGCGGCGCTTGTACGTGATGGTCTCGACCGTCGGTTCCCGCCGCTCACACCCACCTTCGGTGGGTCCCCGGGACTCACTCTCAGCCTCGTTGAAGAAGGACAACTGCTCTTGTCCGGGTACGGTCTTCTCACTGGACGCCCCGTACTGCTTTTGCTTTAGGAGGTTGAACTGCTCCATGAACCACTTGACCTTGGCCGTGAGTTCAGCATTCTGTTGTTCCAAAAGGGCGCAACGCTCTCTTGCCTCACTTATGGCCACCGCCGCGGCAGCGTTCTCACGCTCCAAAACCGCGCAGCGCTCTTCTATGCTAATCGAGGTGTCCATGATGTATGGATTCGACATTTACCAGCCAATCCCTCTAGGAAAAGCCTGATTATGCAGGGATTGTTCACGCTTTCCTACACGATCGTCCTGGCCTTCACCTCCGGGTGGGCCTTTGGTTGCCTTAACGCAAGCCCATCCAGAAGCCACCGCAGTTGCCGGTAATCAATCTCCGTCACCGGGGAGTCAGACTTCTCCGGCCACTGAAATCTCCCTCTCTCAAGCCTGCGGTAATACAGCCAAAACCCGTTGTGGTCCCACTTCAGTATCTTCAGCTTGTTCTTCTGCCTGTTACAAAAGACGTAAAGACTTTCCGAGAAAGGGTCGAGGGAGAAACATTCCCTTACCAGGACGGCCAAGGAGTTGTTAGCGCCGGTGGTAAATTGACCCCATGGAGGTGCGGACGTTTTCTTGGACTTCATGATACGCACTTAAGGCTTCGCCTGTATTCCATCGGGCTCCTTCCACCAAGCGACATCTTGATTCGCTCCTCGTTGTACCAGCGCAGGTAATGGTCGA